>NZ_JBNDIK010000010.1:0-180183 GCF_050434365.1 Massilia sp. UYP32
GTTCTGCTGAATACTGCTTCACACGATCTCTCTTGCCCGTCCCCGGTTGGTATTTACTTCATCAGGTGACGCGACAACTATTCTGACACCGGGGGGTCTGGCAAGTGTTCTGGTCGGGGGGGGGGGGCTCGCCTGCACTGGTGACGGTGCCTCACCGCGACTATCGCTTCCTGGCTGCCTGCGGCATAGCCGTCCTAGGTGCCCCGACCATAGGTTCTAAAGTATCCTATTAGGACAGTTTGACAGCCAAGTCGTTGTTGCTGCATGGAAAAAGTTTTTAGTAGGAGAGTTTTCAGGAGCGTCCTAGGTGGACAGCTATTGCTGTGAAGAAAATAGTGTCCTAGTAGGACAGTTTTGAGAGCGTACCTTAGTAAGGGGGTTGGTGCTGCATGGGAAACTCTTCTTGTAAGACAGTTATTGGTATAAAAAAAGTGACCTAGTCGCCGGAGTTGGCGGACATGGTGTCGATGCCTATGGTGCCGCCGCCTTTGACTTTGAGCCGGGACTTAAGCACCTCGTCAACCTCCAGCCATACATCGTCCTTCGCCGGAGCCCCTGTAGTGCTGCGAGTAGGCACGAACCAGGATTCTTCCCGCTCCCCAAAGCCTTTCACCTTCAGCTCCAGACGGTCGTCCTGCACTCGACTGCGCCTTCAGAATGCGCACGCCTGCCGGCACTTCAGCTCCGACACCCAAGCCTCGGACCAAGCCGACAAGACGGCAGCGGCTCTGGACGTTAGCGTGCCAGCGGTGAGCTTACCCGTGGGCATCGGTGTCCTCCTCGGTTAACGGCTTGTCGAGCGGGTCCGCGCTCAGCTCGTCGCAGACCGGCGCACTATCGCCGTGATAGGTTCATGACCAATCGACCGATTTGTCAGCCCAGCCACAATGGGCGCTAGGCAGTCGGACATGGCCAAGAGCATGTCGCGAACCGCGCGCGCCGTGGCGAAAGCAGCTCGACGGGCTTCTTCAGCTTGGATGAGCTGCCCCGACTCCAGCTGGTAGTCGTGCTTTGAGGACAGGGTCAGGTGCGTCTCCGTCATGGCGCGCGCCTTGGCGAGCGTAGCGGCCTCTGCCGGCTCTGGCTTCTCTTGCTTGGTGTTCATGATGCCTAGGCCATCCAGCTCGATGGGTGCCAGTGACTCGTTGTTGGCGGGGTGACTTGCGTGGGGCTGACTCCACGGGCGTGACTGCTGACTCGTCGGCACGCTGCATCATACCGTTCGTGTTTGCGACCACTCGGCATCCGCAATCTTCGGGTCGAGCAGCAGCGTGTCACCCTCACCGTGCTAGATGGCGCGCACAAGGCGACCGGATTTGATGGCTTTCGCTACCGCGGCGCGTGTGGCGCCCGGCAGGCCGAGCTGCTTTCGGTTGTTGGTGTACACAAGTTGCGAGAGAAATTTCGAGTTATGAGTCATGTCGTCCGGGTATCAGTCGAGCGGCGCGTTGAAACCACCAGGTATGGTGGGCAGCCAGGCATGGGCACTAGCATGTAGGAGGGGAAGGGCCATGATTACGTTTTCTGTTCAGCTCAAAACCGGCTGAAGCGGCTGGGTATATTTACGATAGTGCTCGTACCAACGGGACAATGTCACTTCGCTGGGTAATTGGAAGCTCCAGGGCAGGCGGTCTGCCTCCAGCTCAAGGGTGCAGAATCGACATAGGGTCCCAACGTAGTCCTCGTAGTCAGCAAAGAGTGGGGCGCCTTCCTCGCGTACCAGCCACGCGTGGAAGTCCTTGCGAATAGAGATGAAATTGATTTTCTTGCAGGGTTCCAAGGATACGATTGTGATGAGAATATGGGGTGTTTCGCTTGGTTCGGCGTATCGCTTCTCGATAGCCAGAGTCCGAATCTGCTTGTCGTCCCTCCAGATTCCGGCGGCGGAGACGGCGTCCAGAGCCGCCTTGGCATAGTTGTCTACGAGGCCGGTAGGCGTATCAGCGATGAGCGTCTGCGGACGCTTGCAGACTACGTCGATGAGCACCTTGCAGAGCCCAAGGACCGGAGCAGCCGGCGGTGGTAGGTAGGCCACCGCGGCAGCGCGCCAGGAAGCATAAGTCTTCGGGCAGTAAGGCCTGCCACGGAGAGGAACCCGGCGGCCGGATGCTGGCACAGGGGCCAAGGGGATAGTGTAAGTCAGCGTGGTCATACTAGGTATAGAGAAACCACCCAAGCATGACAGGGCACTTCGGACAGCATATTTGTGCAGAGGTACGCAGCTTGGGTAGAGGCGGGGAACCGCTGACCTGAAGCCCGTTCTAGGCCACTTCCAGGGGGCATCGAAGCCCCTTAGAAGCATATAAATATAGAGATATAAGGATGAATCCCTTGAGGTGTGTTGAGCATCTGTGTCCGTCTGCTTCCTCACTGTTGAGCGTGATGCGTGCACCTGAAGCCGGCAGGCCGGCGGGCAGCCAGGGAGCGATGTTTGCAGATTGCGCCGTCACCATGCCTGCGCGCGGCGATGCTCCATGCCATCCCAAAGGTATGGTATGGCTGCGGCTTGCGTAGCGGGCCTGCAGGCGCTCTGCCGGCCTGGATTCGTAGGCTCGTTCTTCTCGGGGGCGTTCGCCTCGCCTACCGCATTAATACATCTCGGGTCGGAGGGCGGGAGCGCTTGGGTATCGGGCCTGTCTAAGCGGCGCCAGCAAGCGTTTGTGGTCGGCTGGAAGGTCGGTCATTTTTGGAGCGCGTTCGCCTCGCCTGTGCGTTTCTAATTCGTCTGGCGTGTGTTCTGGTCGGGGGCTCGCCTGCACTGGTCACTGCGCCTCACCGCGACCATCGCTTCCTGGCTGCCGCGAGAAAGTGTCCTACTAGGACAGTTTTCTAGGAAAGGGTCCTAAAGGACAGTTATTGCTGTGAGGGAAAAAGTGTCCTAGTAGGACAGTTTTCATGACAGTGTCCTGCTGTAAGCGGAAAAGTGTCCTAGTAGGACAGCTATTGCTTTGAGGAAAATAATGTCCTAGTAGGACAGTTTTGACAGCGCACCTTAGTAGGATAGTTATTGCTTTATGGAAAATTTTCCTAGTCGCTGAAATCGACCAACGTGGTGTCGATGCCCATGGTGCCGCTGCCCTGGACTTTGAACCGAGACTTGAGCACCTCGTCAACCTCCAGCTATACATTGTTCTACGCCAGGTACCCGTAGTGCTGCGAGTACGCCACGAGCCAGGATTCTTTCGCCCCCTATAGCCTTTCACCTTCAGCTCCAGACGGTCGTCCTGCACGTCGACCGCGGCCGTCAGGAAGCGCACTCCTGCCGGCACTTCTAGCTTCGGCGCCCAACCCTCGGACCAGGCGGCCAGGACGGCAGCGGCTCCGGAGGTTAGCGTGCCGACGGCGAGCTTACTCGTGGGCATCGGCGTCCTCCTCGCTCAACGGCTTGTCGAGCGCAGCCGCGCTCAGCTCGTCGCAGACCGGCGCACTTCCGCCGTGATAGCCTCATGACAATCGAACCGATTTGTCAGCCCAGCCACGATGGGCGCTAGGCGGTCGGACATGGTCAAGAGCATGTCGCGAGCCTTGCGCGCCGTGGCGAACGCAGCTCGACGGGCGTCTTTAGCTTGGATGAGCTGCCCCGACTCCAGCTCGTAGTCGAGCTTTGCGGACAGGGCCAGGTGCTTCTTCATGGCGCACGCCTCAGCGAGCGTGGCGGTGTCTGCCGGCTCTGGCTTCTCACGCTTGGTCTTCATGATGTTCAGGCCATCCAGCTCGATAGGCGCCAGTGACTCTTGGTTGGCGGGGTGACTTGCGTGGGGCTAACTCTGCGGGCGTGACTGCTGCCTCGTCGCCACGCTGCATCACGCCGTTCGTATTTGCAGAGACTCGGCATCCGCAGTCTTCGGGGCGAGCAGCAGCTTGCCGCCCTCATCGCGCGCACAAGGCGACCGGATTTGATGGCTTTCGCTACCGCGGCGTGTGTGGCGCCCGGCAGGTCGAGCTGCTTTCGGTGGTTGGCGTACGCAAGTTGCGAGAGAAATTTCGAGGTATCAGTCATGTCGTCCGGGTATCAGTCGAGCAGCGTGTTGAAACCACCCGGGTGTGGTGGGCAACCAGGCAACGGAGCTAGCTTTTGGCAGGCGCTGTTTTTCAGATAGCGTCGGGAACGTGCATAGATTCCGGTTCGGCCGAAGCGAACTGAGCGGCTCCGGCTGCTACCTGCTGATTAAGACTGATACCCAATTGAAACTGCTGCCTCTAGTGATGGAGCGGGCTCGCCTTGCGCCCCTGGGGAGAAGACCCTGGAAGGACCCGCGATGGCGAAGGGGATTATGGCGCCATGTCCTGCTCGGCGTAGGGAAATGATTTGTTGCCATAAGGCAACCAATGTGCTGCTGTGGGGTGCTATGCTTCCGGTCCCGCCGGAACAGCAAGCTACGTATATGTTGAAGTATTACCATCACACCGCCGTATCGCAAATCAATCTCGACGATGACGCAGGGCTAAGCTACTTCCAGCTCCGCCAAGTGCTGCACGCTCTCAATGAGCTGTCACTGCATGCAGCTGTCATCCGTGCGAGTAACACCAGTATTGGGCGCTATGTACGCGTTGCCAAAGAAGCGACTCCCGGCCTCTTCGACGTGCAAATATGGATAGTCGACCCCTCTCTGGATGTGCTTGCACCGTTCTATTACGGTAATACCGGACCGGATGAAGTGAGACGTGCGCGGAGCTGCCTGGCTGCGCTGAAGGCCTCAGGCTTAAGCGAAATGCTCGTAGCATCAATAGATGAATACCTCGCGACGACGGACCCAAAGCTGCACGGAAAAATATTCAACAGCGCGCCTGCGTCATCTCGGAGGCCAAAGAATGTGGACACTGTAACTGCGCCATCGCCGAAACCCAGAAAGGTGGGCCATCTAACTGTCGTGAAGTAGTCGCTGAACGCGGAACATTGCCAGGTCAGCGGCGTTATCCCGCATTATCCTGCGGCGGTATACTGCCCAATAAACAGGCAATTCCCTTCCCCAATAGTCAGCATCTAGCTGCTCTGTTGTAGCATAATGGAAACTTTCCGGCGAGCTGCGTACAGCTATCAGAAAGGGGGAGCATGAGTGCACAAATGGCAGACCCAAATGTGGGTATGGTTTCATTCCAGCAGGCGCTGCGCCAAGGAATACTGCAGCTCGCGCCGGTAAAAGGGCACAGCGACCTGTACTCGCACTTCGATGTGCCGGCCCCTGGCGTTGGACGCCTGACCTATGTCCGGCTGGACAAGGCCCGGAACGTGAAGGCATTCGTGGCGTGCATCATGAACGGCACCGTGGACGGCTACCCGTGCGTCTCGCTGGGCTACGCAGTCCCGGAAGATATGCGGGCTCAGGGCCTGGCAAAGCAAATCGTCGAGGACGTTATCCACGACACGCTACTGCAAGTAGGTAAGACAGGCGCCAGGGTGGTGTACATCGAAGCGATAACCGACGTAGAGAACGTGGCGTCGCAGCGAGTAGCCGAAGCGACGCTGGAGGCAGAGCGGGAGAGCATTACCGATGGTGAATCCGGGCGGCCGGCTTACCGGTACACACAGAGGTACGATATTCCTGGCAGGTGCTAAGCACTCAGCCCGTACCATCAATCTTCATAACCGGCTTGGCGAGGCGTCATCTCAGCGACGCGGCCCTGATGTATCAGTTTGAGAGTGTCCTCCGGGGTTTGCGGTGGAGTGGGGTTCAGCTGGGATACCGAGAGCACACGTCTTTCAAGAGCAGTGCATGGTGGCTCATGTGTTTCGTGGCTTCGGGTTGGTACGGGGGCATCGTCTTGAGGTTTCATCCGGGCTCCTTTTGCAGTGCCTTCAGTTTCGGCTCTTCGTGCCGGCACGTCAACGTCCACCTCCTAGCGCGCGTAGGGCAGCTAGGGTCGATGCCTTACGCTGCTTCAGCCCAGTCACCCCACCGTTGATGGGTTGAGTCAGCGCCGTCATGTTGCCCTTGTCGGCGAGCTTATTGCAGCCATTCGACGACCAGAATCATCCGGCGGAATCGGTGGCGTGCTGCGGCTGCAGGAGAAGGTTTGGGTCGCTCAGGCAGTCGACTTCTGAAGCCATAGGTACGCTGCATAGTTCGTCTTATCCGTGAGTTGCTTGAGCGACGACCCCTGTAGAGCCATCCATCGCCAGGCTGCGTGTTGCCCATGCGGCCGGCATATACGTTGTTCGCCAAAGCTTGAGGGTTGCGCGCGTATCGCTGTGCTGCCGCGAGCGTTGGAAAACCGGGATGACCACACCACCATGAGGCGCTCAGCGCTGTAGCTGAGGCCTTCCTCGAGCCGCGTAAGGCCACCACTCTCGACCGCAATCTGAACCAGGAAGTAAGTCGCGCGGACAGGCGTGTCGATGCTCCATCGACCTATTACGGTATTGAGGTGAGGAGCCCAGGTCGAAGCGCAGGAAAGGGTGCAACCGATGGCGGCTATAGCGTTTGGCATAATATTCATGCCTCCGTATAGCGTTTGAGCTAAAAGAAAAACCTCCAGGCGAGAGTGCCAAGGAGGATGAGGGGGGCAGAGAGTCTGCTTTACGATATTACCTCTGCGTTTTTGGCGCAGCTTGTACGACACACACCGGAAAACCTCTACAACCGCTAGGCGAAAGTCAACTTACGGACGCACAAGTTGCAGGACATTGCACTCACAAAGCGAAACTAGAACTGCGCCCCTGCGCGCAGAGGCTTTTACCACTCTGCCAAATCTTCGGGCGCTGCAATGTAGCGCTCTTCTAGCCTCAGCTGCAGTTCGAGCACGGAACACCAGCTGAGCAGTTGCTTGAAGCTGATTTCCTCGGGGTGCCTCTCCAGGTGAGAGAGGCGGTTTTGGCTTAACCCGACTCGGCTGGCCACTGCAGCCTGAGTGAGCTTATGCCTCTTGCGGATTGCAGTTAGCAGCTGGCCTAGATGTGGGGCGGTGATGATGACTAGGCTGGGAGGTGAAGTAGCCATAACAATATCCGGTATTCAGATAAATCATTTTAGCCGAATATCGGATAATTGGCTTATATTAGTAGCACTTTTCCTCTTGAGCTTCAACGGGCACAGGCCAGTCAAGAATGCTGGCTACCCGGCGGATAATCCAGCGAGCTTCCTCTTCTGACGCCCACCGAATGGTGGCAACTATGCGCGGTAGGTACTGGGCCAGAATCTCGGTTTCGGACATGTGAGCCCGCTTTCCCGCTTTCGACTCAGTGGACTTGTCGGCGAGCTGAGTAGCGAGGTGCTCGCATGCGTCCCACCGCGTGAATATTTCCGGGGGTGTTTCTCCCGCAGGGTATAGCTGGCCGTTGTAGGTTTTCATCAGCAGCTTGTCGTGCGCACCTGCCACGGCACCGCGGTGCGAGGGTCTGGGAAAGTCTGCGGGGACGTTGCTGTAGCTCTCTTCGTTCATAGCTCTTCTCCTTGCCTGACCTGTTAGGGTGCTTTCGTTTCGGCGGCACCCCAAAAGCCGACAGTGGCCTTGTTGAGGCTGTGGTCTAACGCATCCCAGGCGAAACTGGCACCGCGGATTAGCATGCCAATTATTTCGACCAAGCGCTGCATCGATTGGATGGTAGAGCCCACATCCCGCCACTTAATACCCAAGGCACCAATGTCAATGAGCTGGTACTTATCCACCACGTGACGTACTTCCGTATGTGCCGATACTTTGTCTCGGATTGTATGGAAAGCTTTCGTCGAAGCAGCAACGGAGAGCGTAGCCCAAGTATCAACCAACTCTTGGTGGAGTGCCAGAAACTGGGTTCGCAACTCAGCCTGCTCCTTGCGCTCCCATACACGTAGCGCCTCCACAATCTCGGGGTCAGTTTCATCTTCGGTTGATGGCGAAACGAACGCCGCGTACCGGTCTTCGAGAGTCTTTCGGAGAGGCGTATCCTCAAGCGCCTCGACGATTTTATGGATGCTGGGAGTCCGCTCGTCCCTGTCGTAGCAGAGCTTTGCTATATCTTGTGCGCATGACAGAAACAGGGAGTGACGCAGGATGAGGAAGCCGCGGTGCTGCGCTCCGGAACCTTTCGCACGTACTACGGTCTCGTCGAACAGCATCGGCCCGAGCATGGCGAACTTCTCTCGCAGCCCGATGAAAATGTCGAGCAGGTGGCTCGAATGTGCTTCAAGTTTTTCAATTCTTGTTGGCATTATTGCAACGTCAGGTAAGCTTGTGGGGATTACTCTACACGGCAGCCTGCCGTAGTTCCAGAACCGCACGCTATAGCGGACAGGGAAGGTCGGCGAGCGTCAGCAGGCTGCATGACTCTACTCTAACGTCGGAGAGGTTTCCTACCCTACACATTTTCCCACCCCGCAGTGCCCTCCAAAGCGAGCAGCTTACCCGAGCGTTCCGACCTTACGCGGCGTTGCGTTGCGAAACCGGACAGGCCGGGCCAATCGCTGGCGGACGTTTGCTCAAACATCTTTGGCAAGTATCATTGTTCACATTCCGTAGGGCCATCCCGGCTGGGAATATAGGAACCGAAATGCGCAAAGGACCTTCCGCCCACATCTACCGCCACGCTATGGAGTTTTACAACTTGGCAGCTCCTGCCTTTGAAAACAATGCGGCGCTCGCAGCGAGTCCAATGGCGGTTACTTGCAACCTGGCGCTGTGCGTTGAACTGCTGCTGAAGTGTGCCGACGCCGGCGTGGATGTGCCTCCGCATAAGGAGGGCGAATTGCTCGCAAACGCCAACGTTTATTCAAATCTGAAGGGTGGAGGCCACGACCTGAAGAAGATGTTCGAGCGCATGGACGCCGACATTGCTGACAAGCTGACCGCTCTGTACCTGGACGTGACTGGAGAAGACCTGCTTAGTGCGCTGACAAAGTGCAAGGACTACTTCATTCACGCACGATATGCCTACGAACGCGAGAGCGCACACAGGTACAGTCCATCTGAAATCAAAAACCTTGCCGACGGTCTCAGCGCAGCGCTTCTGAAAGGCTGGGGCCCTGCTACTTAGGAAGCACCTCCCTGGAGGCGTGCCAGGCATCCCGCATGGCACCTGGGCATTCTCCGGCCGAGCATCTCGCCTGGTCCTTGCGCGCACACATTAACCGCTTGCCGCCTGCGCAGCGCCGGACTCCCTCGCGATGGAGTCCGGCTTGCTCGACTCGGCGCTTGGAAGGGGAGGGATGGCGTCCCGCGGATTCGGCCCGACCGGAATAGCGTGGGTTCGCTTAAGGGAAGTGACATGGTTTACGTCTGTGTAGCCAGCTCCTTTCGTTCGGAGATGCCCAAGCAGCACAGGCTGGCCCGGCTCAAGAGATGCTCACGGGGAGGCGCGGTGGCGTCGTGCTCGGTGCACGACTACACGACTGCGCGTCGAGATGGCGAAGCGAAAGCAGCCTGCGGGTTAGCGCCCCGTCATCGTTCCTGGCTGCCCGCCGCCCCGCGGCTCTAGGTGCATGGTCGAGAAGTGATGTTTAACTGCTGAGTTGAAATCCGACTAAGAAAACTGTCCTAGTAGGACACTTATTGCCATAATGAAATTATGGTGACTTATTTTTGATTTTATAACTTATAAAATGAAAAATAGGTTGTTTTAGGCGAAGGCTCCCGCAGGGCACATGGCTCCCGGCTGCGATGGCTCCTGCTCGGGCGCGAAGATGCTTATGCAGCACAGGCTGGCTAGGCTAGGGAGGCGCCCAAGGGTATTGAGATGGCGTACCCCGAACTGTTCACACCAAAAGTGTCCTACTAGGACACTTTTGGACGGGAGTGTGAGTCGCCAGTCGTATGGCCCGTTGACACTTCAGGGACAACATTTAACGATGACATTGGGACTGTACGCTTGCCGGTGATGTAGCTGTTGCTCCAATGCTTCTGCAATTAGATACTCCGCTTCCTCCTGAACAAGTGACCAGTCTTCCAGGAGAAAGCGCCAAGCCTGCTCGACTTCTTCGGAATTCAGTTCGAAGTCGGCAATATTTGTGATTCCCATGGATTTTAGGTCGGAAGCTGATACCTCGCCGCAAGCAATTTTGATGTCAAGAGCCCCAGCTACGAAATCAGGGTCTGTCTCGCCGCGCAGAATTTCTTCTGCCACTAGGCCAGCCATCCCATACAGTGTCCGCCAGTTGTCTGGGAGGTCTGCAGCGGGCATCCCGTGTCTTGTAGCGGTGTTATGCATTACCTGTGGACAAGTGCGAGGACGAAACTGTCCACGCCAAGCTATCTCATCTGGACTGCGGTTCAGGTTTTCCCAGACTACAGCGTCGCCGGCGCCGCCGAAGCGGTGATACATGGCTTTGTGTCCGGCTTCATGGTATGCGGCTAAACGCAGGTCACGCATTGCTAATTGGTCTTCTGTCAGTTCGAACATGTTTCTGAATCTCGTTATGGGACAGAAGTATAGTGTCGGCCACAAGGCATAAATCAGCGTCGCTGCTCTTGATTGCGTTATTTCCCTAGCTGTTCGCGAACTATTTTTACGCGGTGTCGTTTTTTACAGTAGCCATCGCGGAACGAAGATTGATGTCTTGTAGCTTTCTGCTCAAAACGGCGTCTTGAGCGAGCTCGTCGATGTCCTGGTCTAACCCCGGCACTCGCAGCGTCCGCAAGTACCTACTGAGGCTGGACAGTGGCTTCTTCAAATGCGAACTGCACCTGATAGGTCACCAGCTTCAGACCAGGAATCGCTTTCGCCGCCCAACGCTGCGGTTCTCCGAACCCGCTGGCAACGAGAATAGCCCGCGGCGGCTTTCCTTCTTTCTCTGCGTACCAGCCGATGTACCGAGCAATCTGGCCAATCGAAGAGTCTTTTGCCTCACCGGCCTTCAACTCAATGATGACGGTCCGTCCCTCTCTGTCCCGCGCGAGCAGGTCCAGGCGGCCAATGTCGCTGGATTCCTGACGTGACACCAGAGTTAGGCCAGGCTCTAGCACATCGAGGTGGCTCACTATTTGGTCTTCAAGGTCGCGCTCAAGGCTCAGACTGCTTTCTACGTATTCAGTTAGGTCCTGAGGCGTTGACTCACCGACCACGGCAGCGGCCAGCTCGCTGGTGTCGACTGACGAATCGAGTGTGAATACCGCCTTTTTGCCCTTGAAGTCCGGAGCAGCTCGCCGACCCGCATCCAGCCAGAACTTTGCGTGAGACTGACTGGATGCGTTATTTGCCCACCAGGCGTGATACTGCTTCGCGGAATTGGGCAGGCCTCCGACTACGACCCTGTCTAATTCGTCGAACGACAGGACGATTCGTGGCTCTTGGCTGGCAAGCAGCAGGGGCGTCAACTGGGCGTATCGGGACATTCGGGCCTCAGCGGGTACATGAATTGCACCAGCTTACAGGTGTCGTTCACTTGCTGGCAATCACTGAGTAGCATCTGGGTGCGGCCGGCTTCGCGGTCCAACTACCACAGGAGACGTCCATAGCATTCATCGTGGATTGGGCGTCCAAGTCTTTAGCCGCACGCCGGCGCTCTTTCAACAGCACACCGAGCAATACCATCAGTGCATCATGAAAGGTCACAAAAATTGTGAAAAGCGCAGCCGACGAAAGGTCACCTTCAATTGTGCAAAAGTCGGCGCCTTTACTTACCCAGCGCTCTCGTCTCGGTTCTAACCGATTCATTTATTGAGAAGTTTCGTCGATATGCGCTTGGCAGCGGCTCGTTTTTGCACAAACTAGGTGACTTTGCCTCTCATCAGGAATGGTTTGCACAATTTCTGTGACCTTGCACGCTGTAGTAGCACCCATAAGCTGAGATTTCCATCCCCTAGAAGTCATTGATTTACCGAGCCGTGGGAAGCAGCCTTTGAGATTTTGTCTCCGCAGTAGCAGCGGCTCTTCTGTACTGCGCCGCTGCCAATGGCATCCACCGGGCGTCGTCGGCCCCTGGATGCTGACTTCTACCCTTAAGCGCCGAACAAGCCTAGCAAACCAATACTTGCATTAATAGCGAACTTGAGCTAGTATTAGCGTACTTTCTAGTGCAAAAGGACGAACTAAAGATGATGGCCAAGCAACTACCCAAGGTTACAGACCCAAACTTCCGCGCGGCGCTGAAGGAAGCGCGCCTGGCCGCCAAGCTGAGCTTCCGCGAGTTGGCAAAGCGCGCCGAAATTCACGAAGTGATGCCGTCGCGTTACGAAAACGCGGAGCACAGCAACGCAACGCTGCCCAGTTTAAAAACATGGGAAAAGCTCAACGAAGTTCTGTTTGCAGACAGCATCAGTACCGCTGGTATCGAGGCGCTAACCACTTCCCCGAGCGCGGCACTGCCCGATGCACGGTTGCTTCGGGATGCCCCTATCGACGAAATCGTCGCCGAATTGAAGCGGCGCGGCGCCGCGTCAGTTTCGATTAACTGGTAACTCCCTCAGAACAATCCGGAGGACATAGACATGGCGCAATCGACCGCACTGAGCTTCGAAGATGCGAATCGCATTACTCGACTGAAAACCCGTGTGGAGTGCATCCAGTTTGTAAAAAACGTTGAGGTGACTCGGCCGGACCTCGCCACAGCCGCGCGCCGCCATTGCATTGAGGCGCTACTCAATGAGCAAGGTTTAACCGACGCGTTGCTTCGCGACATCTGGGGCGGAGTCTGCGCCTATGAAGAAGTGCTGTACCTAAAGCACAAAAAGTATTTGAAAGCGGGTAACACCCGTGCAGCAATTCGGCATAACGGCGCAATTGGGGGCGTAGAGGTCATGGTCCTCAAGCCTAGGACAGAGGGGTTCGCGCGCATGCAAAGCGCTGGCTTGCTTGATAGGACTTTCGAGTTTGTTGTACTTCGACACGCCGAGGATTTCAGGCCATTGGTCGTGGCTACTGCAAGACGGAAGCTCAAGCTGTGGGTCGACGAAGAAGGCGGCTTTGCCACCCCCGACTTGAGGTGCATCCATCAATAAATGTCTCAATGGATGCGTTTCAAAATCTCAAGTTGTGGGTCTTGTTACACACGCTATTCATAGAGGTACCTTGGCAGACCTACTACCCCACTCTAGGATAACGCGGGATAAGGTAGTGATGCTGGCAACTGTCGGAGCACGAGCTGCCCGTGTATTTCGCTCCAGGCGTAATTCGAGGAATAGGCAACGGTCGTGCTCACGCTAGTTCGCAGGCCTAGTTCCTCCATCCATCGATTTGTTTCGCAGAGCTTCATACAGCTGCGCTGGCCCAAGCAGGATGTCGCGCAGGCCTTCTCGGACCCGTTCAGACCCCAACGCCTGCGTGCTCATGGTCTGGTGAGCGTCGAGCGCGTCCATAATCGCATGCATGACCGCATCCTTCAGGTCGGGCGAGTTGGCGAATTGTTCCTTGCTGTTGCTGGCGGCCTGGCGTATCAAAGTCTCATTCTCCAGCAACTTGCCTTTAAGGACGCCGTTGACGTAGACGAGCTGGTCGTCGTCGGTGAGTTCTCCTTCGAACAAACCGTTCACCTTCTCGATGATTTCGTTTAGGTAAGCCTGCTGTTTCTCCTGCACGCTGCCGCTGCCGACCGCGTCAATTGGTGGCAGCCTGTAGCTACCGTCTGCGTTCAGCCCCATCGACTGCTTACCCTGGCTTTTCAGCGTGTGGTGGGTCAGGACCACTTTGCTGAGGTCCACCGTATCGCGCTCGCGGCCGAAGTCCAGCAGGGGAATAAGGCGCTTGTAGAACAGGAAGCGCTTCTCGATGTCAGTATTGCCGTAGTCGAAAATCTGGCTAAGGAAGGCATAGAGCCGTACGTACGCTCCCATGTCGTTCTTAAACAGAAGCAGAGCTTCCAACTGGTCCTTGGCGGCGCGCGCGGCCTTGTCGTCACCCTTCTCATCGGCTACCAGCTTCTCCTGCTGCGCGGCCTTGTAGCGCTTGAGCAGGCGGTCAGCCACGGGGGCAATGGCGGCGTCGAGCTGCTTCTGTGTGCCGTTCGGGTCCAGGTCCACTTTGGCGACTCGGTCTACCTCGTAGTCGTCATAGAAACCGGTGGCGTCGAGTTTTGCGCGCAGGTCGTAGACCAAGTGCGGGTCAGTTACCGCTTCCATCTCTGCGGTTTCGTAATACGTCTTAAAAGCTTTGAGAATTTCCGCCGGCTCGTTGACGAAATCGAGCACATAGGTGGCGTCTTTTCCTGGGTGAGCACGGTTCAAACGAGAAAGCGTTTGCACGGCTTGAATACCACCGAGCATCTTGTCCACATACATCCCGCACAGCAGCGGCTGGTCGAAGCCCGTCTGGAACTTGTTAGCGACCAGCAGCAGGTGGAAGTCTGGCCCTTTAAACACCTCGCGAATTTCCCTGCCACGAAGGCCGGGGTTCAAGGCATCGCTGGTCTCGGTAACTGGCTCAGGAAAGCTTTCGGTGTCGTCCACCTCGCCAGAGAAGGCCACAAGTACGCCCAGTGGATAGTTCTGCTTGGCGATATAGGCCCGAATGGCCTTCTGCCAGCGTACGGCTTCCTTGCGGCTACCGACCACCACCATTGCCTTGGCCTTGCCCTCCAGTAGGGGCTGCACATTCTCGCGGTAATGCTCGACAACGATTTGCACTTTGCTCGCGATGTTGTACGGGTGGAGTCGTACCCATTGCATGAGGCCTTTCATCGCCGTGCTGCGCTCGACCGCCTTATCGTCCCACTCCTGCCCGTCGTGAGCCAGCTTGAAGGCGAGCTTGTAACTGGTATAGTTTTTCAGCACGTCGAGGATGAAGCCTTCTTCGATGGCCTGGCGCATCGAGTAGACGTGAAAGGGTTGCGGCAGTCCGTCAGGGCCTTTGCGGCCGAACAGTTCCAGCGTCTTCGTTTTTGGGGTCGCGGTGAAGGCCACGTAGGTCAGACCCTTCACACCCGAGCGGGCCTCCATCTGCGCAGCGAGCAGCGCTTCGGTGTCCACTTCGCCCCCGTCCTGCAAATCTGCCCATTCCTGAGCCGACAGGAGTTGCTTGAGCTTGGCTGCCGCCTCGCCCGTCTGCGAGCTATGCGCCTCGTCGGCAATCACGGCGAAGCGCTTCCCCTCCGTGGCAGCCAGTTCCTGTACGGCCTGCAGTGCATGAGGAAAGGTCTGGATGGTGCACACGATGATTTTCTTGCCGCCCTTCAGCGCTTGGCCGAGTTGGGCGCTCTTGCTGCCGTGCTCGTTGGTGATGGTGGCCACCACGCCGGTCGTGCGTTCGAAGTCGAAGATTGCCTCTTGCAGCTGGGCGTCCAGTACAGTGCGGTCGCTGACCACGAGCACGCTGTCGAACAGCTTGTTGTGCTGGGCATCATGCAGGTCCGCCAGGAAGTGCGCGGCCCAGGCAATCGAGTTAGTCTTGCCCGAACCGGCCGAATGCTGAATCATGTAGCGCTCGCCGGGACCCTGGTCCAGCACATCGGCCACCAGCTTGCGCGTGGCGTCTAGCTGGTGGTAGCGTGGGAAGATGACGGCTTGCGGCTGCTTCTTGTCGTTGCGCTTGCAGATGAGGTAGCGGTGCAGGATGTCCAGCCAGCTGTTACGTGCCCATACTTCCTCCCACAAGTATGCTGTCGCAAAGCCGTCCGGGTTTGGGGCATTTCCGGCACCACCGGCGTTGCCTCGGTTGAAAGGCAGGAAGGTCGTCGCCGGGCCTGCCAGCTTGGTTGCCATCATCACCTCGGTCTGACTCACCGCGAAGTGCACCAGTGCGCCACCTGGGAAGCCTAGTATCGGCTCCAGCATGCCGCCCTTGGGCTGCGGGAGACGGTCGAACCGATACTGGTCCACGGCATCCTGTACGTTCTGGGTGAAGTTGCTCTTCAACTCCACCGTGGCCACCGCAACGCCATTGAGGAACAGCACCAGGTCAAGTTCGTCTTTCGGGTTGTTTGGCGAGTGGCAGACTTGCCGCACCACGCGCAACCGGTTGGCCGCGTACTTTTCCTGAATGGCCGGGTTGATGGCCAACGCCGGCTTGAACTGCGCCAGGTCCAGGGGCTCCTTCAGACCCAGCATCTCCACACCTCTACGCAGTACGTCCAGCGTGCCGCGCTCGTTCAAATTCTTGCGCACGCGCTCGGCTAGTACCTGTGGCAACGCTGCACCGTGAGTCTTGTTCAAACGCAGCCAGCTTTCAGGCTGCGTGGCATCTACCCATGCCAAAAGGTCCGGAAGGAAGAGCCCGCTGGGGCGGTCGAAATGCGCGGCGTCGCCTTCTGCGTACAGCCAGCCGCTGACGGCAAGATGGGTGCAGATTTCGGTTTCGAAGTGGTGCTCCTGGTGCAAGTTATTGCTCATGCTTCTCCCCAATTCATTCTTTCGTACGCATGCTGGGTCAGTTTTCGGCGTAGTTGCGCTCCAGGAGTGCCTGAGCCTGCGTCAAGTCGGCAGGGGCGTGCACGCACAGCCCTTCGTCACCGGTGCCCAATGGCTCAGCTGTGGCCTCCTCCAACGCGTCACGGACGTCGATTTGGCCGGTGACAGCCGCGGAGATGAGGGCACAGCGCCGCTCTTGAAGCAGCGCGATACCCTGCTCAGCAGTAGTCGCCAGCGTCTCAATCTTTGCTAGTTCAGCATTAAGAAATTCGTATATTTTTTTCTGCTCTGGGATTGGTGGGCATACAGCATAAAGCGAAGTGATTTGGTCCACGTTTAAATTCATCTGCGTGCTGACCGTGGCCGTCTGCAACATTGGCGGCTTCATCGCGATTAGCATGTAGTATAAGAATTGAAGCTCGATGTCGGATTTCGGCACCATGCCCACGATGCTGTCAGGAAAATAGGCCGGGAAGTCCAATATTGCAACGTCACCGATGTTTGCGGCGATGGCCATTACGAGTGTGCCTGCAGGAAATTCCTTGCTTACGGCTGCCCCGCGCTCATTGAGGGTCTGCTTGAAATTTTGGATATAACGGCCGGCGCTAGTAATGTCGCCGGTCTGCACGAAGGGAAAGTCACCGTCATAGAATGCGGGGTCATTCCGCGGCCGGTGGCTGAATCTGCCGCGTAGGACGTCCGCAAGGTGTCGAAGCTGCATTATTTTCCAATGCGCCGGCACTTCGCCCAGCCAGGTCACGCCGGCATTGTTCATCGGGGTATTAGGGTTCAGACCTCTTGTCACGACGTGCGAGATTGTAGTCAGACGTTTTTCATCCAGCAGGACAATGAGCTTTTTTTGCTCGGCAATCAGCGTGTCGATTTTGGCGGTTTCGCGGTCAAGGAACGCGGCAATGGCGGTTTGTTCAATCTTCGAAGGCAGCACTACCGGCATGCGCTTCAAGTCGGCATATTTCATTGATTGTCGAAGGCCGCCGCCCATAGAATAGAAGACCTTCGTCAGGTCATAGGCTCGCAGTAGATACGCGAGAAATCTAGGCTCGATTCCTCGTGGCTGTAGCGCCAAGTAGGCGGAAGTGATAATGCCTTGCTCTTGAACGATGGCGCTCCGAAGGCTGCGCTTGTCGTTTTGGAGGTCGGTCAGCCGCAGAACAATATCGCCGGGCCGGACGATTTGATAGGTCTCGAAAGATTCGGGAAGCAAGCCATTGTTGGAGTCGATGTCTTTTCGGACGATTCGCCCATAGCTTAGCGAAAGAAGATTGTTTTCTAGCATCCCAATATTGGACTCGGTGCGCTCGTTTGCGACGCTCAGCAATGGGGAAACATTCCACTGCTCAGGTACACGTGGGAGCCAGGGACTGCCGCTTTCTTTATACTTTTGATACTTCCGTACGGTCATTCGGCCAACTCCTCTAACATCTTCATGATGTTGGCTGTGACGGTTTTCAGCTCATCGTCGATGACATGCAAACTGCGGGGCTGTTCGAATACGTAGAAGTGGCGATTGAATGGAATCTCGTAACCGACTTTGTTCTTCTCCTTGTCAATCCAGGCATCGGCCGCATGAGGCAGCACCTCACGCTCAAAATAGGCCTGTATGTTTTCGGTTAGTGGCACGTTCTCGGTGTCACGCAGTGCTGCGTCGGGCTGGGGCTTGCCCTTTTGCTTGCCCTTAACCCCCACGACCGTATTCCCTGCCTCGTCTTTCATCGGGCGCTCGACCGTTATGGTGGTATAGCCAAACTCCTCGTTGCGGAAAATTCGCGAAATAGGTAAACGGTTAAGCCTGCCGCCTTCTGGTGCGACCGGCATGTTGTCAGTGCCGGTAACGAGCTGCGGCTCTAGAAGTGCGGTGCCTTCGGCATCAAAAACGGTGACGAGTTCAGCTTCAATGAAATCACCGAAGAGACGCGTGACCGTGACGATGTGCGCATCGCTCATCTGCTTGCGCTTGCTGCCTAAGCTCTTACGCATCTTCTGCCAGTAACCACTCGCGTCGATGAGCTGCACTTGGCCCTTGCGGTCGTTCGGCTTCTTGTTGGATAAAATCCAGACATATGTTGCGATGCCTGTGTTGTAGAACATATCAGTGGGCAGACCGACAATGGCTTCCACTAAGTCATTTTCGAGCACATATCGGCGGATTTCGCTCTCGCCGCTGCCGGCGCCACCCGTAAACAGCGGTGAACCATTTAGCACGATGCCGAAGCGGCTTCCCCCCTCGCCGTTCACGACAGGCGCCATCTTCGAAAGCAGGTGCATCAGAAACAGCATGGAACCGTCGGTGACGCGCGGCAGGCCTGGACCGAACCGGCCGTCGAAGCCCTTGCTCTCATGCTCTTGGCGCACCACCTTTTCGACCTTCTTCCATTCCACGCCGAAGGGCGGGTTGGACAGCATGTAGTCGAACTTTCGTCCGGCGTGACCGTCGTCACTAAGTGTGTTGCCGGCGATGATGTTCTCTACTGGCTGACCCTTGATGAGCATGTCAGCCTTGCAGATGGCATAGGATTCGTCGTTAAGCTCCTGGCCAAACATAGTCAGACGCGCCTGCGGGTTGTGCTCCAGCAGGTATTCGCCAGCAATCGACAGCATGCCGCCAGTGCCAGCCGTGGGGTCGTAAATAGTGCGCACTACAGCGCTGCCTGGGGTGAGCACGTCGTCATCTTCAATGAAGAGCAGGTTCACCATCAGGCGGATGACTTCACGCGGAGTGAAGTGCTCACCGGCTGTTTCGTTGGAGATTTCGGCGAACTTACGAATCAGCTCCTCGAACACGAGGCCCATACTGTTGTTGTCCACAACCTCGGGATGGAGGTCGATGTTGGCGAACTTCTCAGTAACGAGGTACAGCAGGTTGGCCTTGGCCAGGCGCTCTACCTGCGTGTAAAAGTCGAAGCGCTCGAAAATGTCGCGCGCCGCCGGAGAGAACCCCTGGACGTACGCGTAGAGGTTTTGACGGATGTGGTCCTGGTCACCTAGCAGCGTTACTAAATCTAGGGGGGAGGTGTTATAGAAGCTCAGTCCTGCCTTCCGCAACAGGAATGGTTCTGGATTCAGCCCAGCCTTGGTTTTGGTATCGAACTCTGCTAGTACAGCTGTCTTGGTCGCCTCCAGCACGCAGTCAAGGCGACGCAGCACGGTGAAGGGTAGGATGACGCGGCCGTATTCGGACTGCTTGTAATCGCCGCGAAGAAGGTCAGCGACAGACCAGATGAAGGACGAAAGGGCCTGATGGTTCATTTGCTACCTGTTCAATGTTGTGCAGCGAAAACAATCATCGTAACACTTGAGAAAGGCCCACGGTGGGCCTAGAAGCAATTCCGACGAAGGGCAATGTATTCGGAGTTGCTACGCCATTCCCGGGTCTCGCCGTGACGTCCACCTGTCTGCCACCCAAGAGACCGCAGAGGCTGTGGGCGGTCCCAGAGGCGCTCCGGTCATCATAACCATCGAGACCCGTCCTCTGGTCCGCGACGGGTTTGAGTTTCACCAGGTAGGGAACGGGGTTTGGCTATCGCGCACGTGCCGGCCAAGTATTTACGTTTCGCAATGTGAACAGTCACATAAGTGCCGATTGAAGCCAAACGTGCAACGGCAGGTCAACCCGATGCAAAAGTGTCCTAATAGGACACTTTTGCGGTTGGCGAGCCTTTCGGCTCCTTAACCCTGGTGAAAAGTGTCCTACTAGGACACTTTCAACCAGTGAGTCACCACAACCAGGGTTGGCCCCATTAGTACGCTTCCGCTGTAAACGACGAGCGGCATGCTGGAAGCTGCAGTCCGAAGCGGCTCGCACAACGCTACTGCGGGGTGCTTCCTCCGGCAAGTAGACTTTATTAAAAGGCTAACCAAACCGTGTCCCTAGTACCCAGCGGTGGTTCCGGGCCGGGGTAAGTAACGTCATCGTCGCGGGAAAAATTTTGGGAAAAATCGTCGGAATTTCTTCCCAATCCTTCCCCGACTTGCCCGATACTGCCCAGATGGAATATGATGTGATTCAAGGAGTTACGGTAAACCAAGCCACTTTTTCCAAATGCACCCAAGGCCTCCGAAGCCAAGGGTCGCTGGTTCGATCCCAGCCAGCCGCGCCATTCCGGCATCATTGCCATCGTTTTCCTTTCTCCTTCCGAACGTCCCGCATGCGCCAGCATGTCGCGGTCTCGCGTCCGTGCTCGCCGCTCATACCGCGCATTCGACACTTTTGTGTAATGACGCACGCGCACAATTGACATTGATCAGTGTTGACTTTAAGGTAAGTGGGAGTTGGCAGGCCCTTCATTGCCGGCAGGCTCGATTCGGCAGTTTCTCGTGCCATGCGCGACGACTTTCCCGCGCATGTTCCGCACTCTTGAAAAGGACCTTCCATGACCCTCGACCATGGCCTTCGCGACCGTATCGCACTTCTGCGGTTCGTCATGATCTTCGGCGTCATCATGCTGCATACACCGCAGTACGTGCCCATGGCCGAGATCGGCAATGGCTGGTTCGATGCCACCAAGGCCTTTTTCCAGCTCGCCGTGTTCCGCGCCACCGTCCCGGTGCTGACCGTCATTTCGGGATTCCTGCTGTTCGGCGCCGCCCTCGATCGTGCGCCGGCCCGCCTGTTCAGCAAGAAGGCGCGCACCATCCTGCTGCCCTTCCTGTGCTTCAACCTGCCGCTGCTGCCCCTGGCGCTCGGAGCGCAACTGTTTGCCGGTGTCGAGATGTCCGCGCAACTGTGGCCTTTTGAACCGATGGCCTGGCTCAACGCCGCCTTCGGCCTGACGGCGTCGCCCGTGAATTACCCATTGAACTTCCTGCGCGACCTGCTGGTGCTCATCCTGCTCGCGCCGGCATTCGGCTGGTTACTGCGCAATTACGCCTGGCCGGGCCTGGTGCTGGTGTCGGTGGTGTTCTTCAAAAACTACGATGGCGTGCTGGTGCTGCGCGACGTGATGGCGGTGCTGTTCTATGTGGGCGGCATGGCCGCCGTGCGCGGCTGGAACCTGCGCCTGCTCGACCGATACGCAGTGCCGTGCTTCCTGTTGTTTTTGCTCGCCTGCGCCGCCATCGTGCATTTCCGTGTCGCGAACACGACCTATCTGCGCCTGGTCGCTCCGTTCCTGATCTGGCCGGCTACCGCCTGGCTGGCGGCGAGCCGGCTCGGGCCCTGGCTGGTCGGCATGAGCAAGTACAGCTTCTTCATGTTCCTGGCGCACGCCCCGGTGCTGTTGCTGACCTGGCTCCTGTACAGCCGCTATGGCAGCGCCTTGCCCTATCCCTTGTACTGGGTCATGGCGCCGGTGCTGGTGACGGCCATCCTGGTCGCCGTCTACCGTATCGCCAACGTCCTGATGCCGCGGCTGTTCCCTCTGCTCATAGGCGCAGGACGACGCGCGCGGCAGCCGGCACCGGCGGCCGGCGCCATGCCGGTGGTGGATGCGCCCCAGGCCGCCGGGGCGAAACTCTGAGGCGCACACTTGCTATAAATCAATATTAGCTTTAAAACAATAGCGCACGATATCCATCGTTGCGCTGCATACTGTTGAGTCAATGCTAAAATTTCTTTCCCTAAGCGCAGGTGAGCTTTGCAACAGTCTGTCTTACCCGTGTTGCATTGACCTGACGCGGCAGTGAACCATCGTTGAGTCTGCTTGTGTTTCCATGCTATATTTACTGTTAAAAATATAGCAAAAAACTACCATGCTTGTGATATATAAAATGCATGGTTAAGCAATGGTTGTCTGGATTTGCTTGTACAGGCGACAAGTCATCGACATTACACAGCGCTGACCTACTATGGCGAGCACATGATCAGCGACAAGCGGCGTGGGGAAACATGATGACAGGGCTGTTGCCCTGTGGGAAATTTTTTCTACCCCGCGCACGGCAGATCTAGCGATAAAGAAACAAATCTCAATCTTTGCTATATTGATAATGTCGCGTAGGAAAATTTATTAACCAGGAGGCGGACGAGGTCGGCGATTGTCGTCAATACAACACGTCCTGGCGAGCGCGACACGTTATAGCTATTGTATGAGACCATGCGCGCGCTGCTGTCGATGCAGCCGATGCCTTGTGGTCGTTTTGCCAACTCAGCAAGCAGTGAAGCAATAATAAATTCTGGGGAATAAAATGTTTCGGATCTCTAATCACTATGTGTCGAAGATCGTATTCGTCCTGCTGTTCGTAGAGATATTGATCCTGCTTGGGGCCGCCTATGCGGGCGCCGCCATGCGTTTTCTTGATGTCGGCGCGCCGGCGACGGCCTTGCAGCTCGATCACTTCATGGCCTCGGCAATCGCCTTCGCGGTGGCAGTGAGCTTCAGCATGAGCGCCATGGGGATGTACCAGCTCGATTTCGACGAAGGCCTGCGCCATCCCTTCCTGATGAAGCTGATGCCCGCCTTCCTGATGGGCTTCCTGATCCTGACCCTGGTGTTCTATATCGCCCCCGACCTGTATTTCGGCCGCGGCATCCTGCTGCTGGTGTTCGGCCTGGCGGCGGTCGGCATCTTTACGGCGCGCATCATCTTCTTCAAGACGTCCGAGCTGCGCCTGATGCAGTCGCGCATCATGTTCCTGGGCAGCGGTCCGCTGGCCAAGGAGTGCAGCGAACTGGCGCAGAAGAAGACCAGCTACCACCGCTACAATATCGCCGGCTTCATTCCGGTCGCCAGCGAAGAGGTCTGCGTGCCTGCCGGCGACCTGCTCAAGGTGCGCGACGGCGATTCGCTGGTCAAGGTCGCCAAGCAGTACGGCGTGCAGGAAATCGTGGTCTCGGTACAGAACCGGCGCGGCAGCTTCCCCATCAAGGAACTGCTGGACTGCAAACTGCAGGGCCTCAAGGTCACCGACGCCGCCACCTTCTTCGAACGCGAAACCTGCCAGATCCGGGTCGATTCGCTTCAGCCGAGCTGGCTGGTGTTCGGCGGCGGCTTCGACCAGAGCTTCATCCGCACTTTCATGAAGCGCGGTTTCGATCTGGTGTGCAGCACCCTGATCATGGTCATGACCCTGCCGATCATGCTGGCCGCGGCGATCGCCGTGTGGCTGGAAGACCGCGGCCCCGTGTTCTATTCGCAGGAACGGGTCGGCAAGGACGGCAAGATCTTCCGGGTGCACAAATTCCGCAGCATGCGCACCGATGCCGAAAAAGGCGGCAAGCCGCAGTGGGCGGCCCAGAACGATCCGCGCGTCACCCGCGTCGGCAATTTCATGCGCAAGACCCGCATCGACGAACTGCCCCAGGTGTTCAATGTGCTCAAGGGCGAGATGTCCTTCGTCGGTCCGCGGCCCGAGCGTGCTTATTTCGTGGAGCAGCTGATCGAGGTGGTGCCGTATTACAATGTACGTCATAGCATCAAGCCGGGCATCACCGGCTGGGCCCAGGTGCGTTACGGCTACGGTTCCTCGGCCGAGGATGCGCTGCAAAAGCTGCAGTACGACCTGTATTACGTCAAGAACAACAGCCTGTTCCTCGACGTGCTGGTCCTGATCAATACGCTCAAGGTCGTGCTGTTCCGCAGCGGGCGCTGACGGCCGTGCCCCGGGTGGTCCCGGGGCCAGGCATCGGTGTGGCCTCCTTACCCGGATTTTTTCAATGCACGTTCTCATGGATGGCGCACGTTGACCAGCATTGCCGTCTACAGCTATAGCGTCGCCGCCGTCGGTTTCTTCCTGCTGATCGGTCTCCTGCTGACGATCTGGCGCGGCCGCAGCCACGTCGCGCCGGTCGCGATCGCCTGCGCGCTCACCGCGCTCTGGTCCGGCGCCCTGGCCCTGGAAGCCGCGTCCGGCCTCGGGCTGTGGTCGGTCTGGACCGACAAGCTCGAGATCCTGCGCAGCGGCGCCTGGTGCGTCGTGCTGCTCCTCTTGCTGGGCAACTACCGCGATCCGGGCAGCCGCTGGCCGTTCGGCCTGCGCACCCCGGTATTCGTGGGCGGCATGGTCTACCTGGGCCTGCTGCTGGCGACGGCGTTGCTGCGCACCGACCTGATGCTCAACTTCGACGGCCTGCTGCCGAACGTGACGGCGCGCGTGTGCCAGGCGGTGCTGGGCATGCTGCTGGTCGAGCAGGTGTACCGCAACAAGACGGTGCAGGAGCGCTGGGCCATCAAGTTCGCCTGCCTCGGCATCGGCGCCATGTTCGCCTACGACTTCTACATGTACAGCCAGGCGATGCTGTTCCACGAGATGCACCAGGACACCTGGGCCGCGCGCGGCATCGTCAACGCCCTGGCCATGCCGCTGATCGGCACCGCGATCAAGCGCGGCGCCTCACGCGCCAATGCGCTGGCGCTGTCGCGGCGCGTGATGTTCCATTCGACCGCGCTGTTCGGCTCCGCGCTGTACCTGATGGCGATGGGCTTCGCCGGCTATTACCTGCGCTACTTCGGCGGCAGCTGGGGCGGCGTGATGCAGGTGGTGTTCCTGTGCGGCGCGCTGCTGGTGCTGGCCGGGACCCTGTTCTCGGGCACCTTCCGCGCCTGGCTCAAGGTTTTCATCAGCAAGCATTTCTACAGCTACGGCTACGACTACCGCGAGGAATGGATGCGCTTCACGCGCACCCTGTCCGAGCACAGCGCCAATATCGGCGAACGCGCGATCGAGGCGGTCGGCGCCCTGGTCGAAAGCCCGGGCGGGGTGCTGTGGCAGCGCCGCGACGGGGAACCCGACAGCGGCGGCGCCGGCGCCTATCGCCCGGCGGCCGGCTGGCAGGCTTCCAGCAGCGCCGTCGAGCCGGCCGATTCGAAGTTCTGCCGCTTCCTGGAAACCACCCAGTGGGTGATCGACCTGCACGAATACAAGGCCCTGCCCGAGAAGTACGGCGACCTCGAACTGCCGGAATGGCTCAAGGCATTCCCGCGCGGCTGGCTGGTGGTGCCCCTGATCATGCACTCGAAACTGTTCGGCTTCGTGGTGCTGCAGGACGCGCGCAGCACGGTGGCCCTGAACTGGGAAGTGTTCGACCTGCTCGAGATCGCGGGCAGCCAGGCCGCCAGCTACCTGGCGCAGCAGGACGCCGCCAACGAGTTGATGGTGGCGCGCCAGTTCGATTCGTTCAACCGCATGTCGACCTTCGTGGTGCACGACCTCAAGAACCTGGTGTCCCAGCTGTCCCTGATGAACGCCAACGCCGAAAAGCACCGCGACAATCCGGAGTTCCAGCGCGACATGCTCGATACGGTCGACCATTCGATCCAGAAGATGACGTCGATGCTGCAGAAACTGAGCCGCAACGACGCCCCGGCGCGGCCGCGCGCCCTGTCGGTCGAGGCCGTGGTGCGCCAGGCGATCGCGCTCAAGAGCGCCCTCGAGCCGCATCCGTCGCTGCAGGTCGAGCAGCAGGGCCTGATGGTGCTGGCCGACCGCGAACGGCTCGAGCGCGTGCTGGGCCACCTGATCCAGAACGCGATCGAGGCCACGCCCAAGAGCGGCCAAGTGAACGTCAGCATCCGCCGCCAGGGCAACCGGGTCGCGATCACGGTGGCCGACACCGGCGCCGGCATGACCGAGAAATTCATTCGCGAGCGCCTGTTCAAGCCGTTCGAGTCGACCAAGCCGGCCGGCATGGGCATCGGCGTGTTCGAGAGCCGCGAATACATCACTGAACTGGGCGGCGCGCTGGACTTGACCAGCACGCCCTCGGTCGGAACCACTTTTACCGTCACCCTGCCGTTGTACCATGAGGCCGGCGCCGGCATTGCCGCCGGCGCCATCGATCGCGCAGCGTGAACTGAGGAATAGCCGTGACCCAAAACAAACCGAAACTGTTGATCATCGAAGACGACCCCGGCCTGCAGAAGCAGCTGCGCTGGAGCTTCGATGCGTATGACGTGGTCGTCGCCGGCGACCGCGAAAGCGCGCTGGCGCAGATCCGCCGCCACGAGCCGGCGGTGGTCACCATGGACCTCGGGCTGCCGCCCGATCCGGACGGTTCGACCGAAGGCCTGGCCACGCTGGAGCAGATCCTGGCGCTGGCGCCGGACACCCGCGTGATCGTCCTGACCGGCAACCAGGAGCGCGCCAACGCGGTCAAGGCGATCGCCATGGGCGCCTACGACTTCCACCAGAAGCCGTGCGAGCCCGAGGTGCTGAACCTGGTGATCCAGCGCGCGTTCTTTTTGCACAACCTGCAGATGGAAAACCGCCGCATGCAGTCGAACCAGGCCGATTCGCCGATGGCGGGCGTGATCAGCCGCGACGCCGGCATGCTCAAGGTGTGCCGCAACATCGAGAAGGTGGCCCCGACCTCGGCCTCGGTGATGATCCTGGGCGAATCGGGCACCGGCAAGGAAGTGCTGGCGCGCGCGCTGCACGCGCTGTCGCCGCGCGCCAAGGAGCGCTTCGTGGCGATCAACTGCGCCGCGATTCCCGAGAACCTGCTCGAGAGCGAACTGTTCGGCTACGAGAAGGGCGCCTTCACCGGCGCCGCCAAGCAGACCAAGGGCAAGGTCGAACTGGCCAACGGCGGCACGTTCTTCCTCGACGAAGTGGGCGACCTGCCGATGGCGCTGCAGGCCAAGCTGCTGCGCTTCCTGCAGGAGCGCGTGATCGAGCGCATCGGCGGCCACGAGGAAATCCCGGTCGACGTGCGCATCGTGTGCGCGACCCACCAAAAGCTCAAGGAATTGTGCAGCACCGGGCGCTTCCGCGAAGACCTGTACTACCGCCTGTCGGAGATCGTGGTCACGATCCCGCCGCTGCGCGCGCGCCAGGGCGATGCGGCCCTGCTGGCCCACCATTTCAAGAACAAGTTCTGCGCCCAGGAATCGCGCCCGACCCTGCACTTCGCGCCCGACGCGATCGCCGCCATCGAGGGCTACCAGTGGCCGGGCAATGTGCGCGAGATGGAAAACTGCGTCAAGCGCGCCGTGATCATGGCCGACGGCCCGACCATCGTGGCCGACGACCTGGGCCTGCCCGGCGATGGCGCGCAGGTCGAGCAACCGCTGAATTTGCGCCAGGTGCGCGACGAGGCCGAACACGCGGCCATCGTGCGCGCGCTAGCGCGGGTGGACGGCAATATCGTCAAGGCTTCCGAGATGCTGGGCGTGAGCCGTCCGACCCTGTATGACCTGATGAACCGGCACGGCATCAAGAGCAGCGCATGAAGTGCTTCCTATGAAGTGCTTCCCATGAAGCGTGGCGCGCGTCTGGCGCTGGCGGCGACCCTGCTGGCCGGCTGCGGCGTGGCGGCGGGGCTGTTCGCGGCCGAGCGTGCCGGCGTGATGCCGCGCACCCTGGCGCCCTACATCGAAAAGCGCAGCAGCGGCCACAACGCCGTCATCGTCGGCGCCGGCCAGTTCGCCAGCCGCAGCCTGCTGGCGCTGGACCGCGGCGCAGCGGGCGGCGCTCCCGCGCCCGACCTGGCGGCCCTGACGCTGGGCGCCCAGCCGCAGCCGGCCGGAGCCGCCGGTTCCGATGATGCCGCGGTCGGCGACGTCGGCGCCCTGCGCGCCGCCATGGCCGCGGCCACGCCGGGCACGACGATCACGCTGGCGCCAGGCAGCTATCGCATCGAACACCGTGCGCTGGAAGCCAGCCGGCCCGGCAGCGCGCAGGCGCCGGTCGTGCTGCGCGCCGCGCGGCCGGGCACGGTGACCTTGCTGTCGAACGTGCCGGTCGCGATCCGGGTCAACGCCCCGCACTGGCGCTTCGAGAACCTCGCCATCGACGGCGCCTGCGCCGCCCACGACGACTGCGAGCACGCCTTCCAGGTGACCGGCGCGGCCAGCCACTTCGCGGCCGTCAACAACACCCTGCAAGGCTTCAACGCCCACTTCAAGATCAACGGCGCCGCCGGACGCTTTCCCGACCATGGCCTGATCGAGGCGAACACCCTGTCCAATCCGGCGCCGCGCGCGACGCGCAAACCGGTGACCCCGATCGACCTGGTCGCGGCCAGCGACTGGACCGTGCGCGGCAACATCATCCGCGACTTCGTCAAGGCGGGCGGCGACCGGATCAGCTACGGCGCCTTCGCCAAGGGCGGCGGCAGCGGCAATCTGTTCGAGCGCAACCTGGTGTGGTGCGAGCAGGCGCTGGCTGGCCAGCCGGGCCAGCGCGTCGGGCTGTCGCTGGGGGGAGGCGGCACCGGCAAGCCGTATTGCCGCGACGGCCGCTGCATTACGGAACAAGAGCGCGGTGTCGTGCGCGCCAACCTGGTCGTCGGCTGTTCCGACGTCGGTATTTATCTCAATAGCGCGGCCGATTCCCGGATCGAGGACAACACCCTGGTCGACACCGCCGGCATCGACGTGCGCTTCGCCACCAGCAGCGCACGGATCGACGGCAACCTGGTCGACGGTCCGATCCGCAGCCGCGACGGCGGCCTGCTGCGCCTGGGCGATAACCGCGACGCGGCCTTGTGGCGCTCGTACGCGGGACTGCATCCGGTGCGCGCCCTGTTCGCGGCGCCGGCCAGCGGCGATTTCCTTTGGCACGACAGGGCGCCGGCACGCGCCATGCCGCGCCAGGACGGCGTCGACTTGTGCGGCGCCGCGCGTGGCCAGGCGAAGGCTTACGGCGCCTTCGAGGATTTCGGCGCCTGCCTGCGCCGCTGAGGATTTACCAGGAGCGCAGCCACTCGGCGGTCCAGCGCGCGACCTGGTCGCGCCAGGCGCGGCGCGAGAAGGTATGGTCGGCGTCGTCGATCTGGCGCCGCGTCACGCGCGGCGGGGCCAGCACGCCTTTCCAGGCGCGGTCGGCGTCGGCCAGGTCGCAGAATTCGCGCGCGGTCAGGTCGGCGCCGGCGATCACCAGCAATACCTGCCCGCGAAAATCCTGCAGGCCGGCGCGCATCCGTTCCGGCAGCGAAGCGGTGGCGGCGGCGGTGGCAGGCGCGGGCCCGCCCCTGGCCTTGCGCAGCAGCGCCACCAATGACGCCAGCGAACGGCGCCAGTCGAGGCCCCCGCGCAGCAGCTGTTTCCAGAAGGCCGGGTCGCGCAGGCGCGCCCGGTAGTAATGGCGCAGGGTGGCGCGCGCCAGGCCGTCCTCGGTGCGCACCCAGGGATTGAGCAGCACCAGTCCGGTCACGCGCGGGTCGCGCGCCGCATACATGCCGATCGCCGAAGCGGCGTCGCACAGGCCCCACAGCACCACTTCGCGCAGGCCGGGCGAGGCCGCCATGAAGGCGTCGATCGCGGCGCGCAGGTCGTCCTCGACGTCGTCGAACGGGCGGATCGTGCCCTCGCTGTCGCCCATGCCGCGGTAGTCGAAACGCAGCACCGGCACGCCGTCCTGCGCCAGGTCGCGCGCCAGCAGGGTGAACTGGCGGTGGCTGCCGGCCCGGTACTGCGGGCCGCCGACGACCACCAGCACGCCGCGCGCGCCGGATGCGGCATGACCCGGCAGGCTCAGGATGCCGTACAGCCGCTCGCCGCCGCAGTCGAAGGCGAGCGCCCGTTCTTCCGGGGGCCGGTCCGGATCGGTAGCGGCTTCCATATGCCTGATCTCCACGCCTTCAATGCCCATGCAGTCTTGCCTCCAGCGCGGCCGTGCCGGTCTCCAGCCAGGCCGCATTCTCGGTGATCTCGGTGGTGGTCCAGAACGGCGCGCTGTGGACCGGGTGCAGGCGCAGGTCGACACCGGCGTCGCACCAGGCGGCGGCGGCGCGCGCGGCGCCGGGGGACGGCTCGGCGCCGGCCTGGGTGACCGCCTCGATCCAGTCGACCGGGCAGGCCGGGCGGAAGGCGTCCAGCGGGTCGAGCGCATCGAGCGCGCGCGCCAGGTGGGGATCGAGGTCGTAGCCGGCAATCTCGAGCGCTTCGCCGGCCAGCAGCGCCGCACGCAATTGCGCCGTGCCGCCGCCGGCGTCGCCATCGGCCAGCAGCGCGCCGGCCAGGCGCAGACGCAGGAACTGGGTCAGGTAGGTGGAGCCCTTGAGCACCGGCTGCCACAGCAGCATGCCGGCCACCGGGTGCGCCGCCGTGCGCGCGTAGTCGAGCGCCAGCAGGGCGCCCAGGCGCAGGCCCCACAGCCGCAGCGGCGCGTCGGTTCGCTCGCGCAGCCAGGCCGCGGCCTGGGCCAGGTCGGCCTTCCACAGTTCCCAGCGCGCGTCGCCGAAGTCGCCGCTGCTGTCGCCGCAGCCGGCCAGGTCGATCTGCAGCACGGCGTGGCCGGCCGCGGCGAAGGCGCGCGCCTGCAGCGCCGCCATGCGGCGCGCGCGGTTCAGCTCTTCGGCGAAGGGATGCACGTACAGCAGCGCCCCGCGCGCCGGGCCGGCCGGCGGGTGATATAGGCAGAAGCGCTGCCCGCCGTCCGCCTTCAGGAAGAAGGGTTCGGCCGGCGCGCCGGCGGCGGCCTTCATGCGCCGCGCTTGTCGTCCACGAAAGCGGCCAGGCTGCCCAGGGTGGAGAAGGTGCTGGCGCTGATGTCGTCGTCGTCGATCGCGATGTCGAAATGTTCCTCGAGGGCGGCGATCAGGCTGATCACCGCCATCGAGTCGAGTTCGGGCAGCGCGCCCAGCAGGGGCGAGTCGGCGCTCAGCTGGCGGCCGGCATCGCCCAGGCTGAGGACGTCGGTGAGGATGGTCTTGATTTGGTCGAGGATCATGCGAATTCCATTCACGGATTGGGGCGCAGCAGCGCCAGCCGGGTCTTGATCGGGGCCGCCAGGCGGTGCACCTCGCCCACCAGTTCATGGCGCGTCAGGCGCAGCAGCAGGTACCAGGCGACGGCGATGACCGGCGCCATGGCGAGCAGGCGCAGCAGCGGCGCCAGCGAGGACGGCAGCGCCATCGCCAGCAGCATGGCGGCGCCGCTGGTGCCCAGCGCCACCACCGCGCTCGGAAGCAGGGCGCGCAGCAGGCGGCCGATGCCGAGGTCGAAATAATGACGCTGGATGTAGGCGCGCAGCGGCATGGTCAGCACCGTTGCCAGGCACAGCGACCATGCGAAGCGCACCAGCGAACCATCGTACATCCATACCCCGAACCCGATGCGCGCGAACAGGATGGCGAGCACGAACACCGCGCTCATGTAAGGGCGCCCAATCGCGGTCAGCGCGAAGCTGACATACTGGAACGTCATTACCGAGGCGGCCGCAAGCGTCAGCGGCAGGATGGCGGGCACCGCCTCGAGCCAGGTCGGGCCGTACAGCGCCAGGACGATGTCGTGCCCGAGCACCGCCGTCAATCCCAGCGCGGTCCAGCCGACCCCGGTCAGCAGGACGGTGGCGCGGGTCAGCACCGGCGCCAGCGATTCGCCGCGGTGGAAGATCTGCGCCATGTAGGAAACGGCGCCGTAGGTCATGGTCGAGCCGGCGATGTGGATGAAAATCTGGACGGTGGAATTGGCGCGGCTGAGCAGGCCGACCTGGCTTGCCGAGCCGAGCTTGCCGAGCAGGATGTCGGGAATCGCATTATTGATCGCCACAGACGTATTCGAAATGAGAGAACCCGCGCCGAAATTGACGATGCCGCGCCAGTGGGTGAACGCGGGCAGCCATGGCATAGTGCGTGGCCGGAAGGGAGCCAGGGCCACGATACTCACGAGAATATTGATCAGGTTGGCCCACGCCAGGCTCATGCTGCCGAATCCGAGCTTGGCCAGCACCAGGCAACTGGCGCAATAACTCAGGGTGCCCGCTGCCGTTACGTAGGCCTGCTTCTGCGCTTCGAATTTGCGCGAGAGCATGGCATTGGTGATCGAGCCGAAAGGAATGAACACGAATCCGAGGGCCAGCACCTGCATGACCGGCACCATCTGAGGCTCGTCGAACGCGGCGCCGATCGGGCCACTGGCGAGATACAGGCACAGGGCGATCAGCCAGGACGAGGAAAACAGTACGCCAGCCGCCGATTGGAGTTTCTCGGGAGTGAGATCGTTCTCGCGCTGGATGTATTGGTTGACGCCGAAATCGCGGAACACATGGGCGAAATTGACGAACACCACGGTCATCGAAAAGACGCCGATCTCGCTCGGACTCAGGATGCGCGCGAGCAGGACGCTGACGATGAACTTGAGCACCGTCGCCCCGGTCGAGGAACAGAAGGTGATGAACAGCGATCGTCGCAGGTTTGCCATGGTTGTCAGGACTGTCGATGACGGCGATGGCGCTTCAGGCGCACGGCCCCGGCGCGACGATGGGCGCGCCAGGCCGGGCAAGGCACGGATGGCTGTCTGCAGTGCGAACTCGGATCGGATTCTTCATGGACGAATATCTGCGGCATGCACGCCTGGCGGCATGCGATCGATTGCTGTAATGCACAATATTATATGCTGCATCCCTATTTCCTCAGGGTCGCACGATACATTTCTTACATGAAAACTGAGTGTGCCTGCCAGTGATTGCCCACATGGCGACTCAGTCGTCCTGCGTTTTGTTTCGGGGAACGATGGCCCATACGGGCATCTTGCTGTAGTCCGGCTTGTCGGCCCGTGCGTCGAAGCGTTTCCAGGCCTCTGCGGCATGTGGAATGCCGGACGTCGCCGCTACCGCCAGCGCGGGCTGCATATTGGCCGGATAGCCCAGCGGCGAGTCCGAATAGCCCGACATCCGGCCGGGCGACCAGCGTCCCTTGCTGGCCGTGCGCAGCCAGTCGCTCTGCTCGCGGCTCGCGCAGGGCTGGTCGATATATTTCAGGCCCTGCGGATGCTTCAGCTTCTTGCTTTCGTTGAGAATGCTGTCGCCGCCAAAATTAAACTGGTACATGGTGGCCAGGTCGTCGAACAGCGGCTCCTTCGGCCCAGGGCGGAATTCGAGATGATAGGCCGAGGCCTGGATCCAGCAGAAACCGGGCGTCGTCATGCGCCCGACCGCATACTTCGCTTTCCAGCGCAAGATGGGCAGCGCCTTGTCGAAGCCGAGTTCTGCGAGATACCCGAAGCTCCAGGTAAGGAAGTCGTCCTGCCATGGCGCCGATGCCTTCACCTTGAACGAACTGGCGCCCGAACTGTCGTACACGCCCAGGCGATTCGGATTGCCCACCACATACGTCGCATGGTAGAAGGCCAGGTTATTGTCGAGCTGCTTGGCGAAATACCCTTTCAGCGGATGGGCGTCGGGGGTGATGTAGGCGGCGTGGCCGAGCGTGCGCAGCGACCATGCCTGGCCGCGTACCTGCTGCCAGCGCACCAGGCCCTGCCCGCGACCCGAATTGCCCGGATCGGTTTCGAGCGGATTGCTGGCGGCCCAGAAGTGCAGCTCTTCCAGGTAGTAATAGTCGCCGGTAAGCAGGTAGGGCAGGTAGGCGAGCGAAGGCTGATGCGAGGTGTCGTGCTTGTAGGGCGTGTCGCACAAGCCCTTGCCGGCGCAGCGCGGCACCGGCAGCGGCGGCCTGTTTGCCAGGTTCATGTGGGTGGAGACGAGGCGATTGGCCGGTGTGTCGGTGCGCAGCGGGTATCCGGTGCGTTCATCGCGCAGGTGGATCGACCAACTGCCCGAACCCTCGGCGGCCGCGATCATGCTGGCGCGCGCGCGCAAGTCCGCCGACAGCAGGTATTGCACCGACCAGCCCGGTAAAGGTCCGATATCGTCGCGCCCACCGGTCGCCGGCATGTAGCGGTTGACGGGTCCGATCGTCATCGGGCCGGTTTTTCCGGAGCCGAGCCGGGAAGCCTGGTCAGCCAGCGAACGTTCGCTCGGCTTGATGCCCTGGTCGTAGTTGGGCACGGCGCGCGAGGCGATCAGGTAGGCGCTGTCGGGGCGGATGTGCAGTTCCGGGGCGCGCGTCTCGTTCCACCAGGCCAGCTGGCGCCAGCGCGCGTGATGGTAATGGCGCAGTCCTTCCCTGGCATACACGGTGCGTCCGCCCACCTCGACCTCGACGTCGTAGTCGAGGTTGCGCGCGCCGGCCTGGAAGGTCCTGGTGTTCTCGACGACGACCTCGACCCGTGCCTGTCGTTCCAGGCCGGGATACCAGCGTACGGCAAAGCGCGCGTCCAGCAGCGGATGGGCGGCGCCGCCCTGCGCCTTGAATGGCGCCAGGCCGCGCCACTCGCGCGCCAGCGGGCCGTCGAGCCAGGCGCCGGTGTTCTTCTCGCCCCTGGCGCCGGCGGCCGCCTCGGCCAGGGTGGCGCGGTAGGTCACGCCATCGATCGTGAGCGTGACGCTGGCCGTCAGGCCGTCGGCGAGCAGGCGCTTGACGGTGACGTCGGCGGCGCGCGGCTGCGGCGCTTGCTCCTTCACCAGGTCGAGGTCGGCGTTTGCGCGCGCGCCGAGACGTGGCAGGACGCCGGAGAGGACCGCATGGCGCACCGAGCCGTCCGCATGAGTGGCCTTGACATCGACCTGTAGCGGCAGCAGGGCGCCGTCTTGCAGGCGCGCCGCCAGGCGCTCGTTCTTGCCCAGGTCGCCCGGCGCGAAGACCTGGCCGAAGGTGAAGGGGACGTCGGCCTGGTCGGAGCGCAGGTTCTGGAGGCGGACTTCAGCGAGAGGGGATGCCGCCAGCGCGGCGGTGCTGGTCAGCACGAGCGCCGCCGCCAGCAGACGGAACAGGCGCGGCGCGGAAAAAGAGGACGGGCCGGACATCGCAGCGGTGGGCGTCGGTGCGTCAGCCCGCCGTGGTCGACTGCGCGAGCGTGGCGCCGGCCCCTGGCGCGGCGTCGAGCGCGCGAATCACGTCGCGCGAGGTGGCTTCATACTTGCTGTTAATGAAGCGCATCGAACCGATGAAGTGCAGGAAAGCCGTTTCCGCGGTGGCGCAATCGGGGGTGCCATACTTGGGGAAGGGCAGCGTGCGGGTGCCGCGGGCATTGGCCACCAGGTAGTTCGAGGTCACCTGCTCGGTGCCCCAGCGCTTCCAGTCCTCGCCCAGCTTGGCGGTCATGCGGCGCGAAAAGTCCAGCATGGCGTCGCGCATGGTGTCCGAATGCGGGAAGCCGGTGAAGCCGGCGCAGCCGCGCACGTACAGGGCGTCCTGCGGCAGGCCGACATTGACCATCTCGCTCTCGGAAATGGTCTGGATGTGGGCGCCCGGCTTGAGCACGCGCAGCGCGTGCTCGCGCACCGCCGGCAGCTGGCGCAGCGGGGTGTCGGGCAGGTCGGCCAGCACGAAACCGGTGCCGTTGCGCACGCCTTCCACGATTTCGGGGATCGGCTGGACCGTGACGGTATCGGCGTCGAGCTGGACCACATAGGTTTCGCGCACGAAGCCCGAGATCGCGTACAGCCTTTCCCACACGCCGCCGCGCGGAATGTCGGGATGGACGAATTCGTCGGCGTGGTGCAGCTCGATGTGCGGCACGTGCTGGCGCAGCACGGCACGGTCCTCATCGGTGATCGAGGGATCGCACACCACGACCACCCGTTCCGCGTTCGCATAACGGACGAAGGACTTGAGCGCGACCAGGTAGGCGAGAACGTCGCGGGTATGGACCATCGACAGCAGCATGAACGGCAGGTTGCCGCGCTCGACCGGAGGGGTCGACAAGATTTGCCGGGTCGCCTTCGTGTGCCGGGAACGGAAATAATCCCGTTTCAGGCGCTGAACGATCCTCTGAATTAAAGACATCCTCACTGACTCCTGTATCCGCATGTCGGCAAGCGTCGCAGCTTTGCCGGACGCTGGCGTGATACTATTGCATTTCTTGCAATAGCGCGCGATTATTATATGCTGAATTGTGCAGCGCACGCGTTCCGTGCTGCATTTTTTGCCAGATGACATTATCTTCATGCCTGAAGACGGCATACCGCCATCCAAATCCCTGACGGAGCGCCATTGAGTAAGCAGCAGGTAACATTTTTCTTGCCGGATCCGCAACAAGTACGCTTGTTGCAGGATGCCGATCCGGACCGCGACTGGCGCCTTTTCAGCACCGGGGTGCAGGTATGGGTCGGGCAAACCTATCTGCGCCTGAAGCGGGCCGGGTATCCGGTGGCGCTCAGCGCGCTGGCGCCGGATGCGGGCCTGGTGGTGGTCCATGCCGACCATGTGCCGGTGCTGCTGTGCCGGCGGCGTTGGGGGGCGGCCCTGACCATCGTGGCGGCGCGCGCCGACCGTCCGCACCAGCCGCATGCCGATGTCGAGATCGTGCAGAACGCCGCGTCCGCGCACGGCGGCAGCGCCTTCCACGTCCAGCACTGGCCGCAGCCAGGCCTGGTGGCGCGCGATCCGCAGCGCGGCAACACCGTGCGCACGGTGTCCTTCAAGGGGACGGTGGGCGAGATGACGCCGGAATTCGCCGCACCCGAGTGGGCCGACGGCCTGCGGCGCCAGGGCATCGAATGGCGCTGCGACGCGGTGGCATGGGGCGGCAATGCCGCGTCTTACCAGACCAGCTGGAACGACTACCACGATACCGACGTGGTGCTGGCGATGCGCAAGGACGTGTCGCACCTGCACGTCAAGAAGCCGGCCAGCAAGTTGATCAATGCCTGGCTGGCCGGCGTGCCGGCCATTCTCGGTCCCGAGCAGGCCTACCGCGAGTTGCGCCGCTCGCCGCTGGATTACATCGAAGTGGCGTCGGCGCGCGAGGCCGGGGAGGCGCTGGCGCGCCTGGCGAGCGAGCCGGCGCTGTACCAGGCCATGGTCGAGAACGGATTGCGTCGCGGTGAAGAAGTGCGGGCCGAGGCATGTACCCGGGTCTGGGCCGAATTGCTGTTCTATACCATCCCGGCGCGCCGCCGCGCACCGGCGCCGCTGGCGCTGGCCGGCCTTGGCCTGCGCAGCCTGCGCTGCCGGCTGCGCGCCTGGCGAACGGCGTCCCCGGCGTAAAAAAAAGCGGCGCCACCGCCAGGTGGCGCCGCCCCGGATCGGCTCCCGGACGCTGGCTTCAGGCGAAGCCGGCCGGGATGCCGCCTGCGGTCAGCGTGGAACGATGTTCCATTGCGGGCCCTTGCTGTAGTCGGGCTTGTCTGCGCGGCCGCTGAAAACGGTCCAGGCCTGGGTCGCGTTGGCGATGCCCGAAGTCGCCGCAACCGCCAGCGCCGGCTGCATATTGGACGGGTAGCCCATGGTCGAATCGGAGTAGCCCGACATGCGGCCCGGAGACCAGCGCCCCTTCGACGCGACGCGCAGCCAATCGCTCTGCTGGACGCTTGCACAAGGCTGGTCGATATACTTCAGGCCCTGCGGATGCTTCAGGCGCTTGCTTTCGTTCAGAATGCTGTCGCCGGCAAAGTTATAGGTGTGCATGGCGGTCAGGTCGCTGAAGATCGGTTCCTTGGCGCTTGGGCGGAACTCCAGGTGATAAGCCGAGGCCTGGATCCAGCAGAAACCCGGCGTGGTCATGCGGCCGACAGCGTACTTCGCCTTCCATTGGAGGATCGGCAGGGCCTTCTCGAAGCCGAGTTCGGTCAGGTAGCCGAAGCTCCAGGTCAGGAAGTCGTCCTGCCATGGGGCCGAAGCGGCCACCTTGAACGAACTGGCGCCAGAGCCGTCGTACACCCCCAGCTGGTTTGGATTGCCGACCACATAAGTCGCGTGATAGAAGTTCAGGTTGTTGTCGACCTGTTTGACAAAATAGTCTTTCAGCGGGTGGCTGTCCGGGGTGACGTAGGCGGCATGGCCGAGCGTGCGCAGCGACCAGGCCTGGCCGCGTACCTGCTGCCAGCGCACCAGGCCCTGGCCATAGCCGGAATTGCCTGGATCGGTTTCCAGCGGATTCGCAGCCGCCCAGAACAGCAGTTCTTCGAGATAGTAGTAGTCGCCGGTCAGCAGATACGGGAGGTAGACCATCGACGGCTGGTGGGCGGTATCGTGCGAATACGGCGTACTGCACAGCTGCTTGTTGTTATTGGCGCAACGCGGCACCGGCAGCGGAGCCTTGTTTGCCAGATTCATGTGGGTCGAAATATTCTTGTTGGCCGCGCTGTCGGCGCGCACCGGGTTGCCGGTGTTCTCGTCGCGCATGTGGATCGACCAGCTGGCGGCGCCATCGGCGGCGGCCATCATCGAGTTCAGCGCGCGCTGGTCCTTCGACAGCAGATAAGCGACTGACCAGGAAGGCAGGGGGCCGATGTCGGCGCGACCGCCCGTGGTGCCCATGGCCGCCATGACGGGACCGATCTTCATCGGGCCGGTGTTGGCCGTGGTGATGCCCTTGCCCAGATCGGCCAGCATGCTTTCCGACGGCACGACGTTCTGGTCGTAGTTAGAAACCGCTTTTGATGCGATCAGGTAGGACGTATTGTGACGCACGTGCGCCTGTGGCGCGCGGGCAGCGTCCCACCAGGCGCTCTGGTGCCAGCGCGCGTGATGGTAATGGGTCAGGCCAGCCTTGGTGTAGATGCGGCGGCCGGCGACATCGACGCTCACGTCATATACGAGGTTGCGGGCGCCTGCCTTGAAGGTCTTCGTGTTTTCGACGACGACGTCGACCCGTGCCTGTTTCGACAAGCCCGGATACCAGCGTACGGCGAAACTGGCCGTCAGCAGGGGATGCACGACGCCGGCGCCGTTCTTCACCGGGGTGCTCACGATCCATTCGTTGGCAACCGAACCCGACAGCCAGCTGACAGGCTTCGGGGAAGCCAGCGCATCGGCCAGGGAGGCGTTGTACTGCACGCCGTCGGCGGTGATGACGACGTTCGCGCTCAGGCCGCTCGCGGCCAGGCCTTCGAGGGTCACCCTGCTTTTTTCGGACGCGGTCGATTTGACCAGCTGGATCTTCTCGATCTGGCCGACGGCCAGGGTCGGCAGGATGCCGGACACGATCACGTGACGCACCGAGCCGTCGGCGTGGGTCGCCTTGATATCGGTCTGCAGGCGTAGCAGGGTGCCGTTCGACAGGCGGGCCGCAAGGCCTTCGGTCGGCGCCATCTGGCCGGCCGCGACTACCTGGCCAAAGGTAAACGGCACATTCGTCTGGGCCAGGCCGGTATTCTGGATCTCGACATCGGTCAAGGTGGGGCCGGCGACGATCGCGGCCGGCGTGGTCACCGGCGTGAGGACGGTCGGGGTGGTCGGTTTCGGGGTGAAGCCGGTGGTGGTCTTGGCCAGCGACGTACCGGAGTCGGTGTACGACACCGCGTCGGGCGCGAGGTCGTCGCCACCGCCGCCGCCGCAGGCGCTCAGCATGGCGGCGCTCAGTGCGGTGGCGATGACGGAGGTGCAGCGTGCAGTCAGGCGGGCCGGCTTGGCGCTGTGATTGCTGCCACGTTCCGCGCGGCTCGGGGTGATCTGGTCAGGGGTCATGGGAGTTGGGGTGTCGTTTCGCAGTGGAATTAATTTCCGTGTGGAACTGAACTTTACCCTGACAAACATTTCCATGGGCCAATTTTGAACAGATTTTGCTGATTTTCTGCGCAAAAACAACGAAAATGTCGAACTTGAAAGTATTTACGCAAATAAAGTCAAGCGTATTTTTGCCGAAAGACGTAAAAAAGCTACAATATTCTTGGTTTTTTTACACTTGTGACGGGTCAAAATCAGAACTTGAGCCGAATAACGCGTTTTTGTGCACCGGCAATGTTTCGGATTTGCTGAATATGCCTTGGGCGCGCGCACGCATCCTTGCGAAGTTGACATTGAATAATTATTTAATGTGCTAGGATGACAACATCAATGGACTGGCGACATGGCTGGTCCCTTTATCCAAGGACACAGTGCCGGCCGTTGTGCTGCGCCGATGTGGCGCACTCGGGCTTCGCGGAAATGATGCAATGCTAAGCACAACCAACCATGTAGCGGCCCGGCTGGCGGCCGGACGGCCGCCGGTCCTGATCGTGATCGTCGATACCGAGGAAGAATTCGCCTGGGACCGGCCATTCGACCGCGCCAGCGTCGATACCGCCTCGGTCGCGGCCCAGCCGCTGATGCACGAGCGCGTGTTCGACCGCTTCGGCATCGTGCCGGCTTATATGGTCGACTGGCCGGTGGCCACCGCCCCGCAGGCCGTCGCCACCCTGCGCCGGCTGATGCAGGAAGGACGCTGCGATATCGGCACCCAACTGCACCCCTGGGTCTCGCCGCCTTATGAAGAACAGGTCACGCGCTTCAATTCCTATGCCGGCAACCTGCCGCGCGAGCTGGAGCTGGCCAAGCTGCGCATGCTCACCAACGCCATCGGCAACGCTTTCGGGCGTGCCCCGACCGCCTTCAAGTCGGGCCGCTACGGCCTGGGGCCGCACAGCGCCGAGGCGGTGGCCGCGCTGGGCTACGAGATCGACGCCAGCGTGGTGCCCTATACCCGCTTCGAGGACGACGGCGCCCCCGATTTCCGCGCCTTCGACGAGCATCCCTACTGGTTCGAGGCCGGCGGACGGCGCCTGCTCGAGCTGCCGGTGACCACCGGCTATGCCGGCTGGCTGCGCGGCATGGGGTCGCGCCTGTTCGACCTGGCGCGCAGCCCGGCGGGACGCGTGCTGCGCATGGGCGGTGTGCTGGCGCGCACCCGCGCGCTCGAGCGCATCCGCCTCAGTCCCGAAGTCGCCACAGGCGCCGAGATGCGGCGCCTGACGCGCGCGCTGCGCGCCGATGGCTGCGAAGTGTTCTCGCTGACCTACCACAGCCCCTCGCTGGTGCCTGGCCACACGCCCTATGTGCGCGACGCGGCCGACCGCGAGCGCCTGATTTCCACGATCCACGATTACTGCGCCTGGTTCCGCGACGAGATCGGCGGCCAGTTCCTGGCCCTGTCGCAGGTGGGGGCGGCGCTGGCGCCCCAGGCCGGGGTCGCGCCGCGCTCGCTCGAAGCGGTGCGCTGAAATCAGCGCCCGGCGGCGCGTGCGTGCAGCCGGCCCAGCCAGGGCCAGCGATAGGCGTTCAGGTGGTACATGGTGCGCACCTCGCCGGTCCAGCGCAAGTGCCATTCCATCACCCGCCCATAGAATTCGATGCGCTCGAAGCGGCGCGCTTCGATGATGTCGCGCGTGGCTTCCTCGCGCATCAGGAGCGCCGGCGACAGGCCGTTGCCGATACCCTCGTCGTAGGCCGTCTTGAGCACCACGATGCAGCCGCCGCCCTCTACGCACAAGTCCATCGCCGCCAGCCGTTCGCCGATGAAGTAGCGGTAGACGCAAGCCGCATCGATGGCGGCGAAGGCTTCCAGCATGGCGCGGTAGAAGCGGCCCTGCTCGTTGCCGGCGCTGACGGCGGTGCCGTCCTGCGCCTTCCAGCCCGCGCTTTCCAGGCGGCCGTAGTCCTCGACCGCGGCCGCCATCTCGTGTGCCGCGCGGCTGGCCTGGAGCCGGGTCGGCACGCCGTCGTCCTGCAGGCGCTTGCGCTGCTTGCGCAGATTGCTGCGCAGGTTCTTGCCGCGCGTATTCCAGTAGTCCTCGAAACTGGCCGGCAGGGTGACGCGGGCGGTCTCGATATAGTCCATGCTGCGCAAGCCGCCGTCACCGTGCGCGGGACGCGCCATCAGCATCGGATCGCACTGGGTCAGGCCGAGCGTGAGGGCGGCGCCGGGCAGGGCGCGCAACAGGCCGGGCAGGCCGGCGCCGGGCGCCCCGGCGTCGCGCTGCAGCCACAGGCCGACCGGGGCCTGGGCCGGCTGGAAGGTATTCCAGGCGCCCAGGCGCGACGGCGCCAGGATCGCCATCGCGTCGGTTTCTCCATCGCGCTCGCGCCAGGCCAGCACTTCCCGTCCGGTGCCGAACACGGCCAGCAGGGGGAGCACGAATTCCGGCGCCAGCAGCGGCGAGCCGGCGCTCTCGCGGTGCAGGCGGCGCCAGCGTTCCAGGTGCTCGGGACGGGCCGCCAGTTCGGTTGCCGGGACCACGCGCCAGTTCATGACGCCGCTCCCGCCGTCTCTTCCAGCGCGCGGCGCACGGTGGCGGCCAGCCAGGCGCGCTCCGGCGCGCGCAATGCCTGGTGCACGGGCAGGCCGAACAGGCGCCGGCCGAGCGCCACGCTGTTGGGGCAGACCGTGGCGTCGACCCCGGGCCACAGGCTGGCGCCGAAGCGCACCATCGGCACGCCGGCAGCGCGCAGGCGTTCGAACAGCGCGTCCGGCCGGTCGGCCAGCAGCGGGAACACCCAGGGGCAGGCGCCGGCGGGCAGCGCCGCGAACAGCGGCTGCCAGCCGGGCGCACCGGCCAGCGCGCGTTCGAGTTCCAGGTAATTGCGGCGCCGCGCCCCGACCAGGCGCGCGCGGCCGGCGCGCCGCAGGACGGCGCGCGAGAACCACGACGAGCGGCGGTCGACCCAGCGCGGATCGAAGTCGAAGCTGCTGTCAGACGAGGCCGGGGCCAGCGCCGGGATCGCGCCGGCGCCGGGGTTGGCGCTGCGTGCCTTGAGCCGGTTCCACAGCGCCGTCTTCAGGCCCAGCGGCAGGGCCAGCGCGGCGCGCACGAGCGGCAGGCGGCCCTGGGCGAAACTGGCTTCGAGCGCGCCCAGCGCGGCCTTGGCTTCGAAGCCGGCGCCGGCGCCATGCAGGGCCGCGGGCAGCCGGTGGCGGTGCGACACCAGGCAACCGCCCTCGAAGATGGGGAAGAATTTCATGCTGCTGCCGATCGCGTAGTCGCCGCTGGCGCCGACCGCGACGCCATCGCGCTCGCCGAAGAAGCAGTGGGCGCAATCCTCGACCAGGCCGGCGGCGTGAGAGTCGCACAGCGCGCGCAGGGCGCGCAGGTCTTGCGGAAAGCCGAAGAAATGGGTGACCATGACGGCCTTCACGCCGGGGCCCAGCTTGCTTGCCACGTCGTCCAGGTCGGCCGTGGTGTCGGGATGGACCCGGTAGAACACCACCTCGGCCCCGCGCCAGTGCACCGGCGGGATCATCGAGGGGCTGTGGTAGGCCGGCACCAGCACCTTGTCGCCGGGGCCGACGCCGAGCGCGCGCAACGCCATGCCGATCGCGATCCGGCCGCTCGTGACGGGCTGCACCGCGGGCGCGTCGTCCAGCGCCGGCAGGGTCGCGCCGTGGCCGGCAAAGGCGCCGAGCGAGAGGATCGGGACGGAGGGAATGGCGCGGATGTCGCTCATGCTGGCGCTGCGGATGTGTTTATTCTAGGCATGATTTAAATATAACATGCGGTATCGCCGTTCCCGCGCACCGAAAAGATGTCGAAAAAGCATCCGCTTTCTTGCGGCGCGGCCCGAACTGGTAAGATTGCAGATGCGTGGCGGATGCGCCGCGCCATTTCGCGCCATGCGGCGACCGTACCCACTATGCGATGAACCACCTGATCCACGACAGCATCTTCGACAGCGCGGCGCGCACCCCCGAGGCCGAGGCCCTCGCCTATGGCGCGGCGCGCTGCACCTACCGCGAACTGGCCGACCAGGTCAACGCGGCGGCGGCCCTGTTCCTGGCCCAGGGCATGCAGCCGGGCGAGCGGGTCGCGGTGTACATGGAAAAGCGCATCGAGAACGTGGTGGCCATGTTCGGCGCGGCCGCCGCCGGCTGCGTGTTCGTGCCGGTCAATCCGCTGCTCAAGGCCGAGCAGGTGGCCTACATCCTGGCCGACTGCAATGTGCGCCTGCTGGTGACGACCCCCGAACGCCAGGCCCAGCTGGCCGCCAGCCTGGGCGGCTGCCCTGACCTGCGCGCGCTGCTGCTGACCGACGGCGCCCAGCCGGCGCCGTCCCCTTCGGGCCTGGCGCTGCTGCGCTGGTCGCAGCTCGAGACCGGCGTATCGTTCACCCCGCACCGCCGCATCGACACCGATATGGCGGCCATCCTGTATACCTCGGGCAGCACCGGCGCCCCCAAGGGTGTGGTGCTGTCGCACCGGAACATGGTGGCCGGCGCCGCCAGCGTGGCCGGCTACCTTGGCATGCGTGCCGACGACCGCCTGCTGGCGGTGCTGCCGCTGAGCTTTGACTATGGCCTGAGCCAGCTGACCACCGCCTTCCTGCGCGGGGCCTGCGTGGTGCTGATGAACTACCTGTTCCCGAAGGACATCGTGGCCGCCGTGCGCGCCGAGCGCATCACCGGCCTGGCGGCGGTGCCGCCGCTGTGGATCGCCCTGTCGCGCCTGGAGTGGCCGGCCGATTGCACGCTGCGCTTCATCACCAATTCCGGCGGCGCGATGCCGGTGGTGACGGTCGAGGCGCTGCGGGCGGCGCTGCCGCGCGCCGAGGTCTACCTGATGTACGGCCTCACCGAAGCCTTCCGCTCCACTTACCTGCCGCCGGCCGAACTGGCGCGCCGCCCCGATTCGATCGGACGCGCGATCCCGAATGCCGAGGTGCTGGTGGTGCGTCCCGACGGCACCCTGTGCGAGGCCGACGAGCCGGGCGAACTGGTGCACCGCGGCGCCCTGGTGGCGCTGGGCTACTGGAACGACCCGGCGCGCACCGCCCAGCGCTTCCGTCCTGCCCCCGGCCAGGATCCGGCCCTGCCGCTGCCCGAGCTGGCCGTGTGGTCGGGCGACACCGTGCGGCGCGATGCCGACGGTTACCTGTACTTCGTCGGCCGCAGCGACGAGATGATCAAGGTCTCGGGCTACCGCATCAGCCCGACCGAGGTCGAGAGCGTGCTGCATGCCAGCGGCCTGGTGAGCGAGGTGGCGGTGTTCGGCATCGCCGACGAGACGCTGGGCCAGGCGATCGTGGCGGTGGCGGTGGCCGACCTTGGCGCGGTCGACCGCGCCGCGCTGCTGGCCGAATGCCGGCGCCGGCTGCCGGCCTACATGATCCCGGCCCACATCGTCGTGCGCGCCGAGGCGCTGCCGCGCAACCCGAACGGCAAGATCGACCGCAACCTGCTGCGCACGACCTTCCAGCCCGGCCAGTAAAAAACGTCCGGACCTTACCGCACCTGTTCCAGCCTATTCCCATGACCGGCACCAAGCCCCAGCACGCTCCCCAGATTCATTTCCCCGTGGTCGACGACGTCCTGCAAGTCGGCGGCATCCCGCTCACCCGGCTGGCCGAGCGCGTCGGCCGCACGCCGTTCTTCGCCGTCGACCGCGCCGTCTGCAGCGGCAAGGTGGCGGGCCTGCGCGCGATCCTGCCGCCGCAGGTGGCATTGCACTATTCGATCAAGGCCAATCCGATGCCGGCCCTGGTGCAGCACATGGCGGGCCTGGTCGACGGCCTCGACGTCGCCTCCAGCGGCGAACTCAAGACCGCGCTGGATACCGGCATTGACCCGGCCCACATCAGCTTCGCCGGCCCGGCGAAGACGGATGCGGAGCTGCGCCAGGCGGTCGCCGCCGGCGTGTGCCTGAACATCGAGTCCGAACACGAGCTGGCGCGCACCGCGCGCATCGGCGAAGCGCTCGGCATCACGCCGCGCGTGGCGCTGCGCATCAACCCGGCTTTCGAACTGAAATCGTCGGGCATGAAGATGGGCGGCGGCGCCAAGCCCTTCGGCATCGACGAGGAACAGGCGCCTGCCGTGCTGCGGCAGGTGGCGGCGCTGGGCCTGGATTTCCAGGGCTTCCACATCTTCAGCGGTTCACAGAGCCTGCGCCTGGACGCCATCGTCGAGGCGCAGTCGCGCAGCATCGAGCTGGCCATGCGGCTGGCCGGCGACAGCCCGCTGGCGCTGCGCCAGCTGAACATCGGCGGCGGCCTGGGCATCCCGTATTTCCCGGGCGAGGCGCGCATCGATCCGGCGCCGATGGGCGAACACCTGGCCGCCTGGCTGCCGCGCCTGGCCGCGGCGCTGCCGCAGGCGCGGCTGGCGCTGGAACTGGGACGCTACCTGGTCGGCGAAGCCGGCGTGTACGTGGCGCGCGTAATCGACCGCAAGGTCTCGCGCGGCGAGGTGTTCCTGGTGCTGGACGGCGGCATGCACCACCACCTGGCCGCCTCGGGCAACCTGGGCCAGGTGATTCGCAAGAATTATCCGGTGGCGGTCGGCAGCCGCATGAATGCCGCGGGCGACGCGCCGGACAGCGGCCCGGCCTCGGCCACCGGCCCGCTGTGCACCCCGCTCGACATCCTGGCCGACCGCATGCCGCTGGCCCATGCCCGCGTCGGCGACCTGGTGGTGGTGTTCCAGTCCGGCGCCTACGGCGCCAGCGCCAGCCCGGCCATGTTCCTCGGCCATCCGCCGGCGCTCGAAGTGCTGGTCTAGCCGGTCTGGCGCGGCGCCGCCGCGCCGCCCTGCGCCTTGGCGTCAGGCGCCTTGCCCAGCCAGCGATCGATGCGGTCCTGCATGAACGGGATGCGCATCGGCGGAATGTCTTCCTGGATCGGCATGCGGATCAGCACCTTGTCGAGCACGATCAGGATCGCGAATACGTAGTAGATCAGGTCGTAATAGGCCAGGGTCAGGAAGGCGCCGGCGGTCATGTAGCCGATGATGCTGACGTGGCACATGCGCGCCAGCATCAGGGCCCAGCCGAGGTCCGGCTTGTCGCGGCAGAAGCGGATCACCCGCGAACCGAGGCGCCAGGCCACCAGGAACATGGTCAGGAAGATCGCCAGGCCGATATAGCCCTGCTCTCCCAGCACCTGGAAATAGATGCTGTGGGCATCGTAGTAGCGTTCGGGTTCCGGCGCATACAGCATGAACATATGGGGCGCGAACACGTTCGGCCCGCCGCCCAGCACGAACTCGTTGGCGATATTGATCGCGAACAGCCAGGAGTTGATGCGCCCGGTCGCGGAGGCGTCCTCGTCGTACGTCTGGATGCTGTGCATCCTTCCCATCCATTCCTCGGGCATGGCCAGCAGGACGACCGGCACCAGGAGCAGGAAGGCGATGCCGGTCTTGAGCTTGTGGTGCGACTTGAGCCACAGGAAAAATCCCATCATGAAGACAGCGAGGAAGGCGCCGCGCGAGTACGAGCCGATCGCGCCCAGCGCGGTCAGGGCGGCCATGGCCAGCACTCCTCGCTTGAGCCATTTTCCATGCACCTGGGTTACCAGGTAGACCAGCAGTGGCGTGATCGTCACCAGCGCCAGCGCCAGCGTGTTGTTGTCGCTGATGAAACTGGCGCGCGGACCGAGCATGCCTTCGCCGCCGCCGCTGAAGATGACGAAGATGCCGCTCTTGACGCCCCAGAAGCCGATCGACAGCGCCACCACGATGGCCAGCATCTGGGCATCCTTGCGGGTACGTACGGTCATGATGGTGAGGAAGACCATCAGGATAATCTTGCTGAAACGGTCCCAGTCCTGCCAGGCCGCGGCGGGCACCTGGGCGAAGATGGTGGTGACGGTCATCCAGCCAAAGAAGATCATCAGCATTACCACCAGCGGGGACATCGGAATCTTCTTGGGCTCGCGCGAGACCATGACCGCCACCAGGGTAATGATCGACAGGTACATCGCGAACGCGAAGTTCTGCGTGAAGCCATAGCTCAGGCGGTGGGGATTCATCAGGCTGACCACGGCGTAGGCCATGGCGCCGACCACCGGGCGTTTGAAGATATAGGGAATGATCGCCACGAAGGCGAACAGTAGAATGATGTCACGCATGGCCGGGCCGCCTCGGAATGCTTGGAATGGATGGTGTCATGTGGATGGGAGGTCCCAAAGCGCGCCGGGAAGCGCTGGCGCCGGATCGGTATTTGTTAAAAAGCAATGCCGCCATTATGCGAAAAAATTTTCCGGAGGGCAGCACGATTGACGCCAGACGCATAAATTTTTGACAAGCATGATACTATAATTCAAGTTCTGATCAGCACTGTTACACCTTATCGTTAGCAGCTGAAGCAACACCCGGCACAGGAAAAACGGCGCGCACGACGTGCGCTTTCACCGGTTTCTTTCGTTCAGTTAATTCACCTCCCAGAGAAATCATGAAGATCACTATCATTGGCACCGGTTATGTGGGCTTAGTTTCGGGCGCATGCTTCGCCGACGTCGGCAACACGGTATTGTGCCTGGATGTCAACGACGAAAAAATCGCCATGCTCAAGAATGGCGTCATCCCGATCCACGAACCCGGCCTGGACACCATGGTCGAGCGCAACGCTGCCGCCGGCCGCCTGCTGTTCTCGACCAGCTACGACGAAGCCATGGCGCACGCCGAATGCGTGTTCCTGGCGGTCGGCACCCCGCCGGACGAGGACGGCAGCGCCGACCTGACCCACATCCTGGCCGCAGCCCGTTCGATCGGCCAGCGCATCGAAAAGCCGGTGGTGGTGGTCGACAAGTCGACCGTGCCGGTCGGCACCGCCGACAAGGTGCGCGCCGCCATCCAGGGCGAACTCGACAAGCGCGGCAGCACTGTCGCGTTCTCGGTAGTGAGCAATCCCGAATTCCTGAAGGAAGGCGCGGCGATCGACGACTTCATGCGCCCGGACCGCATCGTGGTGGGCAGCGACGACGCCACCGCCACCCGCCTGATGCGCCAGCTGTACGCACCGTTCAGCCGCAACCATGAAAAACTGGTCGAGATGGACGTGCGCAGCGCCGAGCTGACCAAGTACGCCGCCAACGCCATGCTGGCCACCCGTATCAGCTTCATGAACGAGCTGGCCAACCTGGCCGAAGTGCTGGGCGCCGACATCGAGGCTGTGCGCCACGGCATGGGCCTGGATCCGCGCATCGGTTCGCAATTCCTGTATGCCGGCATGGGCTATGGCGGCTCCTGCTTCCCGAAGGACGTGAAAGCGCTGGTCAAGACCGGCGCCGACCACGAGCAGACCCTGCACATCCTGGAAGCGACCGAGCGCGTCAACGACAACCAGAAGAACGTCCTGTTCAAGAAGCTGTCGCGCTTCTACGGCGGCGTGGAAAACCTGAACGGCAAGACGGTCGCGCTGTGGGGCCTGTCGTTCAAGCCGAACACCGACGACATGCGTGAGGCGCCAAGCCTGATCCTGCTGAAGGAACTGTTCGCCGCCGGCTGCCGCGTGCGCGCCTACGATCCGGTGGCCAGCAGCGAAGCGCTGCGCGTGCTGGAACGCGACCACGGCGCCGCCCGCGTCGAGGAGATGCTCACCATCGCCAGCTCGGCCACCGCCGCGGTCGACAATGCCGACGTGCTGGTGCTGGTGACCGAATGGAAGGAATTCCGCGCGCCGGACTTCCGCCACCTGGCCCAGACCCTGCGCGGCAAGGCGATCTTCGACGGCCGTAACATCTACGACCCGGCGGAAGTCGCCGAAGCCGGCCTGGCCTACGAAGGCATCGGCCGCGTCAGCCGGAAGGCCGCCTGATGATCACGGGCGCCCACCGCATCCTGGTCACGGGCGCTGCCGGCTTCGTCGGCAGCTTCGTGGCGGCGCGCCTGGCGGCAATGGGCCACCAGGTGGTCGGCTGCGACAACTTCAACGACTACTACGATCCGCGCCTGAAGCACGACCGCGTGGCGGCCCTGCTGGCGCCGGCCGGCGTGCCCTGCCACACGGTGGAGCTGGCCGACACGGCCCAGGTCGCGGCGCTGTTCGAACGCGAGCGGCCGACGCTGGTGGTGCACCTGGCGGCCCAGGCCGGGGTGCGCTACTCGCTCGAGAACCCGGCAGCCTACGTGCAGTCGAACCTGGTCGCCTTCGGCAACATCCTCGAAGCCTGCCGTCACGGCAAGATCGAGCACCTGCTGTACGCCAGCAGCAGCAGCGTCTACGGCGCCAACGCCAAGGTGCCGTTCAGCGAGGAAGACCAGGTCGACGCGCCTGTGTCGCTGTACGCCGCCACCAAGAAGTCCAACGAGCTGATGGCGCACTCGTACAGCCACCTGTTCAAGCTGCCGGCCACCGGCCTGCGCTTCTTCACGGTGTACGGGCCCTGGGGCCGTCCCGACATGGCTTATTTCAGCTTCGCCGAGAAGATGGCGCGCGGCGCCACGATTCCGGTGTTCGCCGAAGGCCTGCTCACGCGCGACTTCACCTATATCGACGACATCGTCGAAGGCGTGGTGCGGCTGCTGTTCAAGCCGACCCCGGCCACGGAAACGCGCGCCGCGCACACCGTGTTCAACATCGGCAACCACAATCCGGTGCGGGTGCTGGACTTCATCCAGACGCTGGAAGGCGCGATCGGCATCGAGGCGCGCAAGGAATTCCTGCCGATGCAGCCGGGCGACGTGCCGGCCACCCATGCCTCGATCGACAAGCTCAAGGCCTGGGTCGATTTCGCGCCGACCACGCCGCTGGCCACCGGCCTGGCCAACTTCTGGGCCTGGTACCGCGACTGGGCGCCGGCACGCACATGAGGCGGGAGCGAGCATGAACGACCAGCCGCAGATCCTGCTGTTCCAGACCACCGACCCGGCCGCCGTGAAGAAGCGCCTGCTGCGTTTTCGCGCCGCTTTCCTGCGCCTGGGCCCGCAGTGCCGCTTCGCCGCCATCTCGTACACGCCGAATGCGAAGTCCGGCGTGCGCAAGGTGGTGCTCGACGGCGTCGAGATCGAGCACCACGTGTACGGTCCGGACGCCATCGACACCCTCGGCTATCCGGCCAAGGGCGCCGCGCGTCCGTTCAAGCTCATCCCCGGCAACTGCGACCTGCCGCCGCTGCTGTTCCGGCGCGCGCAGCCGCAGTACACCCAGTACTGGGTGGTGGAGGACGACGTCGAGTACTCGGGCGAGCTGCATGAACTGTTCGCCGGACTGGCCGACCGCGAGGGCGACCTGCTGGCGGCCCACCTGGCGCGCGGCGAGGCCGAATGGACGTATGCGTCGATGCTGCGCGCGCCCGGCCTGGACCTCAAGCCGGCCGACAGCTGGCTGGTGTTCCTGACGTTCTTTCGCATCAGCGGCGCGGCGCTCGACCTCATCGACCGCTACTACCGCGCCGGCTGGACCGCCCACAGCGAGAATGCCTGGGCCACGATCCTCAAGCATGGCGGCATGAGCGTGGTCGACTTCGGCGGCGCCGGCGAATTCGTGGCCGAGGAAGACCGCAACAAGCGCTACCACGGAGTGCCCAACGACGGCTTCGCCAAGAACGGCACCTTCGGCACGCTGAACATCCGCCTGCGCCCCGGGCGCCAGAAGGACGTGCTGTGGCATCCGATCAAGCCGCCGAAGGCCTGGCTGCGCCAGTGGCGCAAGCGCTATGTCTCGATGGCCCAGTGGTATCTCGGCCGCTTGACGCGTTCGCGCTGAGCGGCGCTCCAGACTCGCTGAAAAGCCCGCGGTTCTCGCGAACTGCGGGCTTTTCACATTGCTTCAGGCGTCGGCGCTGACCCGCAGGAAGGTCTCGAACATCAGCACCGACCACAGCGGGGTGCTGTAGTCCTTGCTGCCGGCGATGTGTTGTTCGACCATCTCGCGCAGGAAGCGCTCGTTGAACATGCCGGTGTCGAGCAGCAGCGGCGACAGCGCCGCCGCGCGCAGCTTCTCGCGCAGCGGGCCGCGCAGCCAGGCCGCCAGCGGAATCGAAAAACCCTTCTTGGCGCGGTACAGCACGTCGTGCGACAGGAACGGCTCGAGCGACTTCTTGAAGATGTACTTGCCTTCGCCGCCGCCCAGCTTGATGTCGGGCGGCAGGGTCGAGGCCCATTCGACGAAGGTATGGTCCAGGAGCGGCACCCGCACCTCGAGCGAGTGCGCCATGCTGGCGCGGTCGACCTTGGTCAGGATGTCGCCCGGCAGCCAGGTCTTGAAGTCGAGGTACTGGATCAGCGACAGCGGATCGTCGGTCGGCGAATTGGCCGCATGTGCGTGGAACACCTGGATCGCCTCGTAGCCTTGCAGCTCGCGCTTGAAGCTATCCGAGAACAACTGGGCCCGGATCCGGTCCGGCATGCGCGACACGCCGTGGAAGTAACCCTCGACCGTGTCGCGCGCCAGCGCCTCGAAGGTGGTCTTGGCGCGAAACATGCGCGGCGCCCAGTCGGCCTTCGGATACAGCCGGCCCAGCGTGCCGAACACGGGCTTGCGCAGGCCGGCGGGCACCTTGTCGCGCACGCGCTGCTCGGCCATCGCGAAGCGGTAGCGGCGGTAGCCGGCGAAGCTCTCGTCGCCGCCGTCGCCCGACAGCGACACGGTGACGTGCTTGCGCGCCAGCTGGCACACGCGGTAGGTCGGGATCGCCGAGCTGTCGGCGAAGGGTTCGTCGTACAGCCGGCCCAGGGTGTCGATCAGGCCGTAGTCGTCCTTGTCCACGACCTGGGCGTGGTGGGTGGTGCGGTAGCGCGTGGCGACCTCGTTGGCATACTTCGATTCGTCGTACTCGGGGTCGTCGAAGCCGATCGAGCAGGTGACCACCGAATCGGGATTCTGCTGCGCCATCATGGCCACCACCGCGCTCGAATCGACGCCGCCGGACAGGAAGGCGCCCAGCGGCACGTCGGCCACCATCTGGCTCTGCACGCATTCCTGCAGGCGCGCCGTCAGTTCCTGCTCGATTTCCTGCATCGGGCGCTGCGGGGCGCGCTGGAACGGGATGTCCCAGTACTGCTGCGGCTTGACTACCGTATCACCCACGCGCAGGGTGATGCGGTGGCCCGGCGCCAGTTTGTAGGCGCCGTGGAAGATGGTGTGCGGTTCCGGCACGTAGCCGAAGGCGAAGTAATCCTCGACCGCGCGCGGGTTGAGCTTGCGCGACAGTTCGGGGTGGGTCATGATCGATTTCAGCTCGGAGCCGAACACGAACAGGCCGTTCGGCAGCAGCGCGTAGAACATCGGCTTGACGCCCAGGTGGTCGCGCGCCAGGAACAGCGTCTGTTTTTTCCTGTCCCAGATGGCGAAGGCGAACATGCCGCGCAGGCGGTGCAGGCAGTCCTGGCCCCAGGCCTGGTAGGCGTGCAGCAGCACCTCGGTGTCGGATTTCGTGCGGAAGGCGAAGCCGAGCGCGACCAGCTCGTCGCGCAACTCGCGGTAGTTGTAGATCTCACCGTTGAACACCATCACCACGTCGCCCTGGGCGTTGCGGATCGGCTGCTGGCCGCTGGCCAGGTCGATCACCGACAGCCGGCGGTGGCCCATGCCGAGCGCCGTTTCCAGATACAGCTCGCCTTCGTCCGGGCCGCGGTGGTGCTGGCTCTCGTTCATGCGGCCCAGCGCCGCGCGGTCGATCTCGCGAGTTCCCTGGGTATCAAAAATGCCGACGATTCCGCACATGCTCGTTCACTTCCTGCGTTGTTAGGTATTCAAGGGTTGATGCAGCCGGGCCGGCGCCTTGCGCGCGAGCAGGCCGTCGTACAGCGCCATATAGGCGCGCAGCATGGCGTCCATGCTGTATTTCTCTTCGATGCGCGCGCGCGCGGCGGCGCCGTGGCGCGCCTTCAATGCCGGGTCTTGCACGTAGCGCGCCAGCGCCTCGGCCAGGGCATCTACTTCGACCGGCACCAGCAGGCCGTGCACGCCGTCGGCGACCACTTCCGGGATGCCGCCGACGTTGGAACACACCGATGGCAGGCCGCACGCCATCGCCTCCAGCAGCGAGACCGGCGTGCCCTCGGCCAGCGAGGGCAGGGCGAACACGTCGAAACCATGCAGCAGCTCGGCCACGTCGGCGCGCGCGCCGGGCAGCCAGACGGCGTCCTGCAGGCCGGCCTGGGCCACCTGCTCGCGGATCGCGCCCAGCAGCGGGCCGTCGCCGACGATGGTGAGTTTCAGGCGTGCGCGCAGGGCGGGCAGGCGTTCGCGCAGCAGGGCGAAGGCAGCCACCAGGCTGCGGTGATTCTTGACGTCCTGCACCCGCGCCACGGCGCCGATCACGATATCGTCAGGCCCCCAGGGCGCGGCGGTGGCCGCATCCGCGCGCGGCGCGTAGCGTTCGGTGTCGACGCCGTTCTTGATCGGGTGGTTCTTCGCTCGCGGGATGCGGACCACGTCGTCCAGCCAGCGCTGCAGATCATCGGACACCGGGATATAGCGGTCGATGAAAGGCGCCAGGCGACGGCGCAGGAAATTGTGTTTCTTGTTCAGGCCCTGCGGGTCGGATGCGTCGCGGCCATGTTCGGCGTGGATCCGCACCGGCACCCCGGCCAGGGCCGCGGTGAAGCAGAATTCCATCGCCGCCAGGTTGTAGGTGTGCAGGATGGCCGGACGCAGGCGCCGCATCAGCTTCCAGAAGTCGACGTGCACTTGCGCGCCGTTCCCGGGCGGCTTGTTCAGGGCGAACAGCTCGACCCCGGGTTGGGTGATGCGCTGGGCGAACTCCGAGTAACGCGTCAGGCAGACCACCGCATGCCGGTATTTCTCCGGCGGCAGGCGGTTGATGCAGTCGACCAGCAGCGTTTCCAGTCCGCCCACGTCGAGCGAGTAGACCAGGTGCACGACCAGGGGCCGCTGCGCGTTCAGGACCGACAGCTCGCTATGCATGGTCGTGACCGTCAATGGGTGCGCGCATGGTCCAGCGCGCGTTCGACCGCCTGGCCCTGGCCCGCCAGGAAGGCGCGCAGGGCGGCGCGCGCGGCTTCCGGATTGTCGCGCACCGGCGCCGACAGCAGCACCACGGCGCCGTCGTCGCCGCGGAAGCGCAGCTTGGCCTGGGCTTGCAGCAGCTTGCCGACGTAGTTGTTGGCCGTCAGGTGGCCGTCGATCGACATCCACTGCCACACCAGGATCTGGCCGGTCGGGCCGTTCAGGCGCGTCTCGCGCAGGGTCAGCGGCTGGCCATCCAGGGTTTCGCTGCGCAGCGCGCCGCCGACGGCATGCCAGGCGTCGTCCGAGGTGGCCAGGGTGTTGACGGAGCTGATCAGGGCCTTGCCGTTGCGCTGGTTGCGGTAGTACATGATGTCGAGCGCGACCGGCGGCATGCTTTCGCTGTTGCGGAAGGTGGCGCGGTAGGTCGCGTCCGGGTTGACCCAGCGCGGGGTCCAGTCGGCGAACGGCGCCACCTGCGGCCAGCCCACCGCCACCGTGGACAGCTGGACCGGCTGCGGATTGAGGTTGGCGGCGTCGTTGTAGCGCGCGAAGCCCGGCCACAGCGCGGTGAGCGCCACCACGGCGGCGCACATCGCCGCCATGCGGACCGTCGAGGCCGGCGCCGGGTCGCCCGCCATGGTGGCGGCCGCCGCCGGTGTGGATGCATTGGCGACTGCCGGTTCGTCGTCGTCGCGCCAGAAGCTGCCGACCCAGAACATCAGCAGCATCACCAGGCCGAAGAACACCCAGCCATAGATCAGGTGGTCGACGCCGGTGGCCAGCTCCATGCCGGACAGGTGGCCGATCATCACGATCATGTAGGCGCGCAGGCCGTTGGCGACGATCGGCACCACGATCGACACCGCCACGAACAGCAGGCGCTTGGGCAGCGAGCGGTAGGTCAGGTAGGCGTACAGGCAGCCCAGGGTGAACGAGGAAATCAGGTAGCGCACGCCGCTGCAGGCTTCCACCACCGACCAGGAGCCGGTCGGCAGCTCGAAGCGGGTGCCGTTGCGCAGCACCGGGATGCCGGTGGCCTGGACCGCCCACACGGTGAAGTCGGCGGTGAGGTTGATCAGGGGGCCGACGAAGACTTCGCCGAACGGCACCGCCAGCAGCAGGAAAAGAAGGGGAAAAGCAAGCGCCCCCGCCAGGCGCGGGCCCAGCATGGCCAGCGCGATGACCGGGAACATCGACACGAAGGCGTACTGCATCACCACCTGCACCTCGCCCATGCGCGCCAGCAGCCAGCCGGCGCCCAGCATGGCCACCAGCAGCAGGGCCGGGGCCCAGGGCCGCGCCGGCACCGCGCTGAACACCGCGCGCCGGCGCCAGATCAGCCACAGGCTGATCGGCAGGATCGCATAGCCGTGGGCGAAGGTCTCGGAACTGTTCCAGATCGCGACCAGCGACCCGGCGGTGCCGAGGTAGAGGAAGAAGGGCGCCAGCAGCGCGAGCGCGATCAGCATCGCGCTCGAGGGCGCCAGCGGGGTGGCGGCGGCGTGCGGCGCGGCGCCGGCCAGGTCCTTGGGTGGGTTCACGAGCATTCCAGTCGCTCCTCGATGCAGGCCAGGTTGCTCGGCCAGCTGTAATGATGTTCGACCCGCGCCCGAGCGGCGCGGCCCATCTCCCGGTTGTCGCGCACCAGCAGCGCCCCCAGGGTTTCGATCCAGGCCGGGGCGCCGTCGGCCACGGCCAGCTCCTGGTCCGGCACCGCATCGATGCCTTCCAGCGCCTGCGGCGAGACCACGGTCGGTGTGCCCATGGCCATCGCTTCGAGCACCTTGTTCTGGATGCCGCGCGCGATGCGCAGCGGCGCCACCGCCAGCGTGGCGTGGCGGATATAGGGCCGCACGTCGGGCACGGTGCCGGTGACGGTCACGCCGGGCAGCTGGGCCAGCGCCTGGACCTGCGGATTCGGGCGCGAGCCGACGATGTAGAAGCGCAGCGCCGGGTCTTGCGCGGAAAGGGCCGGGAACACGTCGTCGCAGAACCACTGCACGGCGTCGACGTTGGGCCAGTAATCCATGGCGCCGGTGAACACCAGCGCCTTTTCGCCCGCTGCGTAGGGGCTGGCCAGCGCGTGCTCGGGCGAGAAGTAGTCGGTGTCGACCCCGTTGCTGAAGTGGCCGATGCGCGCCACGCTCTCGGGCGCCAGCTGGCGGAACAGGTCGGCCTCGGGCTTGGAGACGAACAGCGAGGCGTCGTACTGGCTGGCCACCTGGCGCTCGTAGCGCAGCAGCTGGCGCGCCTCGTGGCGGTACAGCCAGCTCATGGGCCACGATTTCTTGTCGGCGTACTGGCGCCATTTGTCCGAGTCGACGTCGCAGAAGTCGATCACGCGGCGCGCGTCGCGGATGCCATCGACGTATTGCGCCATCGGCGACGAGAACACCATGACCCGCTTGATGCCGTGCGCGGCCACGGTCTGCTCGACCCAGCGCGCCATGCCAGCATCCTGGTAATAGTCCAGCGACAGCGAGCGGTTCTTGACCAGCGCGCCCAGGCTGCGCACGCGCGCCAGCAGGGGATTCAGGGCCGCGAAATGGCTGCTGGCGCACATCGCCTCGACGGTGGGCACGTGCTGCCAGTCGTCGGCGTCGTCGACGAAGGTCGCCAGGTGCACCCGGTAGTCGCGCGCCAGGTGCTTGAGCAGGTTGTACGAGCGGATCTTGTCGCCCTTGTTGGGCGGGTAGGGGATGCGGTGGATCAGCAGCAGCAGGTCTTGCACGGCATTACCCCAGGTTGCGCACGATGTAGGGACCCAGGAAGTTCGCCACCGGCAGCGGCAGCTTCTTCCACATCTTGATGAACAGCTGGTACTTCGGGTTCAGCGGATTGTTGTCCGGCAGCTGGGTCGATGCGTAGAGTTTGTATTCATACGGCAGCGGCTCGGCCGTGAAGCCCCAGTTCTTCTTGAAGTCGTAGGCGCCGGTGCCCAGCTTGCTGCGGCCGAAGTCGAACAGGCGGCAGCCGCGGGCGCTAGCGGCCTGCATCAGGTTCCAGTACATGAAGTCGTTGCCGGCCACCGAGCGCGCCAGGTCGGTGCCGCCGCCGTAGTAGGGCACCACCTCGTCGCGCCAGTAGAACGACAGCACCGAGCCCACCAGGCGGTCGTCTTCGGTATAGATGGTGCGCACCTCGCACTCGTCGCCGAAGGTTTTTTGTAGCAGGGCGAAGTATTTTTTCGGGAACACCGGGGTGCCCAGGCGCAGTACGCTGGTGGCGTAGGCCTCGAACATGCGGTCGACGTTGTCCTCGACCACGCCCTTCAGGCCCAGCTTGATCCCCTTGCGCACCATCGCGCGCTGCTTGCGCGGGATGGCGTTCATATTGGTCTCGTCGTCGCCCGTGATCTCCTTGCGGAAGGTGACGTACAGTTCCTTGGTATGCCACGAGTCGTCGCCCGGATGGGCGCGCTGCATGCCGCGGTATTCCAGGTGGCCCACGCCCAGCTTCTTCGCGAGCTGGTCGGCCGCGCCGTCGAGCAGCAGGCGCGCGCCGTCGTCGACCGCGGCCACGCCGCCGTACACGCAGAACGGCATCGCGCCCAGCGAGTGGCCGAACAGGCGGCTCTTGATCTCGGCCAGCGGCAGCACGCCCTGGATCTGGCCGTCCTGCTCCACGTAGTAGAACCAGGTCTTGATGCCGAACGACTGCTCGATGACTTTCTGCCAGCCCGACAGGTGGAAGAAGGTGGCGCTGGGGCAGGCGCGCACGAAAGCGTCCCAGCGGGCTGCGTCCTGCGGCTGCATCAGGCGCAGGGTCTGGGCGCCGGCGGCGGCGGCCGGCATGGCGCGCTTGGCCTGCGCCGCTTCGATGATCGAGTTCATGGCTTGTCCAGGAAGATGCGGTCCATGCGGTCCCACTTGAAGTCGCGCGCCAGCTGTTCCAGGCGCCGCTCCATGCGGTCGATATTGACGTAGTGGCGGAAGCGCGCCTTGGCGCCCAGGCCTTCGGGACGCGGCTGGCCGGGATCGACTTCCCACGGGTGGAAGTAGAACAGGGCCGGTTCGCCGTCCTCGCGGTTGACCTTCTCCATCATCCAGCGCGACAGGGCGTAGGGCAGCAGGCGGAAGTAGCCGCCGCCGCCGGCCGGCAGGTTGCGGCCCGCCATCTTGACCGTGGTGATCGGCACTTCGAGCAGGCCGTCCGGGCCGTTCGGATAGAAGGCGAAGCGCGGCGCGTCCGGCATGCCGTAGTGGTCGTGGGCGATCGGATAGATGCTCGAGCTGTACTTGTAGCCGGCCTCGTGCAGCGCGTCCAGCGCCCACAGGTTGGCGTGGCCGATCGAGAAGCTCGGCGCGCGGTAGCCGACCACGGCTTGTCCGCCGATGTCTTCCAGCAGCGCCTTGCTCGACCGGATGTCGTTGTCGAATTCGGCCCGGCTCTGGTCCGAGGCGCGCAGGTGGCCGTAGCCGTGGCTGGCCAGTTCGTGGCCGGCGGCGACGATCCGGCGCACCATGGCGGGATAGCGCTCGGCGATCCAGCCCAGGGTGAAGAAGGTCGCGCGCACGCCGTGGCGCTCGTACAGCGCCAGGATGCGTTCCATATTGGCCTCGACCCGGCATTCGCGGATCGGCCAGCTGGCGCGGTCGATGTAGGGGGCGAAGGCCGAGACCTGGAAGTAGTCCTCGACGTCGCAGGTCATCGCATTGCGGATCTTCTCGCCGGGCGCTGGACGCGGCCGGGCTGCGGGAGCGGTCATTTTCATTGCCGGGTTCCTGAACTGTTATTCCTGGTTGTCCACGTGGCGCGGAGAGGTGCCGGACTGCGCACCGGGTGGGGTGGCGGCGATCTTTTTCAAGATCGACAGCACCGACACGATCGATTTTTCGAGGCGCATCATGCGTTCGTCGAGCTGCTCGACGCTGGCGCTGCGCCGTTCCCCGTGCTGCAGCTGGTGCTGGCCGGAGGTCGCGCGCATGGAGGCCGGCTCAGGCTCGCCCAGTCCGTCGGGGGCCTGGAACTCGTCCGAGATGTCGCGCACGACTTCCTCGATGTGGGCGCCGCCGAATCCATGCAGTTCTTCGAGGTAGCCCATCAGCAGCACGCGGTCCATCAGCGTGTTGGTCTTGCGCGGAATGCCGCCGCTGTAGGCATAGATCGCGGCGTGGGCGGCGTCGTCGAACGACGGGTCGCCCTTCCAGCCGACCGTGGCCAGGCGGTGCTCGACGTAGGCGCGGGTCTCTTGCGCGTCCATCGGTCCCAGGTGGTAGCTGGCGATCACGCGCTGGCGCAGCTGCTGCATGGTGGGGCTGTGCAGGGTGGCGCGGAACTCGGGCTGGCCGAGCAGGAAGGTCTGCAGCAGCGAGCGGTCGTCGGTCTGGAAATTGGACAGCATGCGCAGCTCTTCGACCGTGCGCGCGTTCAGGTTCTGGGCCTCGTCGATCACGAGCAGGGCGCGCTTGCCCTGGCGGTCGACCGAGCGCAGGAATTGTTCCAGGCGATTGAGCAGCTCGGCCTTGCTGGCGCCCTCGTAGGGCAGGCCGAAGGCGGAGACTACCATGCGCAGCGTGTCTTCGGGATCGAGGCTGGTGTTGACGATGTGCGCCGCGATGATCTGGTCGAGCGGGATGCGGCCCAGCAGGTTGCGCACCAGCGTGGTCTTGCCGGCGCCGACCTCGCCCGTGATGACGATGAAGCCCTCGCCCTGCGACAGGCCGTAGTCGAGGTAGGCCATGGCGCGCTTGTGGCCCTTGGAACCGAAAAAGAAATGCGGGTCCGGGCGGAGCTGGAAGGGCTTGGCCGACAGGCCGTAATAGGATTCGTACATCGTGGTTCCCTGGGGTCTGTTGCGCTTAAAACGTCTTGAACAGGCTGGCCGAAATGGCGTTCTCGGTGTAGGTGCCGGCGTTGAAACGGTCGCCGCTGCGACGACGCAGGTCGACCGATCCGATGGTCTCGCCGAAACGGCGCGACACGCCGAGCTGGAACACGCGCTGGGTGCTCTTGTAGCCGCGGTCGCGCGACTCGCTTTCGTCGATGTCGTAGCGGGCGGTCAGGTTCGAACGCGAGTTCAGCCGGTAAGTGTAGTTCGCTTCGAAGCCACGCTGGCGCACGTTGTCGCTGTAGCGGCCCTGCTGGCTGCCCAGCAGCGGGCTGTCGCTTTGCTGGTCCGAGATCGCGCTGCGGTCGCTGGCATGGGCCGACAGCACCGCGCTGCTGCGGCCCTTGCGGTACACCATCGATGCCTGCAGCCGCTTCTGACGCATGAAGCGGTTGCTCAGGTAGTTGATGCTGTCGGACAGCGATGGCGGCAGGCCGGTCTGGTCGATATAGGCCTGCACCACCTGCGCGCGCACTACCGGATCCGGGTAGGCGGTGGAAAACATGCGGTCGAGCAGGCCCGCGGTGTCGATCGTCGACGGCAGCGTGAACTGCTGGCGCGACGTCGTGATGACGTCGTTGTAGCTCACGTTCCAGCTGGTGTGGCGGCTGCGGTGCAGGGCCATCAGGTTGCCGGTGTTGCCATAGAAGTGGCGGCCGGCGGTGGCCTGCAGGCTGGTGCGCGAGGACGGCGTCCAGGCGAAGCCGAGCGACCAGTTGGCGCCTTGCTCGCCGCCGCCCAGTCCTTCGAACTCGTAGCGGTCGTAGCCGGCGTTGGCCAACAGCGAGAAGCGGCCGTTGACCATGTAGCGCAGGTTAGTGGCCAGCATTTCGCTCGAGGAGTCGCCATAGCGCCCGCCGTTCAGGTCCTGCTTGGTGTAGGTGACGCCCCAGCCGACGGTGCGGAAGGCGGGACCGTTCACCAGCGAGGCCAGCAGGGTGTTGCCGCCGGTGCGCCGAAAGCCGATATTGTCGCCGCCACCGACCGAGTCGCGCGTGAAGCGCAACTGGCCCGCGGCGGTGCTGCCGAAATTCTTCAGCAGGTAAGGGCTGATGCTCCAGGTATCGATGTCGGTACGGTTGGCGTTCGAATACTGGTCGTTGGTGATGCGCGGACCGAAGGCCGAGATGTTCTGCTGGCCGCGCGACGCGGTGGCGTCGACGTACAGCAGGTCTTGCGCCAGTTCGCCGCGCAGGTTGGCGCGGTAGCTGCGCCGCACGCTCGACACGCCGCCGTTTTCGCCATCACCGAAGGAACCGTCGCGGTTGCGCTTGTCGCTGTCGTGCAGGTAGGCGAACGTATGCAGCTGGGCGCTGGCGTTCACGGTCAGGCGCCGGGTCTGGTTGCTGAGCCTGAAGCCGGGCGATATCTGTGTGATCAGGTCGCTGTACGCGAGTTCGTCTTCCGTCAGGTTGACGTTATCGGTCCAGGTCTCGACCACCCTCAGGGTCGGCGTCACACGCCAGTCGGCGTGGGCCGGCAGGGCGGCCAGCAGCAGCACCGCCACCGCCAGCGGCGTCAGGACGGGCATCCGGCGTCCCGGCATGCGCCGCGAGCGGATGACGGCGGATTCTTTAGCCGTAGTGATAGTCATACGTTTCTTCGATGCCGGGGATATCCCTGGTCTTGTTATAGACGAGATTGACGTTGCTCATGCCTTCGAGCTGCTGCAGCGATTCCTTGACCGCATGCTGGGTCGTGGTCTGGGCTTCCACCACCACCACGATCTGGCCCATGTGGCTGGCCAGCACGCGCGCCTCGGTGGTCAGCATCAGCGGCGGCGAGTCGAAGATGATGACGCGGTCCGGATAGCGGTTGGCCAGTTCGGTCAGCATGGCGGCCATCGTCGAGCTGGCCAGCAGCTCGGTGGCGGCGTTGGAGGTGGCGCCGGCCGGCAGCAGCGCCAGGGTGTCGACGTTGGTGCGCAGGATCACGTCCGGCAATTGGAGCGTGTCGTCGACCAGGATGTCCATCAGGCCGCGCTGGGCCGGCAGGCCGAGCGTGCGCAGGACCGACGGACGCGCCACGTCGGCGTCGACCAGCAGCACGGTGTGGTCGAGCTCCATGGCGATGCTCATCGCCAGGTTGATCGCGCAATAGGTCTTGCCTTCGCCGGGCAGCGAGCTGGTGATCATGATCAGGTTGGCCGGGTTGTCCTTCGGACCGCGCTCGGCAAAGGCGCGCTTGAGCAGCGGGCGCTTGATGATGCGGAATTCTTCCAGCAGGTTGGTGCGGCCGCCGGCGGCGGTGACCATGCCCAGCTCGCGCATGCGGCCCAGGTCGAGTTCGACACGGCGGGTGCGCGCCGGGGCGGGCGCGGCTTCCGCGGCCAGGTCCGGCGTCGGGGCCGGCGCGACCGGCACGTCGACCAGCACGGCGGCCGGTGCTTCGACCAGTGGCGGCTCGGCCGGCACGATGCTGGCGGCGGGATTAACGGGGGCGGCGTTCTGGCGCTGCTGGTCGATGCGGCTGGCGGCTTTTTCGATAATGCTCACATTTACTCCTTATTGGCCATCCGGCCTTACATCGCGGGGCGGACCAGGATGGCGGCGACGCCGGCGCCATAGGCGCCGAACAGCAGCAACACCGAAGCGGCAAGGGCGACCAGGCGGCGCTTGCGCAGCACGGTCTGTTCGGAGGTCCAGTTCATGCTCACCGAACCCAGGACCGGCAGGCCGGTGGCCTCGCGCAGGGAGGCCTGGCTGAGGAAGGTCGGGCGCAGTTGGCTCAGCAGCAGGGCGCCGGCCAGGCCGGCGGCGAGGGCGCCGACGAACACCAGCGAGAACAGCTGCAGGCGGTTCGGACCGGTCGGCACGGCCGGCGCGATCGGCGGATCGATCACGCGGAAGGTCAGCATGTCGGTGACCGAGGACACCTCGCCCGACAGCTTGGCCGATTCGCGCCGCTCGACCAGGCGCTGGTAGTTCTGGCGGTTGACTTCGTAATCGCGGTTGAGCTGGGCCAGCTGGGCTTCGACCTCCGGCACCAATTCGCTCTGGCCGCGCAGGCGCGCCACGCGGGCGCTGTATTCGTTCACGCGTGCCCGCAGCGAAGCGACGCGCGCCTCGGCGTCGGACAGCTGTACGGTCAGCTGCTGCAGCATGGGACTGAAGCTGGCGCCCGGGTCCGAGCTCTGCACGGGATTCTTGGCCGCATCGGCGCGGCGCTCCATCAGCTGCTCGAGCAGGCGGCGGTTGGCGACGATGTCGGGGTGCTGTTCGGTGTACTGGGTACGCAGGCTGTCCAGGTTCTTGTTGACGGCAGCGATGCGTTCGTCCAGCGCCGGGTCGCGCAGCACCGGGGCGCCGGCGCCGCCCTTGTAGTCGCCCGACATCCTGCTGCGGATCGCATTGCGCGCCTGTTCGGCCTCGGCCAGGTCGAGCTGCGCCTGGTTCAGGGCTTCGGTGGCCGACATCAGGCGCGCGCCGTAGTCGGCGCCGGCGCGCGGCAGCATGCCCATATTCTTGATCTTGAATTCCTTGAGCGAGTTCTCGGCCGCGGCCAGGCGTTCTTCATAGCTGCGGATCTGTTCGTCGATGAACTGGACTGCCTTTTCGGAGTCCTGCTTCTTGCCGGCGAAGCTGCCCTCGACGAAGATCGTCAGGAAGGCCTGCACCACGTCCTTGCTCTCGCGCGCGCTGGTGCCGGTGTAGCTGATGGTATAGATGTTCTCGCGGCCGGTGCCGGCCATCTTGAGCTTGTCGATCATGTCGTCGACCAGCCTGTCGAATTCCTTGGGGGTACGCGTGCGGGAGTCGAGGTCGAGCTCGCGCGCCACGCGCTCGACGTTCGGGCGGCTCATCAAGGTGCGGCGCATGAACTGCACCTGCTGGTTCAGGTTCGGCAGGGTGGTCATGCCCGACAGCAGGGGCTTGAGTATGGTCTGAGTGTCGACGTAGACGCGCGCCGACGCCTCGTACTGATTGGGGAGCGAATACACCACCCCCCAGCCGGCCAGCGCCACCACCCAGGTGATGACGACTGCATGCCAGCGGTACTTGCCGATGGCTTTGAGGAGGTGAAGAATCTGGGTTGTGATTTCAGCCATCGTGTCGATCTCGTCGGTCAGGGCCTGGGCTGCAGGCTCAACAAATAAACAATGTGCATGATCGCTTGTACCCTAATCAATTGCAATTGAGGGTTAAGGGATGCAGCGATTCGTGGTCACCGATGCCATCGGTTTGCAACACATGTTCCGCACTGCAATAAGAAGATGTTAAACAAATTGCATCATGCCAGTTGTTGCATTATCGCAAACATCTGAAGAATTCGCATGTTGTATTTCGCTAAACGAATCCACCTATCTGCCGGGGTTCGGTTCGTGGCCCTTCAGGGCCGCGCGGTTCTTCAAATAGTTGCTGAAATTCAAAGAAGCTTATTGTAATGTTTAAAAATGGAAAGGGGCTGTACGATTGCCTCAGCTCTGTTACAACTACCTCAAGATTGTGAAGGTTTGATGACGCGAAGACTATTTTCAAAACGCCTGGCCGCCGGCGCGCTGCTCTGGTGGGCGGGAGCCGGTCTGCAGGCGGCGACCCTGCCGCAGACGGTGGCGGCGGTCAAGCCGTCTATCGTGGGCGTCGGCACGCAGCTGCAGACGCGCAGCCCGGCGATCGTGTTCAGCGGCACCGGCTTCGTGGTCGGCGACGGCCTGAGCGTGATCACCAATTCCCACGTGGTGCCGGACAAGCTCGATGCGGCGCGCATGGAGCAGCTCGGCGTGGTGCTGCCGGACGGCGCCGGGGTGCGCTTCCGCCCGGCCCAGCTGGTGGCCCTGGACCGCGAGCACGACCTGGCTCACCTGCGCCTGGAAGGCGCGCCGCTGCCGGCCCTGCGCCTGGATGACGCGGACAGGGCGGTCGAGGGCCAGGACCTGGCCTTCACCGGCTTTCCGCTTGGCATGGTGCTGGGCCTCCACCCGGCCACCCACCGCGCGCTGCTGGCTGCGATCACGCCGGTGATGCAGCCTTCGCTCAGCGCGCGCCGCCTCGATGCGCGCGCCGTGGCCCGGCTGCAGCGCACGCCGTTCAGCATCTACCAGCTCGACGGCACCGCCTATCCGGGCAACAGCGGCTCGCCGTTGTACGACCCCGCGACCGGGGAGGTGGTGGGCGTGATCAATATGGTGTTCGTGAAAGGCTTGAAGGAATCGGCGATCTCGACCCCCAGCGGCATCACCTATGCCATTCCGGTGCGCCACGTGCGGGAATTGCTGAGCCGCTAGCATCGGTGGGCGGCGCGCGCTGGCGTACGGCAGCAACACGCAAGTATTTCAATTGTGCATGGCTTGTCGCCACGCCGGTCTGCGCTACAATAGCGCAGGCCGTGATGGCGAAATTACAATTTTTGATTCACGTCGAACACTATTCCACCAGGGATGGCCGGTAGGCGCGAAGGGGATGAACGCGATGATGACGAAGACCATGAAGAATCTGTTGGCAACCGGCGCCGCCGCTTGCATGCTGCTGCTGGGCGGCTGTTCCACTCCGGTACCTCCCAGCACCGCCGCGCTGGCGCCGGTCAACCCGGACTATCTGATTGGACCGGGCGATGCCGTCAACATCATCGTCTGGCGCAATCCGGAAGTGTCGATGTCGGTCCCGGTGCGGCCGGATGGCAAGATCACGACTCCGCTGGTCGAAGACCTGCCGGCAGCCGGCAAGACTTCGACCCAGCTCGCGCGTGACATTGAGCAGGCCCTGGCCCAGTTCATCCAGCAGCCGGTGGTCACCGTGGTCGTGACCAACTTCGTCGGCAATTTCAACGAACAGATCCGCGTGATCGGCCAGGCGGCGCGCCCGCAGGCGCTGCCGTATCGTCGCGAGATGTCGCTGATGGACGTGCTGATCGCGGTGGGCGGCGTCACCGAGTTTGCCTCGGGTAACAAGGCCAGCATCGTGCGCACCGTCGAAGGCAAGCAGGAAAAAATCAATGTGCGTCTCGACGACCTGATCAAGGATGGCGACATCTCGGCCAATGTCATGATGCGTCCAGGCGACATCCTGGTCATTCCCGAGAGCTTCTTCTAAGCCCGTTCATCCTGCCCGGCCGGCCCTCGCGCCGGTCGTCTTCCCCCTGGCATTCGCCATGGCGGCGCCTTGCCGCACAACCGGTCACCACCAGTGCGCCGGTTACTTTCTTCAAGACATATTGTCCCCGCGCGCCGCAGTGCCTGCTGAAGCTGCTATCGTCCACCATGCGGTGACATTCAAAATGTCAAAGTATCAAATACTCCTAGTTAATACAATTGATAATTTGTAATTTATAATGCTATGATGATCAGGAATGCCGCCGTCACTCGACGTGCCGGACTGCCTGGAGAATGACCATGATCGAGACATTAGCGCCGGCCTCCTTCTGTGCCGGCCCAGGCGACGACGAGGTCGCCGCTTCCGACGGACCCAGCATCATCGACGTCGCCATCAACGAGCGCGTGTTCGGTATCCGCGCGGCCGATATCGATTCACAGCGCAATTCCGCCAGCATGCTCATCAGTAAGATGTATTCCTGGCGCGGCTACAGCGGCAACCACCAGGTGCAAAGCGACCCCAACCGGATCACCTTGACGGCATCCGACCACGGCCAGGTGTTCGGCACGCTGAGCCTGGGCCTGGATTCCGAGATCGGCTTGCTGGCCGACCAGGTGTTCAAGGATTGCATCGATGTGCGGCGCAGCGACGGGCGGGTGTGCGAGATCACCAAGCTGGCGGTCGACCCGGCGGTCAAGTCCAAGGCGGTGCTGGCCTCGCTGTTCCACGTGGCCCTGATCTATGCCCGCGACCTGAACGGCTGCAAGGATATCTTCATCGAAGTCAATCCGCGTCATCGCCGCTTCTACGAAGCCATGCTCGGCTTCCAGACCGTGTGCGAGTCGCGCCCCAACCCGCGGGTGCAGGCCCCGGCGGTGCTGCTGCGCGTCGACACCGCCTTCGGCACCGAACAGGTGGAGAAATGGGGCGGCATGCAGGACCGGGCGGTGGGCGAGCGCTCGCTGTTTCCGTGGTTCTTCTCGCCGCGCGAAGAGGCCGGCATCATCAACCGCCTGCGCCAGCTGGGCTGAGCTACCCGATCCTCGCTTGCCTGCAGTTCATTAACGACCTATATTTTCCGCTTCTATCCAATCAACGAGGACGCTCCATGACGACCGGTAAGACCAGGGATGAAATCGCCGAAGCCTATTCATCCGAACCGTGGTGGTACGACCTGCGCGGCTTTTTCATTCTCACCTTCGCCTATAACAGCACGATCGGCACCCAGATGCGCTTCTTCGGGCCGAATTTCGGACCCGACCACCTGGAGGTGGCCTGCGGCACCGGCACCCTGCTCGAGATGGTCCTGAACTGGCGCCGCCGCCGCAAGCTGCCGCCGGTCAAGGTGACCGGCATCGACTACGCCCCGTCGATGCTGGCCGGCGCCAAGCGCCGCTTCGCCGGCAATCCGCAGGTCGAGGTGCAGCATGCCGACGCGGCCCAGCTGCCGTTCGCCGACAACCGCTTCGACACCGCCAATATCGCCAATTCGATCCACTGCTTCCCGACGGTCGACGGCGCCTTGCGCGACATCTTGCGCGTGCTCAAGCCGGGCGGGACGCTGGCCGCCAACGTGCTGCTGTATCCGTCCGGTTTCGCACCGCTGCGCTGGGCGGCGCAGAAGATCAATGACTGGGGCATCCGCAAGGGCATCCTGTACAGCCCCTTCCACGTCGAGGAGCTGCGCGCCAAGGTGCTGGCGGCTGGCTACGAGGTCGCCAGCGAATTCACCTCCGGAAATACTTGGAATGTAGTGCTGCGGAAACCCCTGTAGGACAAGACCGACAGCGCCATGAGAATTTCTAAAATGTGGCTGTCGGGATCTTTTACAGTGTTGTAATTTCTTCTACGAAATACTGGCTTAAGTAGTTGATTTTAAAAGGGTCGAGTTTGCTGGCACGATGGTTGCTTACATAGAGGTCGTTAGTACGAACCCTACAACCAGGAGATCCAAGATGAAAGCAGTTTCGAAGACCATTATCGCTTGCGCAATCGCTGCCACCTCGATGTTCGGCGCCGCCGCCCACGCCGATAACTTCAACCCGTTCACCGTGGAATACGACGGCCGTAAATTCACCGCCGACAAGATCACCGGCAACTACAGCGAAGTCGCTACCTTCACTCCGAGCACCCCTACTTCCACGAGCGGTACTTTCGACGTGTCGTTGTACTGGAATGCAGGCCAATTCGTTACCGGCGAAGGCAATACCGCCGTCAACGGCACCGGGTTGACCAACGACTACGGCCTGTATGCTGTGTACCGGGCCAGCGGCACCTATGGCGTCGTGAACGGGCGTAATCAGTTCACCTTCACCGAAGGCAGCGGTAGCCTGGCGATGTACCTGGATGCAGGCCTGAACACCACCTTCGGCCTTGGCGCAACGGGAGCTGACGGCGTCATCCTCGGCAACACCGGCGACGACCTGCTGCTGGCGGAAGGCGATCCGCTGTCGGGCTTCGGCGTACTCGATCCGACTCTGCCGACCTGCGGTCCTCGCGGCATCAACTGCGGTAGCTTCGGCGCCGACTCGACGTTCGCCCTGGCTGGTTTCGGTCCAGAGTTCTTTACCTCGCCGAATCCGTTCTACAACATGTCGTTCCAGTCGGGCCAGCTGAACAACTTCCAGGTCGGCGGCACCCAGCGTATCAATGGTTCGCTCGACGTGGTCTTCGGCAACGCGGCCGAAGTGCCTGAGCCTGCATCGGTCGCCCTGCTGGGCCTGGGCATGCTGGGCCTGTACGGCGCCCGCCGCCGCAACAAGAAAGCCGCCTGAGCACGACGCACGGGCCTGCCTCGCAGGCCCGATGTGCAAAGGTAAAAGCCACTGCCGGAGCGATCCGGCAGTGGCTTTTTTATGTCCGGGAAGCCGCCGGCCGGCGGCGCTCGCTCAGCGTCCGGCGGCCGCCATGCGCGCGAACTGGCGCCGCCCGATCGCCAGCATCAGCCGCTGGATCGGATGGCGGTTGCCGCCCGGCCGCCAGGTGCGCTTGAGCTTGTTGCGATAGGCGTCGAACTGCATGCCCCAGGGCGCCGCCAGCACGTCGCCGCGGCCGAGCAGGATCTTGAGCGCCTCGGTGGCGCAGACGCCGGCGCACAGCTGGCAAGCCATGATGGTCGATGGGCCGCGCCGCTCCGCCAGGTTGACCGATCCCGGCACCATCAGATAAGGCCGGTGCAGGCCGGCGGGGGCCAGGCCGACCACGAATCGGATCGCCTTCTCCTGCTCGGGCAGGTCGCCCCAGCCGAAATACTCTTCGAAGGTCATCTTGCCCGGCATGAAGTTGAGCAGGGCCGTTCCCATGCCCAGCGGCGCGCCGGTGGTGGCCGGGATGCCGAGCCGGGCGCAGGCGGCGAAAGTCTGCTGGCGCGCGTCGAAGGCGAAGAAATCGAGCGCGTCGACGTACAGGTCGACCCCCGCCAGGAAGGCGTCGAGATTGTTCTTGTGCACGCCGTCCGGAAAGATCTCGATCTCGATCTCGGGATTGATGTCGCGCGCCATGCGCGCCAGGACCTCGGCCTTGGGCTGGCCGACCGTCGACATCATGGCCCCGACCTGGCGATTGAAATTGGCGATGTCGAAACTGTCGAAATCGGCGATGTGGAAGCGGCTCACACCCAGTCGCGCAAGGGTCAGCAGGTGCACGCCGCCGACCCCGCCGCCGCCGGCAATGGCGACGCGCTTGCCGCGTAATTGCTGCTGTTCGGCTTGCGTCACCCAGCCGATATTGCGCGAGAAAGCCTGTTCGTAGTTGAACGGTTTATTCATTGGTTCAAAAAAAGTGGGGAACAAGAGCCCGGCCTCATGCCGGATGCGATTCGTCCATGCGCAACAGGCGATTGATAATGCCACGCTCTTCGCGTGGGGAAAAGAAATATGGATAGAAAGAACGTTCTTCTGTTTCGCCCTCGGCGGCCCAGGTGCCGCCGAAACGGTCGATCTGTTCGGTGACGAAGGCCAGGTTCACGCGCAGCAGGTAGGCCGGCGCGTCGACCCGTGGATTGATCTTGAGTTCGCCTTCCTTGCGAAAACCCAGCATGCGCTCGTAGAAGCGGCGGTGACGCGGATTGACCTCGATCACGATGTCGGTACAGCCATGCATGTCGCGCGCGTAGATCACGGCCAGGTGGAACACATTGGCCAGCGCGGTCTTGGAACGCACCGAAGGGTCGAAGGCGAACTTGGTGAACTCGCACAGTTTCGCGCCGCGCTGGCGGTGGGCGTCGAGTTCGTCCTTGAAGATTTCGTCGGCCATCAGGCCGACCTCGGAATCGATGCCGATGCTGAGCGTGCCGACCACGTCGCCCTTGTCGGTGGCGGTCAGGGTGATGCGGTTGGGGTCGCTACTGGGCTGGTGATCTCCGGCGTAGCCGCGCCAGGCATACATCCTGTTGATCAGCATACTGGCCGTGTTACGACCGTCCGAAGTATCGGTAAGCCGGATTCCGTACGAATCGTCGTCCACGATAAACATCCTCATTTAGGAGAACGTTATCTTATCGCGACATTAATAAATCCAGCGTTCGATAGGATGAGGCCGCGAGCCTTTACTGATGGGAAGAAGGGCGCCTCAACGGGTGCGCCGCGGGACCGGGCCAGGTCCCGCGGCGAAGGCACCGCTTACAGGGTCTTGAGCAGCGCGCGCGCCTCGTCGGCGTGGGCGAACGGCGCGTTCGACCCCAGCAGTTTGTCGAGCTCGCGGCGTGCGCCGGCCTTGTCGCCGCTCTTGTGCAGGGCCTGCGCCAGGTGGTAGCGGATCTCCATCGAGTTCGGCGCCTGGCTGCTGGCCTTCTGCAGCAGCGGCAGGCCGCGCGCGGTGTCGCCTTGCTCCACCAGCACCCAGCCCAGGGTGTCCATCACGCCCGGGCTGTCGCTGGCCAGCTTGTATGCCTTCTCGGCGGTCGCCAGTGCGCGCGGGTCCTTCACCTGCTGGTAGGCCCAGGCCAGGTTGTTCAGCACCAGCGGATGCTCGGGAGCGCGCTTCTGCGCGTTCTCGAGCCTGGCGATGGCGCCCTTGTAGTCCTTGGACGCCAGGTTGAGCTCGGCGACCAGCAGCAAGACACGCACGTCGTCCGGCTGGGCGGCCAGCCAGGCCTGGCCGCGCGCCAGCGCTTCCTTGCTCTTGCCGCCGGCCTGCATGGCCTGCATGACCTTGACCGTCAGTTCCGACGAGCGCGCCAGGGACAGGCCTTTTTCAAAGGACTGCTGGGCCTGGGCAAATTTCTGCTGCGACATCAGCACGTCCCCTTCGATGACGTGGCCGACCGGCGCCTTGGGCGCCGCCTTCTGCAGCTCGCGCGCCACCGCCAGCGCCTCGTCCGGACGCTTGCCGCGCAGCGCCAGGTCGACCTGCATCAGGCGCGCCGGCACGAAGTCGGGCTGGAGGTCGACCGCGCGCTTGAGGTGGGTGGCGGCCGCCGATTCGTTCTTCAGCGCCAGCTGCACCTGAGCCAGGCGCAGCTGGGCGCCAGGCGCCTTCGGCAGCACGTTGACCAGCTTGCTGTAGGTGTCGAGCGCGCCGTTCAGGTCCTTGTTCGCGGCCTGCGACTGGCCGAGCAGTTCCAGCACGCCGGCATCGGTCGGATGCGAGGTCTGGAGCTTGCGCGCCAGCGCCAGCGCCTTGGGCGCCTGCCCGGTGGCCAGGTAGTGCGCGCCGAGCTTGAGCGAAGGCGCGGTGGCGTTCGGATTGGCTGCGCTGGCCTTCTCGAACCAGCTCGTGGCCTCGGCCTGGTTCTTTTGCAGCATGGCCAGTTCGCCCAGTGCCGTCATGGCCTCGACGTTGTCCTTGTTCTTGTCCAGGAAGGCGGTGAAGCGGGCCTTGGCGGCATCCGGCTTCTTGTCCTGCACGTCCAGGCGCGCCAGGTTGGTCACCGCCGGCAGGAAGCTCGGCTGCAGCGACAGCGCCTTTTCGAAGGCGGCGCGCGCTTCCGCGTGCTTGTTCTGGACCATGTAGACGGCGCCCTTGAGCTGCTGCACTTGCGCGCTGTCAGGTTGCTGTTTTTCGAGCGCATTGACGGCTGCCAGGGCCTTGTCGTAGCGCTTCATATTGATCTCGGTCTGGACCAGGGCCATGGTCGCCTGCAGCGATTTCGGATCGAGCGTGGCGGCCATCTCGAGGTCGCTCAGGGCACGCGCCTGGTCGCCCTGGGCCAGGCGCGACAGCCCCAGCGAGGTGCGCACCGCGGCCGCCTCCGGCGCCAGGGTGGCGGCCTGCTGCAGGTAGTTGGCGGCCTTGTCGAAGTCGCGCACCTGCATGTACGATTCGCCGGCCAGGGCCAGCAGCTGGGCATCCTGTGGCGCATCCTTCAGGGCCGGCGCCAGGGTGGCGGCGGCATCGGCCGGCTGCGAATTCTTGAGCTGGGCCTGGGCCAGCAGCTTGCGCGCATAGACGTTGTTCGGATTGGCTTCCAGGTACTTGCGCAGATGCTGTTCGGCCTGCTGGGTGCCGCCCAGCTGCAGCTCGGAGGCGCCGGCCAGCAGGATGCTCGGATAATGGTTGGGCGCGACCTTGAGGATCTTCGCCAGCGCATCCCGCGCCGCCGAATGCTTGCCTTGCGAGAATTCATACAGGGCGCGGGTGTACACCACCAGCAGGCTGCCCGGCGAATTCTTTTCCGCCGCCTCGACTTCCTTCTTTGCCGCATCAAACTTGCCGCGCGCGATCTCGATATACGCTTTCTCGATGTGGGCGCCGCGGTGATCCGGCTTGAGCGCCAGCGCCTTGTCGTAGGCGCCCAGGGCTTCGTCCGGCTTGTTCATCGAGCGCAGCATCGCGCCTTGCATGATGAAGACTTCGGGATTCTTCGGATCCTTGGCCACCGCCTGGTCGACGTAGAGGAGGGCGGCGTCGCGCTCGCCACGTACGGCGGACAGGCGCGCCAGGCCCATCAGGGCATCGCCGGAATTGGCGTTCGCGGCCAGGGCCGCCTCGTAGGCCTGTTTCGCCTCGTCGGGCTTGCCGCTGCCCAGCAAGGCGTCGCCCCGCAGCGACAGCAGCGCGGCCGATTTGCCGGCCTTCTCGGGCGTGATCAGCTCCAGCACTTCCTTGAACTTGCCCTGCTGCGCCAGGGTGCTGCCCAGCAGCGGCAGCACCCGCTCGTCGGCGATGCCGAGCGCGCGCGCGCGGCCCAGTTCCTTCTCGGCCGAGACGTTGTCGCCGGTCGACAATTGCAGGGTGCCCAGCGCCAGGCGCGCCTCGCCGTCTTCCGGGCTGTTCGCCACGGCGTTCTTGAGCTGGATCAGGGCAGCCTTGATGTCGCCCTTCTGCTGGTATTCGGATGCTTCCGCCAGCAGGGTTTCGGTCGACTGGGTCCGGTTGCAGCCGGCCAGGCCGACGGTCAGGAGGGCGCCGGTCAGGAGGGCGGCGGTGAGTTTGAGCTTGGTGGGATGGCGCGGCATGTGGAATTCCTCAGGCAGTGGAGACGGTCGTTTCGCTGGGTAAGCGAAATTCTCAACAACAAATCATACCTGAAGGAACCGCGCACCCAGTGTACAAACGGACACAGCTATTGCAAAACTTATTCGATGCGTGTTGCGTGAATGCTGAAAAAATTACTACAGGGGAAAATTACCCCTCGCCGCTGCCGTCAAGGCCGGGGTCGCGGCGCAGCCGGCCCAGCAGGGCTTCGACGTTCTCGCCCACCGGCAGGCCGTGGCGCCGCAACAGCTGGACATGCAGCACCAGGTTTTCCAGCACCAGCTTGGCCGCCACGGCGAGCAAGGTCAGCGTGCGGTCTTCCTCGCTAAAGTTCTCCATCGCCGCCGCCATCTCGCACAGGTGGTCGGCGACGATGGCGCGCATCTCGTCCTCTGGGAAGGGCAGGTCGGCGAAGTCGATCGGGTCTTCCCGTTCGACTTCGCGCATCAGGGCGGCGAGCTGGTCTGGCTGGATGGACATGCGAGCTCCTGTGGGGTCTTGCTGACATTGTAGGTTCGTCCATGCGAACAGGCTTGCCCCGCTGTGCTTCGGCAGGTGCGCAGTCGATCATCTGCCCAGAGGAGAACAATGCCAGCCGGTCGAAAGCTCGCGTGCCCGGCTCGGTTTATTCCTCGACCGGCAAGTGCATTGACACGGTCGCTCGCAACCGATCGGCAAAACTGTAGAGATCGTCGATTTCTTCGAGTGGAAAACGTTCCTCGGCCTTGTCCGGCCCGAATATGCCAACCGCCAGCTTCTGGGTGTTATTGAAGCGCAAGCGACAGACGGGCTTGCGATTATTGTCGTCGAGCAGAATGGCGCAATAACTCAGGTTGTCGCGCATGACGATGCGGCGTGGGCTGACGACATCGCGCAAAATCGAGCGAACGATATGCAGGCCCTCGATTTCCTCGGCGCTGGTTTCGACTTCGGCTTCATCTGCAGGGTGGGGAATGATCGGCGCGGAATGCTCGGACGTCGTTGGCGCCTCGGCGGCCATCGCACCTTTCAGTCGTACGTTGATGCGCTCGCTTAGCAGCTGTTCAAAAGCACGTTTTGTGATCTGCGTGAACTGGTCCTTGAGTGTCGGCGTGAAGCGTCGCCCGCCAAGCAGGTCGGCAGACAGCAAGCGCACGAATTCTTCCGGAGGATTGGCCACCCACTCGTTCAAGCGTTCTTGAATGGCCCGCGTATATTTGAGATCGCTGGCAGTGTTAAGAATTGTGTCGATATCGAAGCTCGATTTGGCGAACTTTTTCAGCTCCTCGACGTCACGCTCCTTGAAATCGAGGATGTCGAACTCAAAAAATGGCGTGCTGTCCATCTTGTTCGGTTGCTCGAGATCGGTAAAGAACCGGTATTTCAGGCCGTTCGTCAACACGCCAAAGCGGGATTCGGTGACATGGAAATAACGGAACAACTGACTTGCATGATTAATATGCAGGTCGCCACCACAACGTTTGCACTCGAAAAGCATGATGGGATTCCCGTCGCGCAGAATCGCATAGTCTACCTTTTCGCCCTTCTTGGTCCCGACATCCGCGATCAATTCCGGGGTGACTTCGGTTGGATCGAAAACGTTGTAGCCGAGGATCTGAATGAATGGCATTACCATGGCATTCTTGGTAGCCTCTTCTGTCTGAATCAGGTCTTTGGTAGCACGAATACGGGTAGCCAGTGCGTTGAGCTGGTCGATCAGATCCACGGTAATGCTCCTTCAAGCTGGGTTGAACAGGTAAAGATGCAACAAATCAATGGAAATAACATTTCCATATTGCACATTTTTTAATGCTGTATCAACCTTTAAATGAAGCGCTGGCATGGTGGCGCATTTTCGCCACATAACTGAATTGAGCCAGATCCAGACAGGTACTGGTCGGTATGTCAGGAAGGGAATAAGGACGCGGCTGGCGCGCCCCTTTTTCACATATTGCGGCGATACTGCCCACCCACCTCGAACAGCGCGGTCGTGATCTGCCCCAGCGAGCATACGCGCACCGCGTCCATCAGGCGCGCGAACACGTTCTCGTTGTCGATCGCGGCCTGGCGCAGGGCGGCCAGCGCGGCTGGCGCCGCATCGGCGTTGCGGCGGTGGAAGTCTTCCAGGCGCTGCAGCTGCGATTGCTTTTCCTCGTCGGTCGAACGGGCCAGTTCGATCGTGGCGGGAAGCGCGGCGCCCTTCGGGTTGCGGAAGGTGTTGACGCCGATGATCGGCAGGCTGCCGTCGTGCTTGCGGTGCTCGTACAGCATCGACTCTTCCTGGATCTTGCCGCGCTGGTAGCCGGTTTCCATCGCCCCCAGCACGCCGCCGCGCTCGGCGATGCGCTCGAACTCCTGCAGCACCTGCTCTTCGACCAGGTCGGTCAGCTCGTCCATGATGAAGGCGCCCTGGTTCGGGTTTTCGTTCTTGGCCAGGCCCCATTCCCGGTTGATGATCAACTGGATCGCCAATGCCCTGCGCACCGATTCGTCGGTCGGCGTGGTGATCGCCTCGTCGTAGGCATTCGTGTGCAGCGAATTGCAGTTGTCGTAGATCGCGATCAGCGCCTGCAGGGTGGTGCGGATGTCGTTGAAGTCGATCTCCTGCGCGTGCAGCGAGCGGCCGGAAGTCTGGATATGGTACTTGAGCTTCTGGCTGCGATCGTTGGCGCCGTACTTGTCGCGCATCGCCACCGCCCAGATGCGGCGCGCCACGCGGCCCAGCACCGTGTATTCCGGGTCCATGCCGTTCGAGAAGAAGAACGACAGGTTCGGCGCGAAGTCGTCGATGTGCATGCCGCGCGCCAGATACGCTTCCACGAACGTGAAGCCGTTCGACAGGGTAAACGCCAGCTGCGAGATCGGGTTGGCTCCCGCTTCGGCGATGTGGTAGCCCGAGATCGACACCGAGTAAAAATTGCGCACGCCGTGCGTCACGAAATATTCCTGGATGTCTCCCATCACCTTCAGCGAAAACTCGGTCGAGAAGATGCAGGTGTTCTGGCCCTGGTCTTCCTTCAGGATGTCGGCCTGCACGGTACCGCGCACGGCGGTCAGCACCCAGGCGCGGATCTGCGCGGCTTCTTCGCCGCTCGGCTGGCGCCCGTTGTTCTCGACGAACTTGTCCATCTGCTGGTCGATGGCGGTGTTCATGAACATCGCCAGGATGGTCGGGGCCGGGCCGTTGATGGTCATCGAGACCGAGGTCGACGGGCTGCACAGGTCGAAGCCGTCGTACAGCACCTTCATGTCGTCCAGCGTCGCGATCGACACGCCCGAGTTGCCGACCTTGCCGTAGATGTCCGGGCGCAGCGCCGGGTCGGCGCCGTACAGGGTCACCGAGTCGAAGGCGGTCGACAGGCGCTTGGCGTCCATGCCGGTCGAGACGAGCTTGAAGCGGCGGTTGGTGCGGAAGGCGTCGCCCTCGCCGGCGAACATGCGGGTCGGATCCTCGCCCTCGCGCTTGAAGGGGAACACTCCGGCCGTGTAGGGGAAGGAACCCGGCACGTTTTCCAGCATCAGGAAGCGCAGGATCTCGCCATGGTCCTCGAAGCGCGGTAACGCCACCTTGCGCACCGGATTGCCGGACAAGGTCGTCGAGATCAGGCGCGTGCGGATTTCCTTGTCGCGGATCTTCACCACGTGCTCGTCGCCCGCGTAGGTCGCCTGCAGCTGCGGCCAGGAGGCCACCAGCGCCCTGGCTTCGCCGTCCATGGCGTTGTCGCGCTGGGCGATCACATCGTCGAAGCCGGCATCCTTGCCCGCCTCGGCCAGCATGCGCTTCGCCTCCTGCAGCTGCTGGCGCTCGCGCGCGAGCTTGACCTGCGTGCCGACCCGGCGGTGGTAGCCGCGCACGGTGTCGGCGATCTCGGCCAGGTAGCGGCTGCGCGCGGGCGGCACGATCACGTTCTTGCCGCTCGAGTAGCGCTGCGCCGGCGCCTGCAGCTTGCCGGTTTCGACCTTCAGGCCCAGTTCCGCCAGTTTCGGCAGCAGGCCGTGGTAGAGGGCGGTCACGCCGTCGTCGTTGAAGCGCGAGGCCTGGGTGCCGTAGACCGGCATCTGGTCCGGGCTCATCGACCACAGTTCGCGGTTGCGCTGGTATTGCTTGGCGACGTCGCGCAGCGCGTCGAGCGCGCCCTTGCGGTCGAACTTGTTGATGGCGATGAGATCGGCGAAATCGAGCATGTCGATCTTCTCGAGCTGCGAGGCGGCGCCGAATTCCGGGGTCATCACGTACATCGAGGTGTCGACGTGCGGCACGATGGCGGCGTCGCCCTGGCCGATGCCCGAGGTCTCGACGATCACGAGGTCGAAGCCGGCCACCTTGCAGGCGGCGATCACGTCGGGCAGGGCCTGCGAGATCTCGGAGCCCGCTTCGCGCGTGGCCAGCGAGCGCATGAACACGCGCTGCTGCCCGTTCCAGGGATTGATCGCGTTCATGCGGATGCGGTCGCCCAGCAGGGCGCCGCCCGACTTGCGGCGCGACGGGTCGATCGAGATCACGGCGATGTTCAGGCGGTCGCCCTGGTCGAGGCGGATGCGGCGGATCAGCTCATCGGTCAGCGAGGACTTGCCGGCGCCGCCGGTGCCGGTGATGCCCAGGGTCGGCACGCGCAGCGTGTCGGCCGTGTCGAGGATCTCCTTGCGCAGGGCCGGGTCGGCCCGGTCGTTTTCCAGCGCCGTGATCAGCTGGGCCAGCGGGCGGTGGCGCGCGGCGATGTCGCCGCTGCGCAGCGCCGCGAGCGAAGTCGGGGCGTAGGGCGACAGGTCGACGTCGCAGGCTTCGAGCATCGAGCGGATCATGCCGACCAGACCCATGCGCTGGCCGTCTTCCGGACTGAAGATGCGCGTCACGCCATACGCGTGCAGGTCTTCGATCTCGCTCGGGACGATCACCCCGCCGCCGCCGCCGAACACCTTGATGTGCTCGCCGCCGCGCTGGCGCAGCAAGTCGATCATGTACTTGAAGTATTCGACGTGGCCGCCCTGGTAGCTCGAGATGGCGATGCCCTGCGCATCCTCGGCCAGCGCCGCAGTGACCACGTCGTCGACCGAGCGGTTGTGGCCGAGGTGGATCACCTCGGCGCCGTTCGACTGCAGGATGCGGCGCATGATGTTGATCGAGGCGTCGTGGCCGTCGAACAGCGAGGCGGCGGTGACGAAACGGACCTTGTTGGCCAGGCGCGGCTGTTCGGGCAGGTCGAGCTTCGCGACGGGAGTGATGTCGTTCATGAGGGACGGGTCCTTGTGAGCGGTGAGGACGGATGCTGGTACGGTATATGACGTTAACGTTAACGTCAAGCTCGCGGCGAAGTAATACGGCTGGCTTCGATCCATTTCACATTGCGTATCCCTAAGGCAACATTAAGTTCCATTATGCAATCTGCTTGTTATACTCAATGCATAATCGGAATTCATGCAGAAGAAGAGACACGACAGATGCTGAAAAAAGTGGATTCTTCACAGCTCAGGGCGGGCATGTTCATCCACGACCTGGATTGCGGTTGGATGGAGCATCCGTTCGTACGCAACCAGTTCCTGATCACGAACGAAGCCGAGATCCGCAAGATCGTCGAGGCGCGTATCCGCGGCGTCGTGATCGATTGCCGTCGCGGCCTGGACGTCGACGCGCCCACCGTCGACGAGAGCATGGCCGCCACCGAGGCCGAGGTGACCGCGCTGGCGCAGGCCGCCACGGCCTCCGCGCGCATGCGGGTGCCGCTGGCCGAGGAATTGCAGCGCGCCATCCATGTGCGGCGCCAGGCCGAGGGTCTGGTGCGCGCCGTGATGCAGGACGCGCGCCTGGGAAAGGCCGTCGAGCTGGACCAGGTAAGCCCGGTGGTGCAGAGCGTTACCGAATCGATCCTGCGCAATTCGGGCGCCTTGCCCAGCCTCCTGCAGCTCAAGAACAAGGACGACTACACCTTCCTGCACTCGGTCAGCGTGTGCGCGCTGCTGGTCGCCTTCTGCCGCTCGCGCGGCATGGACGAGGAAACCATCTACCAGGCCGGCCTGGGCGGCCTGCTGCACGACACCGGCAAGGCCATGGTGCCGGACGCCATCCTCAACAAGCAGGGCCGCCTGACCGACGCCGAATTCGACATCGTCAAGCGCCATCCGCGCGACGGTTACGACATCCTGGTCAAGACGCCCGGCATCGGCCCGGTGCCGCTCGACATCACGCTGCACCACCACGAGCGGCGCGACGGCAGTGGCTATCCGGACCGCCAGGCCGGGGACGGCATCAGCGAGCTGGCGCAGATGGCGGCCATCGTCGACGTGTACGACGCGATCACGTCCGACCGCTGCTACCACAAGGGCATCCCGCCGGCCGAGGCGCTGCGCAAGATCTACGAGTGGAGCAAGCACCACTTCAATCCGGCGCTGGTCCAGGAGTTCATGCGCTGCGTCGGCATCTACCCGGTCGGCACCCTGGTGCTGCTGGAATCGGGCCGGCTGGGCGTGGTGGTCGAGCCGCACGAATCGAGCCTGCTCACGCCGAAGGTGAACGTGTTCTTCCATGCGAAGCAGCAGGTGTATATCCGCCCCGAGACGGTCGACCTGTCGCGCGCGACGGGCTTCGGCGGCGGCGACCGCATCGTGCGCCACGAGTCGGCCGCCAAGTGGCAGGTCGAGCCGCTGCGCTTCATGCAGCTGGCCGAGGCCTGAGCGCCTGCCATCCGCCGGCGCGGCGCGCGGCTGCTTCGGCATGCGATTGAACGCGCTGCCCTCACGTGCAGGGAATCAGAAGAATTCGGCGGTGTCGTTGACGGCCACGGTCTGCAGCAGCCCGCCGGCGACCAGCTCTTCGTAATGGCACACGCGGTTGCGGCCGTGGGCCTTGGCGTAGTACAGGGCCTGGTCGGCGTGGCCCAGCGTGACCACCGGCGAATCGGCGGCGCTGACGCTGGTGAAGCCGATGCTGACCGTGACCTTGCCCACCTGCGGGAAGTCGTGGCTCTCGACGTCGGCGCGGAAGCGCTCGATGATGCGGCGGGCGTTCTCCAGGTTCGTCGAGCGCAGCAGCACCACGAACTCCTCGCCGCCGAAGCGGAACACCCGGTCCTGGGCGCGGAACGACGACTGCAGCAGGTTGGCGATCAGGATCAGCACTTCGTCGCCGTACAGGTGGCCGAAGCGGTCGTTGACGCCCTTGAAGTGGTCGACGTCGACCACCGCCAGCCACTGCTTTTCTTCGCCGTTGTGGTGGCGCCGCTCGGCCTGGCCGGGGGCCGTGGCGTCGGTCTCGGAGGCGTGCAGCATGCGCGCCAGCTGGTCGTCGAAGGTCTTGCGGTTGAGCAGGCCCGTGAGCGAGTCGCGCTCGCTGTAGTCGAGCAGGTTCTGGAAGTTGCGGTACACGCTGACGATCCCGTTGACCATGTACAGCGCCTCGGGCGTGAACGGTTCGGCATGCACGATCTCGAGGCAGGTGTCGGCCTTGTCGCCGAACCAGATCGGCAGCCACAGGCGGCGCAGGCCGTCGGCGCCGATGCTTTCCGCGCGCGGTTCGTGGCGGCGCACGCAGGCGCCGAGTTCGGGATAGAGCGCGATCGGTTCGCCGGGACCGCTGTCCTGCGGCTCTTCGGGGCAGGCCACGCCGCCGGCATGGATGCAGGCGCGCGAACGCACGAAGTACTGTTCGCCGACGCTGGAGATGGTGAGCACCCGGGTGCGGGCCGCGCCGGACAATTCCTGGACCGCCGAAATCACGGAGATGTCCAGCATGGTGTGATCGCGGTGGCCGGTCATGTCCACCATGTGTCGCAGCAGGGAATCCATGTCGTCGTTATCAGACCAAGCAATAAGAGGTACCGGGAGACCGCCCCGCGCAAGGCGTGGCGCACAGGGCGGACAGCGCTGAATGGATGCCCAGCGCCATGATCGGCGGTGCCGCATTTTTCAGCGGTCAAGCGAAACAGCATAATACTTTTTTGTATTACCGGCAACTATTCTTAACAATTTTTATTCATGGTTTCCCGCGCGTTGACACATCGCCCTGGGAGTTTGTTTCTCATAAGAAGCATGAATTTCCATACGGAAAAGTTGTGGACGGTCAACTTGCCGTACGGCACTAATCGGTACAGTGAACTCACTGGCAAACGTAACACAGCAGTAGCGACGGGGCCCAGTCGCAGCCAGTATTTCCTCAACCATCATAAGGAGTTTGTCATGAGCACGATTACCTCCGCCATCAAAGCATTTTTCGCTGACGAAAACGGTGTGACTGCCATCGAGTATGGCCTGATCGCCGCCCTCATCGGCGTGGTGATGGCCGGTGTCGCTGGCGAAGTCGGTGAAAACATCGAGGCGGCCTTCATCTACATCCGCGATCAGTTGGTCGTTCCGGAGTAATCCGCCTGCCCCCCGGGACGCGGTTCGGCCCCGGGGGGCTTTTTTTTTCGTGGAGTCCGATCATGGCTGTCGCACTTTACCTCGATACGCTGCTGCTGCTGATGGTGACGGCGGCGGCGCTCAAGGACCTGGAGAGCCGGCGCATTCCGAACCGGCTGCTGGCCGCCGGCATGGCATGCGCCCTGGTCCTGCACCTGCTGTCGCCGCAACCGCTGGCGGGGCTGCTCGCCTGGCTGGGCGGGACGGCGACCGGCCTGGCGATCTTCCTGCCTTTTTACCTGGTCCGCGGCATGGCCGCCGGGGACGTCAAGATGATGGCCGCGGTCGGCGCCTTCGCCGGTCCCGGCGACGCGCTGCGCATCGCCATCCTGGCCTGGTGCGTGGGCGGCGTCATGGCGCTGGCCGTCATCGTCTTCAAGGGCCGCCTGCGCATGGCGCTGGCCAATATGTGGGCGATCCTGAAGCCCATGCTGCTGCGCCTGCCGCGCGGGCCGGCGCCCGTGATCGGCGGCGCCGGCGGCCAACCCAGCGCCGGCTCGATTCCCTATGGCGTGGCGATCGCCGCCGGCGCCATCGCGCTGCTGGTCAGCCGCTACGCCGACCGACCGCTGTTATGAGCGGCGGGTCGGGCCTTTGTCAGGTATCAAGTGCCTGATGAGGCCGCTCGCTAGAATCAAATCAAGGTTTTCCGAAACATCTTCATGGGCAGGAGGGTGCATGATGGGAATGTTGTCGGCCACCACGGCCGCCGCCGGGCACGATGCATCGTTCGGGTCCGGGGCCAGCGCGTCGTCAAGCGATGGCGACGTGGCCGCCGTGCTGCCGCGCCAGCCGCGCACCGTGCGCGACACCGGGCTCGATCCGCGCCTGGTGACGGGATTGGTGCTCAAGGTCCTGCATGCCGGCGGCAAGACGCCGCTGTCCAGGCTTACCGGACGCCTGCGGCTGTCGGTCAGCGTGGTGCGCGAAGTGCTGCAGGGCCTGGTCGCCAGCCAGCAGGCCGAAGTCGCCTATTCGGGCGAGACCGATCTCGACGTGCACTACCAGCTCACCGCCGCCGGCGCGCGCGCCGCCGGCGAGCACCTGGCCGAGTCGCGTTATGCCGGACCGGCGCCGGTGACCCTGGCGGCCTGGCGTTCGGTGGTGGCGCAGCAGTCGCAGCGCCAGCCGGACGCGCCGCGCGTGGCGCGCGCCGAACTCGAAGCGGTGCTCGACGGCGACGGCCTGGAACCGGCGATGCGCGAACTGATCGGCGCGGCCCTGTATTCCGGCCGTCCACTGCTGCTGTATGGCCCGTCCGGCAGCGGCAAGACCACCCTGGCGCGCAAGTTCGCCCGCCTGCGCCAGGATCCGATCGCGGTGCCGTACGCGGTGCTGGTCAACCACGAGATCGTCCAGCTGCACGATCCGGCCCTGCATCCGTTGCCGCTGCAGATGCGCGGCCTGGAAGAACGCCGCAGTTGCGACGCGCGCTGGGCCCTGAGCCAGCGGCCGCTGGTGCACGTCGGCGCCGAGCTCACGCGCGACATGCTGGAACTGCGGGTCGACGCCGCCAGCGGCGTGCTGCGCGCGCCGCCCCACATCCTGGCCAATAACGGCCTGCTGGTGCTGGACGACCTGGGACGCCAGCGGATGCCGGCCGGCGAGCTGCTGCACCGCTGGCTGGGCGCGCTGGAGGCCGGCCAGGACCACGTGACGGTGCCGCACGGCCCGAGCCACGCGCTGCCGTTCGACGTCGGCCTGGTGCTGGCCACCAGCCTGGCGCCGGAATCGGTGCTGGACGACGCCTGCCTGCGCCGCATCGGCTACCGCATTGCCGTGGGGCCGCTGTCCGAAGCGAGTTACCGCGCGCTGCTGCGGCGCCAGGCGCGGCTGCGCCGCATCGAGGTCGACGAGGCGGCGTTCGATTTCCTGGTCGACGAACTGCATCGCCGCACCCGGCGCCCGCTGCTGGCCGCCTGGCCGCACGAGCTGCTGGGACGCATCGCCGATTTCGCCGGCTTCGCCGGCCGCGCGCCGCGCTGCGACGTGGACGGCCTGGTCCAGGCCTGGAGCAGCCTGTTCGGAGCCAGCGCCCTGCCGCCCGCGCTGCCTTGTGCATCGAACCCAGCGGCGATGAAGCGGGAAGACAAGGAAGGGGATGCGCGATGAAGAACAAGCGTGCCGTGATCATGATGGCACTGGCGGTGCTGCTGGGCCTGCTGGCGGTGGCGCTGGCGGCGAGCTGGCTGCTCAATGCCCCGGGCGCAAGCGCCGGCCGGATCGTCGTCGCCAAGGCCGACGTCGACATCGGCCAGCGCCTGACGCCCGAGATGTTCAAGCTGGCCGACTGGCCGGCCGACAGCGTGCCGAAGGGCGCCTTCACCGATCCCGCGCCGCTGGGCGGACGGGTATTGCGCAGCAGCCTGCTCGCGGGCGAACCGATCAGCGAAGCCAAGCTGGCGCCGGCCGGCACCCTGGGCGGCCTGTCGGCCCTGATCACCGAGGGCAAGCGCGCGATCACGGTGCGCGTCAACGACGTGATCGGGGTGGCCGGCTTCACCCTGCCGGGCAACTACGTCGACATCATCGTCAGCACCGAGACCATGCCGGACCCGAACGCGACCCGGGCGCGCGAGCAGAGCATCTCGAAGATCGTGCTGGAGCGGATCCTGGTGCTGGCGGTGGCGCAGGAAGTCAATCGCGACGAGACCAAGCCCAAGGTGGTCAATGCCGTCACGCTCGAGGTCACGCCAAGCGAGGCCGAAAAGCTGGACCTGGCGCGCAGCGTGGGCACCCTGTCGCTGGCGCTGCGCAACCAGGTCGATCCGGCCGCCGCCGCCACCTTCGGCGCGACCAAGGAGAACCTGCTGCCCGCTGTCGCCGCCGCGCCGCCGCCGGTGGTGCGGGCCCCGCCGCGGCCGCGCGTGCAGCAGGCGCGCGCCCCGGCCCCGCCCAAGCGCGACTGCATCAGCGTCATCAACGGCCTGCACGCATCGCAGGAATGCTTCTGACCACCGACTGGATCGATCATGAAACGACGTCCCTCGATCGCATTGCGCGCCACTCTTGCCGCCGTCCTTGCCGCGCTGGCCGGCCCGGTCCTGGCCAGCGCCGCGCCCGCCACTGCCGCCGCCGCGCAAAAGGTGGCTGAACCGAAGCCGGCGCCGAAGAAACCGGCGCCCGCCCGCACCGCGAGCGAAGCGCCCGCGCGCGTCGCCGAAGGCTGCCGCGGCGAGGCCGCGCGGCCGGCCGTGATGGCGCTCCAGATGGGCAAGTCGACCATGCTGCGCCTGCCCGAGAAGGTAGCCCGCCGCAGCGTCGGCAACCCGGCCGTGGTGCAGGCGATGCTGGTCGCCCCGGACACCCTGTACATCGCCGCCGTCGACGTCGGCAGCACCAATATGATCGTGCAGGGCCGCAGCGGCTTGTGCAGCGTGATCGACATCACGATCGCGATGGACCCGAGCGGGCTGGAAGCCACGCTCAAGGCCGCGATGCCGGACGAGCAGGACATCCGCGTGATGGCGGCCAACGACAGCCTGATCCTGACCGGAACCGTCAGCGACGCCACCGTCGTGCAGCGCGCGGTGGAGCTGGCCGGCGCCTATGTGCGGCGTCCGCTGCGCCAGCTGCCGGCGGCCGACAAGGAAAACGATACCGATGGCGTGATCGTGGTGGGAAGGAACGGCGCCAGCGGCGCCGGCGCGGCGGGCGGCGCCGGCGCCCGGGTGATCAACCTGCTGGCGGTGAGCGCGCCGCAGCAGGTGCAGCTCGAGGTCAAGGTGGCCGAGATCTCGCGCACCCTGCTCGAACGGCTCGAGACCGGCACCCGCTTCAGCTTCGGCTCCGGCAGCTGGACCACCACCCTGGCCACCGATTTCCTGAGCGGCCTGCTGGGCGGCGGCCTGTCGGGAGTCAAGACCAATGGCAACCGCTTCGCCATCGAGGCCGACAAGCTCGATGGCCTGGTGCGCATCCTGGCCGAGCCGAACGTGCTGGCCATCAGCGGCCAGGAAGGCTCGTTCCTGGCCGGCGGCAAGTTCTACATCCCGGTGTCGCAGGACGATGACCGCGTCACGCTGGAAGAAAAGGAATTCGGGGTCGGCGTGCGCTTCACCCCGACCGTGCTGTCGGGCGGGCGCATCAACCTGAAGGTGGCGCCGGAGGTGTCCGAACTGTCGCGCGAAGGGATCGGCATCACCGCCACCGGCATCACCGGCACCGCCATCATGCCGCTGGTGACCACGCGCCGCGCCAGCACCACGGTGCAGCTGCATGACGGCCAGAGCTTCGCGATCGGCGGCCTGGTGCGCAACAACCTGATCGCCAACATGAAAGGCTTGCCGGGCCTGGGCGAGATTCCGGTGCTGGGCGCGCTGTTTCGCAGCACCGACTACCAGCAGGACCGCACCGAGCTGGTGTTCGTGATCACGGCGCGCCTGGTCAAGCCGCTGCCGGGCGGCAGCCATGTGCTGCCCACCGACGGCCATGTCGCGCCGTCGCGCGCCGGCCTGATGCTGGGCGGGCGGCTGGAAGGGGAGCGGCCCGCCGCCGCCGCGCCTGCCGGGGCGGTCACGCCGCCGGCCGCGGTATCCGGTCCGGTATCCGGCGCGGTATCCGGGAGCTTCGAACTGACGCCGGCGGCTTCGAACTGACACAGGGGAATGCAATGCGAACCACATTCACACGATGGGCGGCGCTGGCGCTGCTCGCCTGCGGCGCGTCGGGATGCGTCTCGACCACGCCGGACTGGGATGCGCGCTTCGGCGCGGCCACCCGCAGCAATTTGGCGGCCCAGGTGCTCGACCCGAGCGGCGCCGCCAGCGGCAATCCCGCCCTGGGCCTCGATGGCCGCGCCGCGCGCGCCGCCATCGACAACTACCAGCGCTCGTTCGCCCGGCCGGATACCGGCCAGCCGGCGGCGATGGTGGACCAGTGATGGACGCGCGCGCAGCGAACGTCCTCTGTCCGGGGCTGCCATGAGAGCGCTCCTGATCAGCCGCGACAGCCACTTGTACGCGGAGCTGGCCTCGCAGGGCGCGGCGCGGGTGCCGCCCCTGCACCTGGCCGCCACCCGCGCCAGCCTGCGCGAAGCGCTCGACCGCCCCGAACCCGACGCCCCGCAACTGGTGATCGTCGACGCCAGCGGGCTGGAGCCGCTGGAGGCCGCCCTGCTCGAGCGCCTGGGCCGCCAGTATCCGGGATCGCAGCTGATGCTGCTCACCAACCAGCACCAGCCCGACCTGTTGATCACGGCGATGCGCGCCGGCGTGCGCGAGCTGCTGCAACTGCCGCTGGTGCACCGCGCCTTCCACGAGGCGATGGACCGGATCGCCACCGCCGCCGGCGTGTCGAGCCTGCGCGAAGGCAAGGTGCTGGCCTTCATCGCCTGCAAGGGCGGCAGCGGCGCCACCTTCATCTCGGCCAACTTCGGCTATGCGCTGGCCACGCTGGCGGGCAAGAAGGTCTTGCTCATCGACCTGCACGGCCAGTTCGGCGACGCCGCCCTGTACGTGTCGGACCAGAAGCCGGCCATGACGATGTCGGACGTGTGCGCCCAGATCGCGCGCGTGGACGGGCCCTTCCTCGAATCGTGCCTGGTGCACGTCACGCCGGGCTTCGGCGTGCTGGCCGCGGCCGACGATCCCGGCCACGCGAAAGAGGCCAAGCCGGAACACATCGACACCATCCTGCGCGTGGCGCGCCAGAACTACGACTACGTGCTGCTCGACGTCGGGCGCCAGATCGACGCGGTGTCGCTGCGCGCGCTGGACGTCACCGACACCATCTATCCGGTGCTGCAGCTGGCGCTGCCCGACATCCGCGACGCGCGGCGCCTGCTCGACATCTTCCGCTCGCTGGGCTACGTGCTGGACAACATCCGCCTGATCGTCAACCGCTACGAGAAGGGCGGCAAGCTGCGCCTGCAAGACCTGCATGCGGCGCTCGGCTGCGAGGTGGTGCACACCTTCCCCAACGACTACGTCGCGGTGACCGATTCGGTGAACCAGGGCGTGCCGGTGCTGCAGCTGTCGCGCTCGAGCTCCGCCGCGCGCAGCCTGGCCGAGATGGTCGAGCTGGTGACCGCGCACCGGGTCCAGGAAAGCCGCGGCCTGCTGGACCGCCTGTTCGGGCGCCAGGACGCCGATTACTGACCAGTTGAGAAAGACGCCCATGTCCCTTCGCGAACGACTTGCCTTGTCCGGCCAGGAGCGCATCCCCAGCGGCGGCGCCGAGCTGCAGGACGCGCCGAACCAGGCTTACCAGGAGCTCAAGAAGCTGATGCACCAGATGATCCTCGACCGGATCGACCTGGAGCGGCTCAAGCGCCTGACCGCCGAGCAGTTCAAGCACGAACTGGCGCTGCTGGTCCAGCGCATCATCGAGGACGAGCGCATCGTCCTCAACCAGCACGAGCGGCATCACCTGGTGCTCGACATCCAGCACGAGATGCTGGGCTTCGGCCCGCTCGAGCCGCTGCTGTCCGACCCCTCGATCTCGGACATCCTGGTCAATACCTTCAACAAGGTCTACGTCGAGCGCCACGGCCGTCTGGAGCTGACCGAGATCACCTTCCACGACAACGCCCACCTGATGAAGATCATCGAAAAGATCGTCTCGCGCGTGGGCCGCCGGGTGGACGAGTCGAGCCCGATGGTCGACGCCAGGCTGCCGGACGGCTCGCGGGTGAACGCGATCATCCCGCCGCTGGCGGTGGACGGGCCGATCCTGTCGATCCGCCGCTTCAGCGGCAGCCCGCTGACGGTGCAGAACCTGCTCGACTACAAGAGCATGACCGCGCCCATGATCCGGGTGCTGGAAGGGCTGGGCACGGCCAAGGTCAACATCCTGATCTCGGGCGGCACCGGCAGCGGCAAGACCACCTTGCTCAACCTGATCTCGGGCTTCATCCCGGCCAGCGAACGGGTGGTGACGATCGAGGACGCGGCCGAGCTGCAGCTGCGCCAGCCGCACGTGGTGCGCCTGGAGACGCGACCGGCCAACATCGAGGGCAAGGGCGAGGTGCCGCAGCGCGCGCTGGTGCGCAACGCGCTGCGCATGCGGCCCGACCGCATCATCCTGGGCGAGGTGCGCGGCCCGGAAGCGCTGGACATGCTGCAGGCGATGAACACCGGCCACGAAGGGTCGCTGGCCACCATCCACTCGAACACGCCGCGCGACGCGCTGTCGCGGCTGGAGAACATGGTCAGCATGGCGGCGGTGAACCTGACGCCGCGCGCGATCCGCCAGCAGATCGTGTCGGCGGTGACGGTGGTGGTGCAGGTCTCGCGCCTGACCGACGGCACGCGCAAGCTGGTCAGCCTGCAGGAGATCACCGGCATGGAGGGCGAGATCATCTCGATGCAGGAGATCTTCCGCTTCGAGCAGCGCGGGGTCGACGTCGACGGGAAAGTGCTGGGCCACTTCAGCGCCACCGGCGTGCGCCCGCGCTTCGCCGACCGCCTCAAGCTGTTCGGGGTCCCGGTGCCGGACGATTCGTTCGACCCCGACCGCCGGTTTGACTGAATCGAGCGACCGGGAGCGCGCATATGGATGGCTTGTTCTATGGCTTCGTGGTGCTGGTGTTCGCGGCCGTGATCCTGGCGGTCGAGGGCTTCTATCTGTGGTGGATGAGCACCCATGGCGCGGCGGCGCGCCGCATCGCGCGCCGCCTGCAGATCATGTCCGGCGGCCTGCAAGGCCGCAGCGGCGAACGGATCTCGATCCTCAAGCAGCGCCGCTACAGCCGCATCGAGGCGCTGGACCGCCTGCTGCATCGCTCGACGCTGGCGCAGCGCGTCGATGCGCTGCTGGTGCAGGCCGGCGCCACCTGGTCGGTCGGCCAGTTCCTCGCCGGCTCGCTCGGCTGCCTGGCGGCGGCCCTAGTGCTCACTTCGAGCGCCGTCAGCGCGGTCGAGGTGCCGCTGCCGGCGCGCCTGCTGGCCTGCGTCGGCGGCCTGCTCCTGCCCTGGTGGCTGCTGCACCGCATGCGCATGCGGCGCCTGGTGCGCATCGAGCACCAGCTGCCCGAGGCGGCCGACTTCATCGCGCGCGCGCTGCGCGCCGGCCACTCGTTCACCAACGTGCTGCAAATCGTCGGCAACGAGCTGCCCGAGCCGCTGGCCGGCGAGTTCCGCATCACGCGCGAGGAAATCAACTACGGCGTGCCGATGAACGAGGCCCTGCACGGCCTGGCCGAACGGATCCCGCTGACCGACCTGCGCTACCTGATCATCGCGGTGCTGATCCAGCGCGAGTCGGGCGGCAACCTGGCTGAAATCCTCGGCAACATCAGCCAGATCATCCGTGCCCGCTTGAAGCTGGTGGCGCACGTGCGCGTGCTGTCGGCCGAGGGCCGCATGTCGGCCTGGATCCTGGGCTTGCTGCCGTTCGGCGTGATGGGCGTGATGCTGGTCAGCAGCCCGGCCTACGTGCGCATGCTGTGGACCGATCCGTCCGGGGTGCGCCTGCTGTGGTACGGCCTGGGCATGATCGTGTTCGGCGTGCTGTGGCTGCGCAAGACCATCCGCATCCGCGTGTGAGGCCTCCATGACTTCTTCCCAGCTGATCTTCCTGCTGATCGTCTTCGCCGTCGTCTGCCTGCTGGCCTGGGTCGCGCTGGTGCTGTTCGCGCCGCTGGCCCTGCGCGAGCGCCTGCTCCGCTTCCTCGGCCCGCGCGCCGGACAGGAAGCAGGCGTGCGCTGGATCGAGCGCGTCGCCAGCGTCGCCCGTCCCCTCACCAGGCTGTCGATCCCCGAGGAGGGCTGGGAAAAATCGACCTTGCGCACCCGTTTCATGAACGCCGGCTGGCGCCACCCGTCGGCGCCGACCCTGTACTTCGCGTCCAAGACCGCGCTGGCGCTGCTGGTGCCTGCCCTGTGCGCGCCGTTCCTGGTGCTGTATGGCTCGTCCCTGAACGGCGGCAAGGTGCTGGGCATCCTGCTGCTGGGCGCCGCGTTCGGCTACTACGCGCCGAACGCGGTGCTCGAGCGCCTGGTGCGGCGGCGCCGGCGCGAGATCTTCGAGACCATCCCCGACGCGCTCGACCTCCTGACGGTTTGCGTCGAGGCCGGCCTGAGCCTGGAGCGGGCGCTGGTCAAGGTGGCGGCCGAAATCCACATCAAGAGCATGGTGCTGTCGCAGGAGCTGCAACTGGTGCTGATGGAAATGCGCGCCGGCTTCAGCAAGGAAAAGGCGCTGCGCAACTTCGCGCTGCGCTCGGGCGTGGACGACGTCGACACCCTGGTCGCGATGCTGATCCAGTCCGAGCGCTTCGGCACCAGCGTCGGCGACTCGCTGCGAGTGCATGCCGAGAACCTGCGCCACAAGCGGCGCATGATGGCCGAGGAAACCGCCGCCAAGATCGGCCTCAAGCTGCTGTTCCCGCTGATCTTCTGCATTTTCCCGACGCTGCTGATGGTCCTGCTCGGACCGGCGGCGATCCAGATCTCGCGCACCCTGGGCTCCTTGCCCTTCGCGCGCTGAAAGGAGCGACTCCCATGCGACGCACCCTCAAGATGACCCGCCTGGCGCTGTTGTGCGCCGGCCTGATGGCCTGCTCGCCGTCCGGCTGGCGCGCCGCCGTCGACACCGGCGCGCAGGCCGAGCAACTCTATGGCGCCGGCCGCGCGCAACACCTGGCGCAGCAGCCGGACGCCGCGCGCGCCTCCTACCAGGCCGCGCTTCAGCTAGAGCCCGGCCATCCCGGCGCGCGCAACGGCCTGGCGACCCTGTACGCCGAAGGACGCGAATTGGAACCGGCGATCGCCATCTGGCGCGAGCTGACAGCATCGATCGGGCTGGATGCGGGGCCGGGCAAGGCTTATTTGTTCGCCAACCTGGGGCAGGCTTACCTGCTGGGCGGCGCGCACGAGGAAGCGCGGGGCGCGCTGGAACGCGCCTGCCTGCTCGACCCGCTCAATCCGCGCGCCTGGCAGCTGCTGGGCGACGCGCTTGCGGGCTTGGGACAAACGGAAAGGGCGGAACAGATGCGCAGACAGGCGGCGGCGCTGCGCCAGCATGACCTGCGCGCCGATTTTGCCGCCGCCGGCGGCAAGACCGAGGTGGCGCCGCTCGGCCAGGCCTTGGCCGCGCCAAAGCCGCAGGCCCACCCCGACTGGTCCCAGTCCTATATCCACGTCGGCGTGGATGGCATGATGGAGTTGCGGCGGGTGGAGGCGGCGCGCGCGGCGCACGAGGCGCAGGAGGAACGCGAGGCGCCGGCTTCGGCTGCGGTGGCGCGGCTGGAGATCCGCAACGGCAATGGGGTGACCGGCATGGCGCGCGCGCTGTCGAATCGCATCGACGAACCGGGCATCCGGGTGACGCGCCTGTCGAACGAGGCGGGCTTCGCGGTGCCGCATACCCGCATCGAATACGAGCCGTCCCATGCCGACGCCGCGCGCAGGCTGGCGCGGCGCCTGGGCAGCACCCAGCTGCGCGAAGTCGACCTGGGCGCGCCCGTCAACTTGCGGCTGGTGCTGGGCCGCGACCTGGCGCGCCACGGCACGGCGCTGCGGCTGGCGCCGCCCGCGCCGGCCGCGGACCAGCAGCGGCTGGCTTACCGGTAGCGTTCCAGCCACCAGCCGTACTGCGGCGGCAGGATGGCGAACGGATTTTCCACGCCCAGCTCCTTGGCCGCGCGGAAGGCGTAGTGCGGATCGGCCAGGTGCTCGCGGCCGATCATCACCAGGTCCATCTGCTCATCAAGCACCGCCTGGTTGGCCACCTGCGGGTCGCCGATATACCAGGACGACGCCACCGGCAGGCCGGCCTCGTTCTTCACACGCCTGGCGACCGGCGCCAGGAAGCCCGGACCCCAGGGAATCTTGACGTCGGGGACGGTGAAGTTGACGCTCACGTTCAACATGTCCAGGCCGGCCTCGCGCATGCGACGGGTCAGCTCGATCGATTCCGCCAGCGTCTCTTCGTCGCTGCCGTCGTATTCGATCACGCCCATGCGCGCCGTCAGCGGCAGGTGCTGCGGCCATACCTCGCGCACCGCGGCCAGGGTCTCGAGCAGGAAGCGTCCGCGGCCATCGAGGTCGCCGCCGTACTGGTCATCGCGGCGGTTCGAATGCGGCGACAGGAAGGATTGCGCCAGGTAGCCGTGGGCGAAGTGCAGCTCCAGCCATTCGAAGCCGGCGGCCAGGGCGCGCCGCGCGGCGTCGACGAAGCCCTGGCGCACGCGCGCGATGTCGTCCAGGGTCATCTCTTGCGGCACTTTCGGCAGGTCGCCGCCGAAGGCGAGGGCGGATGGGGCGATGGTCTGCCAGCCGTCCGGCGCGTCGTTCGGGATGTGCGCGTTGCCGTCCCACGGACGGTTCGCGCTCGCCTTGCGGCCGGCGTGGCCGATCTGGATGCCGGCCACCGCGCCGGCATCCTTGATCGCGGCGGCGATGGCGGCCATGCCGGCCACCTGTTCGTCGTTCCACAGGCCGGCGCAGCCCGGGGTGATGCGGCCTTCCGGCGTGACGGCCGTGGCTTCGACGATCACCAGGCCGGCGCCGCCGCGCGCGATCGACGCGTAGTGGGCGCGATGCCAGTCATTGGTGACGCCGTCGACGGCGCTGTACTGGCACATCGGCGGCACCGCGATGCGGTTGCGCAGGGTGACGGATTTGAGGGTGAAGGGAGTGAATAATGCGGTCATTGGTGCTTTCCAGGTGATGCTTCCTGCGCAACGACGCCAATACTGGCGCGCCGGGCGGCAAATGGCCGCTCGGGTCTGTGGTCGCTGTGGAGGAAGATCGGGGATTGTCGAATCGGTCCTGGCATGCACCCTGTGTCAGGGTTGCGTGCCTGGCCGTATTCTCGCACCGATGCGGATTGTTTGCAGGAGGCGGCCACGAATCCGGCCGCCCGGCCAGGCCGTCAGGGCGCGGCCTTGCGATACACGCGCACGTAATCGACCAGCATGCGGCGCGGGAACGGCGTGGTCGCATCCGGATAGCCCGGCCAGTAGCCGCCCACGGCCAGGTTGAGCAGCACGAAGAAGGGATGCTCGAACACCCATTCTCCCTTGACCGTCGCGGGCGTCGCGGTGTGGTAGTGAATGCCGTCGCGGTACCAACGAATTTCTTTCGGCTCCCATTCGACGGCGAACACGTGGAAGTCGTCGCCGTACTCCGCGCCCTCGAGCGCGCTGGCGCGGCTGTTTGCGTGCTCGCCCGAGTAGCCCGGCCCGTGCAGGGTGCCGTAGGCATTGGCCGGCTCCTTGCCGATGATCTCCATGATGTCGATCTCGCCGCTCTTCGGCCAGCCGACCTGCTTGATGTTCGCCCCCAGCATCCAGAACGCGGGCCAGATGCCCTGGCCCTTCGGCACCTTGATGCGCGCTTCGTAGCGGCCGTACTGCGTTTCCTTCAGCCCGGCCGTCTTGAGCCGCGCCGAGGTGTAGTCCTTGCCTTCGTAGCGTTCCTTGCGCGCCTCGATCACCAGGTGACCGTCTTCCACGCGCACGTTCTCGGGCCGGCCGGTATAGAACTGCATCTCGTTGTTGCCCCAGCCATGGCCGCCGGTCTCGGGGAGCCATTTGCCGCGGTCCAGCGTGGCGCCGTCGAATTCATCGCTCCATTCGAGGGTCCAGCCGGCCAGGCCGTCGGTGGCGGCGGGCTGCGTGGCGCAGCCCGCGCTGGCGGCCAGCACGAGCAGCGCGGCCAGTTTGCTTATTGTCTTCATATGTCTCCAAGGCGACGTCATCGCGCCGCGGGCGTCGCCGCCCGCTGCTGCCTGACGTGCTTCATGATGTTGAGGAAGGTGTCGGTCCAGTACTCCTGGCGATGCGCGGCGAGGAAGCGGACCAGCTCCTCGTGCGCCTGCGATGACACGCTCAAGTGGTCGCCGCCGATGCCGTGGAAGGTGAACGCGATCATGGTGCCGCGTTCGCGCGCCTGCTTGACCTGCGCAATCAGTTCGGCGCCGCTCGCGCCCACAGGCGCGATCGAGGCCACCCGGTAGGGATCGACCGCCGCCATCGAGGCCGGCACGCCGGGACCATTGCCGGCCTTGATCGCCACGAAGCGCGCGTGCAGCGCCGGCAGGTAGTCGCCGCCGAGGGCCTGCACGTCGAAGCAGGGGGCGGTATAGGTGCGCTCGCGGCGGCCGTCGATCGCGTTCAGGAACGTGTTGGCGAGCAGGACCTGGTCTTGCATCTGCTCGCGCGTGGTGGTGTCCAGGTCGCGCTGCGGCGCGACCCAGGCGCGGTCCGGCCCCGCGCCGGAACATTGATGGAACAGGCTGTGGTTGCCCAGTTCATGGCCGCCCCTGGCCGCGGCGCGCCAGTCCTCCATGCGCCTGGCCACCGGCTCGCTGGACAGCTGCAGGAAGAACGTGCCCTTGATGCCGTGGCGGTCGAGCGTCGGGATCGCGTTGTCGAGCTGGGAATCGAGGGCGTCGTCATACGCCAGGCTGACCGCGGCCCGCGCGCCGCCGGGCCAGGCAAAGGCGGCATCCTGCGCATGCGCCGGGCTGGTAACGACGAAGGTAACGCCGGCCGCGAGCAGGGCGGTCCGGACGATGGCGCGGCCCGCGCGACGGGCAAGAAAGTGGTGCATCCATGCTCCAATTTGGAAACGTTACCATAACGTCAACCCGACTATAGCATCGCCGAAAAATCGGTGTCAACGAGGGAAACGACAGGACGCGCCTTCGTTCGGTAACAGGCGCTCACTCCAGGGCTGCACCAAAGTGTTGCAAAACTACGTCATACCCCCTTGGATATTCGGTTGACAATTTTTTTTCCTAACCCTAATATTCAGTCAACTTCATGGAAACGTTTCCATGTCTCGAACCAGGCAGCTTCGTTCCCCAAATGGTCGACAAGGCCAAGGAGCCGAGGACACATGAAACAGCGCGACGCGCACCGGGCAATCCACGCAACGAGGCCACCGGCACCAGCCGGAGGCCTCGTTGCGCCGCTTGGCGCGCCGCAGGTCTTCCTGGTCGGGAGGTGACCAGGCAAGGATGGATCAGCAGCGAGTAGCGAAAAACACGACGCATGCCGCAGTGCGTCCGATTTGGCGGAGACACCGTAGCTAGGCGACGGTCATATTTATAAAAAAACAGGAGAAGACATGTACTACCCGAAGGCGAAACAGACTCTGATCAGCCTGGCAGTTGCCAGCGCATGTTCGGCATTCATCCCGGCATTCGCGCAGGACCAGGCGACCGCGCCGGCCGAGACCGCGACCAGCGCCCCGAACCAGGCACTTGATCCCGCCAGCAACCCCACCGGCTCGATCACCGGCCCGGCGCAGCCGGGCACCCAGACCGTCGTCGTGACCGGCCTGCGCGCCAGTCTCGAATCGTCGATGAACCTCAAGCGCAATGCGCAGGGCTTCGTCGACGGCATCGTCGCCGAAGACATCGGCAAATTCCCCGACACGAACCTGGCCGAATCGCTGCAGCGCATCTCGGGCGTGTCGATCGACCGCGAAATCGGCGAAGGCTCGAAGATCACCGTGCGCGGCGTGGGCCCCGACTTCAACCTGGTGCTGCTCAACGGCCGCCAGATGCCGGTCTCGAACCTGGGCGACCGCAACGGCCGCGCCTTCGACTTCGCCAACATCGCCTCGGAAGCGATCTCGCAGCTGCAGGTCTACAAATCGAGCCGCGCCGAGACCCCGACCGGCGGCGTCGGCGCGACCATCAACGTGATCACCGCGCGTCCGCTGTCGCGTCCGGGCATGCAGGCCAGCATCGGCATCAAGGGCGTGCACGACACCTCGGCCACCAACCTGCCGGATGGCCTCCAGCACGGCAACAAGGTCACCCCTGAAGTGTCGGGCATCTATTCGAACACCTCGGCCGACGGCCGCTTCGGCATCGGCCTGTCGGCCAGCTACCAGGAGCGCAACCTGGGCTACAACCGCGCCTCGGTGCCGAATGGCTGGAAAGGCCCGTTCCGCGGCGACGAGAACACCTGGGGCACGATCCCGCAGCCGGGCACCCCGGGCTCGGAACTGATCACCAACCGTCCCGGCCCGAACGACCAGTACCAGGTTCCGCAAAACCTGAACTACAACCTCTCCGGCGTGCAGCGCGAGCGCACCAACGGCCAGGTGGTGTTCCAGTTCGCGCCGAACAAGTCGATCACCTCGACCCTCGACTACACCTACTCGGAAAACAAGATCCACACCCGCCGCAACGACATGTCGGCCTGGTTCAACTTCGGCCCGTCGTCGAGCAGCTGGACCGACGGTCCGATCGCCTCGCCGCTGGTGTACACCGAGTTGATCCCGGCCGGTAACAGCGACATCGCCATGGGCGCCTCGGACTTCGCGACCAGGAGCGAGAACAAGTCGCTGGGCTTCAACACCGTCTGGCGCGTCAACCCCGACCTCCGCCTGGAACTCGACGCCCACAGCTCGTCGGCCGAATCGACTCCAGACAGCCCATGGGGTTCGAGCAACGTGATCGGCACCGCCAGCTTCAGCCGCGGCAACACCACCGCCGACTTCTCGCAGGACTTCCCGGTCCTCTCCATCGACGGCGCCGACTTCCTGCGCTCGCCGCAGCAGGTGACCGGCTCGGTGTTCGAGAACGGCTACATGAAGACCGAAGTCGACCAAATCCAGACCCACGGCAGCTGGAAGGTGATGGAAGCGTCCGAGTTCAAGTTCGGCGTCGGCGCCACCAAGGTCAAGTACCGCTCGGCGTTCTCGGTGCAGCAGCGCGACACCTGGGGCGGCGCCACCCAGGCCTCGGACTACCCGGCCAGCCTGTTCACGCCGGACAGCCTGTCCAAATACTTCGACCAGATCGACGGCAGCGGCAACCCGAACCTGTTCAACCGCTTCCACACCTTCAACTTCGGCCAGATCCGCGACATCGTGGCGCAAGCCTCGGGCCTGCCGCACCTGTACCTGCCGAAGACCACCTACGACACCGACCGCCGCACCGAGGAAAAGTCGAAGAGCCTGTACCTGCAGTTCAACACCGAGTGGGACACCCGCTACCCGATCAACACCTCGGTCGGCGTGCGCTACGAGAAGACCGACGTCAGCTCGACCGCGCTGGTGCCGACCCCGGTCGCGATCAGCTGGGTGTCGCAGAACGAACTGCCGGTGGTGTTCGGCGAATCGGGCTTCACCACGCTGACCGGCAAGTACAACCACGTGCTGCCGACGTTCGACGCCGACATCTCCTTCCGTCCCGACCTGAAGGGCCGCTTCAGCTACGGCGAAACCATCGGCCGTCCGCGCTACGACCAGATCGCCGGCGGCCAGGTGCTCGACACCCTGGCGCGCGTCGAAGGCGGCACCGGTTCGCAGGGCAATCCGGCGCTGGAGCCGGTCAAGTCGAAGAACATCGACCTGGCCATCGAGTGGTACTACGCCCGCCAGAGCTTCTTCTCGGTCAATCACTTCCGCAAGCACCTGGACAACTACGCCGGGCAGTCGCAGATCATCGCCCAGCCGTTCGGCGTGCGCACCCCGGTCGGGGGCGCCTACTGGAACGCGGCGCTGGCCAACGGCTGCACGACCGCGGACACCACTTGCATCCGCAACTACATCTTCCGCAACTTCAACGGCCAGCCGGGCGTGGTCGCGGGTCCGGACAACGCCTCGGGCGACGCCACCGGCACCATCACGGCCATCGGCACCGATCCGATCGCGGACTTCCGCATCACCTCGTACTCGAACCAGCAGAAGGCGCGCATCCGCGGCCTGGAATTCAACCTCCAGCACATGTTCGGCAACAGCGGCTTCGGCATCCAGGCCAACTACACCTACGTGAACTCGGGCCTGAAGTACGACAACGCCAGCAAGGGCGAGCAGTTCGCGCTGGTCGGCCTGGGCGACTCGGCCAACCTGGTGGGCATCTTCGAGAACGACAAGTGGAATGCGCGCGTGGCCTACAACTGGCGCGACGAGTTCCTGTCGTCGACCTTCGACGGCCAGGGCCCGAACCCGAACTACGTCGAGAAATACGGCCAGCTGGACGTGAGCGTCGGCTACAACGTGAACGACAACCTGTCGCTGTCGTTCGAAGGCATCAACCTGACCGACGAGATCCAGCGCATCCACGGCCGCACCAAGAACCAGGTGCTGTTCGTGACGCAGTCGGGCCCGCGCTACATGCTGGCCGCACGCTACAAGTTCTGATCGGGCTTTGTCTGTGCCGTCGTTCGGGAGTAGACTTCCCGGATGACGGTATTGACGGCGGGTCGGCAACAGCCGGCCCGCCGTTGTCGTTTCACTGACACCCACTACAAGATAACGAGACATCCATGCCCAACATCGCCCTGCTGAACAATATCGAGCACAAGGACCTGCGCATCATCCACGGCCACCGCCCCGGCCTGGGCAGCGAAGTCGCCTGGGTGCCGACCTTCGCCGACGAATTCCGCTCGCTGCAGGCGCACTATCCGATCATCTTCCGCCAGCTGGACGACGGCGCCAACTACGAGGCGATCGCGCTGCTCGGCTTCCAGCAAGACGAGAACCTGTTCCTCGAGGACGGCCGCTGGGATGCGCCGCTGGTGCCGTGGCTGCACGAGCGCCTGCCGTTCTACATCGGCCGCAACGGCGACGAACTGATGATCCAGGTCGACCTGGATCACCCGCGCGTCAGCACGACCGAGGGCGAACCGGTGTTCAAGCCGCATGGCGGCAATACCGACTTGCTCGAGAAGATGAGCCAGACGCTGTCGAACATCCACAACGGCGTGCAGGCCAACGCGGGCTTCCTCGAGGCCCTCAAGCGTTACGAGCTGCTCGATGCCTTTGTGCTCGACATCGAATTCGACAACGGTGAAAAAGCCCGCATGAGCGGCTTCTTCACCATCCACGAGGAACGCCTGGGCGCGTTGGACGGCGCCGCCATCGCCGAGCTGCACGCGGCCGGCCACCTGGCCCCCATCTACTTCGCGCTGGCGTCGTTATCGCATTTCCGCGACCTGATCGACCGCAAGAACCGCAGGAACGCGCGCGATGGCGCCGGCCGCTAAGCCGGTCCGCGAGCTCACCGGGCTGCGGCCCGCCGACCTCGGCCCCGCCATCCTCGCATCCACCGAGCCGCTGCTCTTGCGCGGCCTGGTGGCCGACTGGCCGGCGGTGGCCGCCGCGCGCACGTCGCCGCAGGCCGCCATCGCCTACCTGCGCCGCTGGTACGTCGACGCCACCGTCAACGCCATGCTCGGCGCGCCCGAGATCGACGGCCGCTTCTTCTACAACGAGGCGCTGGACGGCTTCAATTTCCAGTCCATGCGGGTGCGGCTCGACGCCGTGCTGGACGAACTGGAAAAGCACCTGGCCAATCCAACGCCGCCGGCCATCTACGTCGGCTCCACCACGATCGACGGCGCGCTGCCGGGTTTCAGGGGCGAGAACGACGTCGACCTGGGCCCGCGCGATCCGTTGGCCAGCATCTGGATCGGCAACCGCACGCGCATCTCGGCCCACTACGACCTGCCCGACAACCTGGCCTGCATCGGCGCCGGGCGCCGCCGCTTCACCTTGTTCCCGCCGGGCCAGCAACGCAATCTCTACGTCGGCCCGATCGACCTGACCCCGGCCGGCCAGCCCATCAGCCTGGTGGACTTCAAGCATCCTGATCTCGCGCGCTTTCCGCGCTTCGCCCAGGCGCTGGAACACGCCCAGGTGGCCGACATGGAGCCAGGCGACGCGATCTTCGTGCCCAGCATGTGGTGGCACCACGTCGAGGCGCTGGATGGCTTCAACGTGCTGGTGAACTACTGGTGGCGCCAGTCGCCGGACTGGATGGACACGCCCAACAACGCCCTGATGCACGCCCTGATGACGGTGCGCGACCTGCCGCCCGCGCAGCGCGCGGCCTGGGCCGAGCTGTTCCGCCACTACGTGTTCGAGGCCGATGCCGACACCGCGGCCCACATCCCGCCGGCCGCGCGCGGCCTGCTGGCGCCGTTCGACGACAACGCCTCGCGCATGGTGCGCGCGCAGCTGCTCAAGCGGCTGAACCGCTGATAAAAAAGGCCCGCAGATCCTGCGGGCCTTTTGCCTGATGCTGGCGCGGTTTATTCGGCCGCGATCTTCTGCTTGTGCAGGTTGGCGTACTTCACGCCGTAATACATGATGAACAGGTAGCAGGCCGCCGGCACCAGGAAGGAGATCTGCAGACCGATGGTGTCGGCCAGGATGCCCTGCACGAACGGCACCACGGCGCCGCCGACGATGGCCATGCACAGGATGCCCGAGCCCTGGCCGGTGAACTTGCCCAAGCCGTGCAGCGCCATGCTGAAGATGGTCGGGAACATGATCGAGTTGCACAGGCCCACCGCCACGATCGCCCACATCGCCAGGCTGCCTTCGGTGAAGGTCGCGGTCAGGACCAGCGCGATCGAACCGAGCGCGGTGACCGCCAGCGATTTGCCCGGGCTCACATAGCGCATCACGGCGAAGCCGATGAAGCGGCCGACCAGGGCGCCGCCCCAGTACATGCTGACGTAGCGCGCCGCGTCGGCGTGCGACAGGCCGGCGATGTGCGGCTCGCCGATGAAGTTGATCAGGAAGCTGCCGATGCTCACCTCGGCGCCGACGTACAGGAAGATGCCCAGCGCGCCCAGCACCAGGTGGCGATACGACATCGCGCCGCCCTTGGCGTCGACCGCCGCGGTGGTGTCGTCGAAGGCGATCTTCGGCAGGCGCGCCATCGCGAACAGCACCGCCAGCAGCGCCAGCGCGGCGGCAAGACCCAGGTAAGGGCCTTGCACGGCGGCGGCTTCGGCGGCCTTGTGCGCGGCCTGCTCGGCCGCCGGCAGCAGGGCCAGCTGGTCGGCCGAGAGCACCACGGTCGACAGGATCAGGATGCCGCCCAGCGCCGGCGCCACCGTGGTGCCGAGCGAGTTGAAGGCTTGCGTCAGGGTCAGGCGGCTGGCCGCGGTGCGCGCCGGTCCCAGCGCGGTGACGTAGGGATTGGCCGCCACCTGCAGGATGGTGATGCCGCTGGCCAGCACGAACAGCGCGAACAGGAACATGCCGTAGCCGCCGTTCGAGGCCGGGTAGAACAGGGCGCAGCCTGCGGCCGCGATCATCAGGCCGGTGACCGCGCCGTTCTGGTAGCCCAGGCGTCGGATCAGCGCGCCGGCCGGCAGCGAGACGATGAAATAGGCGCCGAAGAAGCAGAACTGCACCAGCATCGCCTGCATGTAGGTGAGGGTGTAGATCGACTTCAGGTGCGGGATCAGGACGTCGTTCAGCGAGGTGATGAGTCCCCACATGAAGAACAGGATGGTGACGATGACCAGCGCACCGGTGTGCTGGTTGTGTTCCCCATCCACGGCCGCGCTGGCCACGGTGGGGTTCTGGATTGGGTTCTGCATGGAGTCTCCGTTTTATTGCAGAGTAAGGACGTGATCCGACAGCATAGCCGAAACCCCGCGCAAAGCGGGATACTGTTCGGTGATCAGGTAGGTCGGGATACGCGACAGATAGTCGCCGAGGCGCCCCTTGTCTTCGAAGCGCGCGCGGAACGCCGATTGTTCGAAGACGGGGCCCAGGCGCGGCACGATGCCGCCGCCGATATACATGCCGCCGGTCGCGCCGAGGGTCAGCGCGACATTGCCGGCCACGCTGCCCAGGATGGCGCAGAACACGTCGACCGAGCCGCGGCAATCGTTTGATGACCCATCCAGCGCCGCCGCGCTGATGTCGGCCGCCTTGAGACGCCTGCCGGTGCGGGCCCAGTGGATCAGCTCCATGCCCATGCCCGACAGCAGGCGCTCGGCCGACACGTGGCCGTATTCTCCCCACAGCGCTTCCAGGATCGCCACCTCGTCGCGGTTGACCGGCGCGAAGCTGACGTGGCCTCCTTCGCCGGACAGCGGGATCCAGCGCTCGCCCGCCGGCACCACGCCCGAGACGCCCAGGCCGGTGCCGGGGCCGATCAGGCCGATCGTCCGGTTCGGCAGCTCGATGCCGCCGCCGACCTGCCGGCGGCCGTCCTGCGCCAGGTGCGGCAGCGACATCGCCAGCGCGGCGAAGTCGTTCACCATCAGGAGCGTCGTCAAACCCAGCTCCAGGCGCAAGGCCTCGATCGAGAAGCTCCAGTGGTGATTGGTCATCCTGATCTCGTCGCCCTCGACCGGATTGGCGATCGCGACCGCCGCATGGCGGACGGTGTCGACCGCCAGCCCGCGGGCGCGCGCGTTGGCCAGGTAGGCGCGCATCGCCGCGCCCAGGGTCGGGTAGCCGGCGGCCGCCAGCACCTCGACGTCGTCGAACCCCGCGCCCGGCGCCGACTGCAGGGCGAAACGCGCATTGGTGCCGCCGACGTCGGCCAGCAGCCGCAGCTCAGTCGCGACCTTTCGCGTCATTTCAGTTCGCCGCACTGCACGGCGCCTGCTTCCTTCGCCGCGCCGCCGGCGATCTCGATATTGGCGAAGGCCGCCGAGAATGCGGCGTCGCTGGTGACGGCGAACGGCGTATCGACCCTGGCCAGGTCGAGCCCCTTGGCCTGGAAGCACGACAGCGGAATTGCGACGGTGTTCTTGGCGCCGACGGCCAGGCGCTTGAACAGGGCGGTCGCATCCAGGTCGACGCTGGTCGAACCCTGGCGCATCGAGATCGTCACCTTGCCGGCCGGGGCCTTGGCGACGATGGTGTCGAAGCGCAGCGCGCCATCCTTGACCGCCGCCGCGGGCAGCACAATGGCGCGTGCGCCGCGCGCTTCCAGCGTGGCCGGTCCGGTCCAGGCGCCCAGCTTGGCGTCCTGCTGGGTGTTGACCTGGGCGGTGGTGACGGTGATGTTCGGCAGCTTGAAGCTGGCGTTCAGGTCGGCGCCGAGCACGGTGGTTTGCTGGCCGGAGCGGATCGCCAGCGGATAGCTCAGGCGGTCGGCCTGGCTGAACACCGGGAAGGTGTTGCCGGCGCTGCAGCCGCCTTGCGGATAGCTTTCATCCAGCTTGCCCAGTTTGGAGCGGGTGGCGACCTTCAAGCCATAACCATAGGCGAACAGCGGCGCGTAATCCTTGTCGCCGACGTTCAGCTTGATCTGGCAGGCCGACTTTGGCCACGAGAACGGCAGCACGCCGCGGAAGTCATGGCGCTGCTGGCCTTCGATCAGCAGGTCCGACACGCCCTTGCCCTCGGAGCCCGGCAGCCAGGCCGAGATGAAGGTGTCCGACAGATTCAGCAAGTCGTTGGCGAACACCGGACGGCCGGTGACCATGACGGTGACCACCGGCTTGCCCTTGCCGCCGACGGCCTTGAGCACGGCGAGATCTTCCGGATAGCGGCTGCTGTGGCGCAGGGTGCCCGATGGATGGATGTCGCCGTCGCCTTCGGCATACGGACGCTCGCCGATGACGGCGATCACGACGTCGAACTTCGACACGTCGACGCCTTTCGCATCCAGGCTGAAGGTGACGTTGTCCTTGCCGGCCGCTTCACGGATGCCGGTCAGGATGGTGTCGGCATTTTTAAAATCGGCATTGGTGGTGGCGGTGCCCTGCCAGGTGATCGACCAGCCGCCGCTCTGGTTCGACAGCTCGTCGGCGCTCTTGCCCACCACCAGGATCTTCTGGCCGCGCTTCAGGGGCAGGGCAGGGCCTTCGTTCTTGAGCAGCACCAGCGATTCGCGCACCGCCTGGCGCGCCAAGGCGCGCGCCTGCATCGCGTCGTCCTTGCCGGCATGGGCGTTCTGCATCGGGCTCTTGTCGAACAGGCCGGCGCGCAGCTTGACGCGGATGATGCGCGAGACGGCGTCGTCGATGCGCGACATCGGGATCTCGCCGGCTTCCACCTGCTTGATGGTGTTGGCGATGAAGGCCTTCCAGTCGTCCGGCACCATGATCATGTCGTTGCCGGCGTTGATCGCCTGGGCGCAGCTGTCGTTGCGGCAGCCTTTCACTTCGCCGATGCCGTTCCAGTCGGTGACGACGAAGCCGTCGAAGCCCATCTTGACCTTGAGGATGTCGGTCAGCGCGTACTTGCTGCCATGGAGCTTGCCGTATTCCTTGCCGCTGGCAGTGTCGGTCCAGCTGTTAAACGAGGACATCACGGTCTGGGCGCCCGCTTCCAGGGCCGGGAAGTAGCCGGCGCCGTGGATGTTGATCAGGTCGCGCTCCGGGGCCTCGGTCACGCCGCGATCCTTGCCGTTCTTCGTGCCGCCGTCGCCGATGAAGTGCTTGGCGGTGGCGATGGTGTTGGCGTCGTCCTTGAACACGCCCTGCATGCCCTTGACGTATTCGCCGGCATAGCTGCGCACGACTTCAGGATGCTCGGCATAGCTTTCGTAGGTGCGGCCCCAGCGGTCGTCGCGCACCACGGCCAGGGTCGGGCCGAACACCCAGGCGATGCCGGTCGCGCGCACCGCCCTGGCAGTGGCGGCGCCGATCTCGCGCATCAGCTGCGGATTGCGCGCCGCGCCCAGGCCGATATTGTGCGGGAACAGGGTGGCGCCCGGCACGTTATTGTGGCCGTGGACCGCGTCCGTGCCCCACACCACCGGCACCTTGATCGCCATGTCGGTCTTCATCGAGGCCTCGTGGTAGGCCTGGGCCAGCGCCAGCCATTCTTTCGCATCGGCGGCCTTGTTGTTGTTTGGCCAGCTGCCGCCGCCGTTCAGGACCGAGCCGAGGTAGTACTTGGTCACGTCCTCGGGCCTGGTGGTCTTGATCTCGGGCTGGGTCATCTGGCCGACCTTCTGCGCCAGCGTCATCTTGCCGACGATTTCCTTGACCCGCTTCTCGATCGCGTCGTCCATCTTGATGGCGCTGGTCACGTGCGGCCAGTCGGCCAACCTGGTGTCGACCGGAGCGGCGGCGCCGCAGACAGCCGGCAGGGCCAGGGCGATGGAAAGGGCCAGCGTGGAAGGACGAAGCTTGAAGGTCATGGGTTGTCTCGCTTTATTGTTCGTTGATGTTGAAGGTTCATTCCTGGCGCAGGAAGGAACCATACCATTTGCCGCTGTTCTTCAGGCGGCGCTGCTGGGTGGCGTAATCGATGTGCACCAGGCCGAAGCGGCGCTGGTAGCCTTCGGCCCATTCGAAGTTATCGAGCAGGCTCCAGGCGAAGTAGCCCTTGATCGGCGCGCCCCCGTCGATCGCATCCTTCATGGCGGCCAGGTGGCGCATCAGGTAGTGGCGGCGCTGGACGTCGTCGATCTCGCCATCCGGGCCGACGGTATCCTCGAAGGCCGAACCGTTCTCGGTGACGTACATCGGGCCCGGGTGGTAGTCGTTCTCGATGCGGGTGAGGAGTTCGGTGAAGCCTTCCGGCGACACCGGCCAGCCCATCGCGGTGATCTCGCCGCTGGTGGTCGGCAGCACTTTCGCGTCGAGTGGCGCGTGGCCGGCCTCGTGCTTGATCACTTCGGGGAAGTAGTAGTTCACGCCCATGAAGTCGGTCTTGACCGCGATCGCTTCCATGTCGCCCGGCGCGACGTCGGGCGCCGCGGCGCCGAACCGTTCGCGCGTGGCCTCAGGGTAGCCGCGGCCGAACAGCGGATCGAGGAACCAGCGGTAGCGCAGGCCGTCGTGGCGTTCCATCGCCGCCTTGTCTTCCTCGCTGTCGCTGGCCGCGCGCAGCGGGTGCAGGCTGACCGCCATGCCTACCTTCGCATCCGGTACGTTGGCGCGGATCAGCGGCACTGCCTTGCCGTGCGAGACCAGCACATTGTGCGCGACCTGCAGCGCCGCCTTGAGGTCGGTCTTGCCTGGGGCATGCCAGCCTTCGAAGTTGCCGATGATCGCCGTGCACCATGGCTCGTTGTGGGTGATCCAGTGCTTGACCCTGTCGCCCAAGGTGCGCGTCATGGCGTCGGTGTACTCGAGGAAGGCGTCGATGGTGGCGCGGTTTTCCCAGCCGCCTGCTTCCTGCAGCGCCTGCGGCAGGTCCCAGTGGTACAGCGTGGCCCATGGCTGCAGGCCGCGTTCGAGCATGCCGTCGACCAGGCGCGAATAGAAGTCCAGGCCCTTCTGGTTCGGCTGGCCCTTGATGCCGGTGTAGATGCGCGGCCAGGCGAACGAGAAGCGGTAGGCGTTCAGGCCCATGCCGCGCGCGATGTCGAAGTCTTCCGGCCAGCGGTGGTAGTGGTCGCAGGCTTCGATGCCGCTGGAACCGTCGCGGATCGTGCCGGGCGTGGCGGCGAAGCGGTCCCAGATCGATTCCACGCGGCCGTCTTCACGGCCGGCGCCTTCTATCTGGTAGGACGAGGTGGCGCAACCCCACAGGAAATCGCGGGCGAAATCGCTGCGCTGCGGCGCGGAAGGCTCGGGTCGGTTGGCAGTGGTCATGGTCTCGCTTCAGGTAATGAATATGTTCTGATTAAATTTTGGGAAAGCTTACCAACACATTGGAAAGCTTTCCAGTCTGGCGCCAAAAAAATGGCCGCACGCGGCCGTGGATGAGGCAAACATGCCTCACTCACTTTTACTTTTGCCTTTGCTCCCGGTTTTGCTCTTGGTGCTTTTCGCCTTGCCGCCGCCGACCCTGGCCAGCGACGCGCGCATGGTCACGCCCACCGGGAAGCTGCGCGCCACCGGGCGTTTCAGGTCATAGCAGCGGTTGAGCAGGGCGTTGATGCCGTTCTGCGTCATCTCGCGCCACGGCATGTGGACCGACGTCAGGCGCGGCGCCGAGAACTCCGCGCTCGGCGTGTCGTCGTAGCCGATCACCGACAGGTCGCGCGGCACGCTGATGCCGGCTTCCTGGAAGTAGGACAGGGCGCCGACCGCCATCTCGTCGTTGGCGCAGAACAGGGCGGTGCACGGCGTCTTCGATTCGACCAGGGCCTTGGCGGCATGCCAGCCGCCTTGCGGCGAGAAGTCGCTTTCGACCAGCCACACCTTGTCGGTGTCGACGCCGTTGGCTTTCAATTCGAGCATGAAGCCATCGATACGCGCCACGTTGTCGACCAGCGCGCTGGGGCCGGCGATGACGGCGATGTCGCGGTGGCCGTGCTCGAGCAGGGTCTGCGCCGCCAGCCTGCCGCCTTGCGCATGGTCGACCGTGAAGCACTGCTCCGGGATGTCCTTGAAGTCGTGGTTCAGCGCGACGATCAGGCGCCGCTTGCCGCCGAGGGCGGCGATGTCTTCGTCGAGCAGGGCGCTGCTCATCATGATCAGGCCGTCGCAGCCGCGCTCGATCAGGAACTCGATGCCTTCGATGGCCTGGTTGCGCGCGTCGCCCAGGCCGACGCCGAAGGCGACCACCATGTGCAGGCCTGCCGCGCGCAGCTCGGTGTCGATGATCTGCAGGATCGGCGTGTAAAAGGTGCCGGACAACACGGGGATGTAGACGCCGACCATCCGGCTGGTGCCGGACAGCAGGGCGCGCGCTGCGTGCGAAGGCCGGAAGCCCAGCTCGTCGATCGCCTTGCGCACGCGTTCGAGCGTGGCCGGCGATACCGAACCCTTGCCGCTGACCACGCGCGAGGCGGTGCCGAGACCTACTCCAGCCAGCCGCGCTACGTCCTTGATTGTCGCCACCTGCGATCCCTATTCAATAAATACGTCGATCAAAACAACCGCCAAGCATACTGCATCCGCGTGCGGATGGCACCCATCCTTCATAAACGCTGACCATTTTCAGGATCGAACAAGGAAACACGGGCGGTGTCGATCGCGAAGCGCACCGCCTGGCCGGACGCCAGCGGCCGTCCATCGTGCTCGATGCACGACAGCGCCTGCCCGCCGCAGTCGAGCCACACCACCTGGTGGTTTCCCATCGGTTCGACCAGGGTGACCGTCGCATTCAAAGGGCCGTTGTCGTCGACGTGGATGTGTTCCGGTCGCGCGGCCAGCGTGACGGCGCCGGCTGCCGCGCCACCCGTAAGTGGCAACGTCACTGCGCCGGCGTTGAAGCGGCCCCGCGCATCGACGCTGCCGTCAATAAAATTCATCGAGGGCGAACCGAGGAAGCCGGCCACGAAGCGGTTGGCGGGCGTGTCATAGACCTCGGCCGGGGTGCCGATCTGCTGGATGCGGCCGCCTTGCATCACCACGATACGGGTCGCGAGCGTCATCGCCTCGGCCTGGTCGTGGGTCACGTAGATCATGGTCGAACCGAGCGTCTGGTGCAGCATTTTGAGTTCGCGGCGCAGTTCGGCGCGCAGCTTGGCGTCGAGGTTCGACAGCGGTTCGTCGAACAGGTAAACGCCGGCTTCGCGCACCAGCGCGCGCCCGATCGCCACGCGCTGGCGCTGGCCGCCCGAGAGTTGGGACGGCTTGCGATCGAGCAGGGCGTCGAGCTGCAGCATCTCGGCCGTCTTGCGCACGCGGCGTTGCACTTCCGCCTTCGGCGTGCCGGCGATCTTGAGGCCGAACGACATGTTCTTTTCGACCGTCATGGTCGGATACAGCGCATACGACTGGAACACCATGCCGATCCCGCGCTCGCTCGGGTCGGCGTAGCTCATGTCGCGCCCGCCGATCTCGATCGCGCCGCCGGACAGGTCGATCAGGCCGGCGATGCTGTGCAACAGGGTCGACTTGCCGCAGCCCGAAGGGCCGAGCAGCACGAGGAATTCGCCCGGCTCGATCTGCAAATCGAGATCACGAATGATCTCGTTGCTGCCGCGGGTAATGCACAGTTTGCGCAGGTGGACGTTCGACATGCCGGGTTATCCTTTCACGGCGCCGGCGGCGATGCCGCGCACGAACCAGCGTCCGGAGATGAAGTAGATCGCCAGCGGCACCGCGGCCGTCAGGATGGTCGCCGCCATGTTGACGTTGTACAGGCGGGTGCCGGTGGTGGTGTTGATCACGTTGTTCAGCTGGACCGTCATCGGCAGGTTCTCGCGACCGGCGAACACCAGGCCCAGGATATAGTCGTTCCAGACGCCGGTGACCTGCATGATCGCGGCCACGACGATGATCGGCAACGACATCGGCAGCATCACCTGGATAAAGATGCGCCAGAAGCCGCCGCCGTCGATGCGCGCGGCCTGGAACAGCTCGTGCGGCACCGAGGCATAGTAGTTGCGGAACAGGAGGGTCATGAGCGGCATGCCGAAGATGACGTGCACCACCACGATCGCCGGCAGCGAACCGAACACGCCGGCATGCGCCATCATCCATACCAGCGGATAAATCATGACCTGCACCGGAATGAAGGCGCCGGCCAGCAGCACGCCGAACAGCACATTCGCGCCGCGCGGACGCCAGAACGACAGCGCATAGCCGTTGACGGCGCCGAGCAGGATCGGGATCACGGTGCTGGGCACGGCGATCGCCACCGAATTCCAGAAGCCGTGGCTGACCGCGCCCCAGGCCGCGCGCCATGGCTCGAGCGTGGCGGCAGCGGGCAGGGCGAACACATTGCCCGTCCTGATCTCGTCCATCGGCTTGAACGAGGTGATGATCATGACGTACAGCGGCAGCAAAAAGAACAGGGCGGCGCTGAACAGGAAGGCGTAGACGCCCAGGCGCGCCGGCGTGAACAGGCGCCTGCGGCGCGCGGCTTGGGCAGGGTGGCTGGACATGGGTGGCGCGATCGCCTGCAGCGAATGGTGGCTCACGCGTGGCCTCCGTTCAGGCGCGCGCGGCGGCTGCGGGCATAGGCGTAGGGCGCCAGCAGGGCCAGCACCGGGATCAGGAGTGTCACCGCGCCCGCCGAGGCCAGGCCGACGTTCGAGCGCAGGAACAGGTGGTCCATGATGAACTTGGCCGGCACTTCGCTGGCGATGCCGGGGCCACCCTGGGTCATCGCGACCACGGCGTCGAACAGTTTCACGACCGCGGTGGACAGCAGCAGGAACACGGTGGCGACCGACGGGCCGAGCATGGGCAGGACGATCTGCAGGTACACGCGCCAGGCCGGGATGCCGTCCAGGCGCGCGGCTTTATAGATTTCGGGGTCGATGCCGCGCAGGCCGGCCAGCATCAGCGCCATCACCAGGCCCGAGGCTTGCCACACGGTGGCGATGACGACGGTGTAGATCACCAGGTCCTGGTGCACGATCCAGTCGAACGAGAAGCCGTCAAAACCCATGCGGCGCACGGCGCCTTCGATGCCGCTGCCGGGCGCCAGCAGCCATTGCCATACGAGGCCGGTGGCGATGAAGGACATCGCATACGGGTAGAGGAACACGGTGCGCAGCAGGCCTTCGCCCTTGACGTTCTGGTCGATGAAGACGGCCAGCAGGAAGCCGATCACCATGCAGGCGAGGATGAAGGCGACGCCGTAGACGGCGAGGTTGTGCAGGGACAGCAGCCAGCGCTCGTTGTCGAACAGGCGCACGTACTGCGCCGCGCCGATGAAGGTATCGGACGGGAAGGTGCGCGAGGCCGTGAACGAGGTGCGCAAGGTCCACAGCGCGCCGCCGATGTAGGCGCCCAGCACCACCAGCGCCATCGGCAGGAGGGCGAAGTGAGGCGTGAGGCGGACGTGGAGGCGTTGGGCGAGCATGGCGTCAGTATTTGAGGGCGTTGGCGATGCTGCGCTGGACTTTATCCACCTTGATGTCCATGTTCCAGTAGGCGGTGAGGATGTCCTGCATGGCGCCGTTCTGGTCCGGGGTCAGGTAGACCTCGGTGACGCCCAGCTGGCGGCTGCGGTCCTTGACGATCTCGATGCCCTTTTGCGCGCACAGGTCGAGCTGCGACGCATCGGCATCAAGACGCACCGGGATCGAGCCTTTCAGCTTGCTGAAGGAGACTTGCAGCTCGGGCTGCGACACGACGTTGGCCAGCAGTTGTTGGGCCTTGATCGCCTCCATCTTGTTCGTGCGCGGGAAGACGAAGACGTCGCCCTGCATCAGGTAGGGCGTGTCGGGCTTGAGCCCGGGGATGCAGCCATAGTGCTGGCCGGGCAGCTGGCCGGCATTGGTGAACTCGCCCTTGGCCCAGTCGCCCATCACCTGGAAGCCGGCCTTACCGCTGATGAGCATCGCGGTGGCGTCGTTCCAGTTGCGGCCCGGCGAACCGGCATCGACATAGGACTTCATGCGCTTGAAGGTGAGCAGCACGTTGCGAAACTGCGGTGAGAGGATCGTGGCCTGGTCGCGATCGCGGATCACTTTCAGGTACAACTCTCGGCCGCCGATATTGACCAGCAGGGCGGAGAACAGCACGGTCTCTTGCCATGACTGGCCGCCGTGGGCCAGCGGCACCAGGCCGGCGGCCTTCAATTTATCCAGGGCGGCGAACAGCTCGTCGATGCTGGCCGGCTCCTTGTCGATGCCGGCCTTCTGGAAGGCGGCCTTCGAGTACCAGATCCAGGTCTGCATGTGGATGTTGAGCGGCACCGCGTAATAGTGGCCGTCGTGTTTGATCACGTCGATCAGCGGCTCGGGCAGGATGCGGTCCCAGTCCTGGGCCTTGGCGACCAGGTCGACGTTGTTGAGCATGTCCTGCTCGATGACGTCGGTGAACTGCTTGGAGGTGTTGAACTGGGCGGCGGTGGGCGGGTTGCCGCCGATGATGCGGTTGATGGTGACGGCGCGCGACTGGTCGCCGCCAGCGATGGCGCTGTCGATCCAGACGCCACCGGCGGCGCGGTAGGCCTGGGCGACCTGCATGACGGCGCTCGATTCGCCACCGGACGTCCACCAATGGATGACTTCCGCCTTGGGCGCGGCGGCGTTGGCCAGTGCGGTGCCTGGCGCGAAAGCAGCGGCGCACAGCCATGCGCAGGCTGCAGCCAGGTTGCGGGGTGTGACCATTTTGTCTCCATTGGTGCCGTTATTGTTTTGGTAAGTTTGGAAACGTTACCATCGGCTTGGCCCGACTATAGCACCGGGTTAATTCTCGGTCAAACTAATCTTGCATTATGTTATTTTGACACGAATCTTCAGAGAAACTTCACGTTGTAGATTGCTGCGTGCTGATATTTACGGGGATACTCGCGGGAGATCGTGTGGCTCGTCCTGGGGCGGGCGCCTTCACCATAATAATCAGCTTGAGACAGTCCGATGCACAGCGCAATGAGTACCACCGAAATCTTCCTGATCGCGATGTTGCTGATCTTTGCCGTGCCCTATCTGATCTGGCGACTCGGCAATACCGATTACTGGGCGCCGCTGGTCGTCGTGCAGATCATCACCGGCGTGTTGCTGGGGCCTGGCGTGCTGGGCAAGGCGTATCCGGAGTACTACAGCTTCGTGTTCAATCCGCAGGTCATCCAGACTCTCAACGGGATTGCCTGGTGGGCGGTCATGATCTTCGTCATGCTGGCGGGGATCGAGCTCGATCTCAGGAAGGCCTGGGAGCATCGGCGCGAGAGCAGTATTACTGCCGGGTTGGCGCTTGGGGTGCCGCTAGTGTTCGGTAGCGTCGTTGCGGTGGGCATGCTCGGCTATTCCGGATGGATCGGGGCTGAGGCGCAAAGCTGGCAGTTCGTGCTGGGTGTGGGCATGGCCTGTGCGGTGACGGCGTTGCCCATTCTGATCCTGCTGATGGAGAAGCTGGACATCCTGCGGCAGCCGCTGGGGCAGCGCATCTTGCGGTATGCCAGCCTGGACGATATCGCGATCTGGGGCGTGCTGGCGCTGATTCTGCTCGACTGGGAGCGGGTGGGGCGGCAGCTGGGATTCTTCCTGGTGTTTTTCGTGGCGACCAAGCTGTTCCGGCGCTTGATGGTGAGTATTCCTGAGCGGGATCGGTGGTTCGTGATGCTGGTATGGCTGATCGTGTGCGGGTTCGCTGCTGACTGGGCTGGGTTGCACTATATGGTGGGGGCGTTCCTGGCCGGCGCTGTCATGGATGCGGACTGGTTCGACCAGGAGAAACTCGATTTCCTGCGCCATAACGTATTGCTGGTATTGATGCCGGTCTTTTTCTTGAGCACCGGCTTGCGTACCAACTGGGCAGTGGGAGGGGCGGCAGTGTTCGTCGTGGCGGCCGTCCTGCTGGCGGCGTCGGTGTCGGGCAAGCTGGTGGGTGTGCGGATTGCCGGCCGCATTCTCGGGTGGAGCAAGGAAGAAGCCTCGATCATCGGCTGGCTGCTGCAGACCAAGGCGCTGATCATGATCATCTTTGCAAATATCCTGCTCGACAAGGGCGTCATTACCAGCGAGACGTTTACCGCGTTGCTGCTGATGGCGATTGGCAGCACGATGTTGACCGTGCCTATGGTATATCCGAAGCTGCGGCACCGCATGGCGCTGTCGCTCAAGGCGAGGTAGGCGGACCGCGAAAAACAAAAAGCCCAGTCTGGAGGACTGGGCTTTTTGCTGAATGACTGGTGCCGACTGCAGGACTCGAACCCGCCACCTGATGATTACAAATCAACTGCTCTACCTGATGAGCTAAGTCGGCATGACCTTAAGACAACGATTATACGCTATTTGATCCGCGTCAAGGTTGGCCGTCCACCCTTCTTCGGCGGCTCATCATCCCCGCCAGGCGTAGTCGTAGGCGCATCCGCCACCACCGGCGAATCCACACCCTTCGACGGCACCGCCGACAAGGCCGGCGCAGCCGGCGCACTCTCGACCGAAGCCCCCGACGACTGCGCATCACCCTCCGGCGCCGTGCCCACCTCAAACGCCATCCCCTGCCCATTCTCATTGGCATAAATCGCCAACACATTGTGCACAGGGATATAGATCTCCCGCGACACGCCATTGAAGCGCGCACGGAAGTGGATGGCGTCATTGTCCATCTTCAGCCCCGACGTCGCGCCGTAGCTGATGTTCAGGATGATCTCGCCTTTCCGGACATACTCCATCGGCACCGTCGTCGCCCCGTCGACCTTGACGGCGATATAGGGCGTGAAGCCACTGTCCGTGCACCACTCATAGATGGCGCGCAGCAGGTAGGGTTTGGTGGAAATTTCTGCCATGGTGGTGTTGTCTAGAAATACAGGCGTTTGCGCCAGTTTACCGGAATCGTCCGACGGACGTCCAAAAACCGGCGCGTGTGAAGCAATCAAGCTGGCAGGGGCGGAATGCGTAGGCATCCCACCCCAGACGCATCATCAACGACGCATCACTTTCTCGGACGGGGTCAGCGCCTCGATGTAGGCCGGACGCGAGAAGATACGCTCGGCATACTTCATCAGCGGCGCAGCGGTCTTCGACAGCTCGATGCCGTAGTGGTCCAGGCGCCAGAGCAGCGGGGCGATCGCCACGTCCAGCATCGAGAACTCGTCACCCAGCATGTACTTGTTCTTCAGGAACAGCGGAGCCAGCGTGGTCAGGCGATCGCGGATTTCCGCACGCGCCTTGTCGTGGTTCTTGTCGTTCGCCTTGTTGCGCTCGCTTTCCAGCGTGTGCACGTGGACGAACAGCTCTTTCTCGAAGTTGAACAGCATCAGGCGGGCACGGGCGCGCATCAGCGGGTCGGCCGGCATCAGCTGCGGGTGCGGGAAGCGCTCGTCGATGTACTCGTTGATGATGTTCGATTCGTACAGGATGAGTTCGCGCTCGACCAGGATCGGTACCTGGCCGTATGGGTTCATCGTCGAAATATCTTCCGGCTTGTTGAACAGGTCAACGTCGCGGACCTCGAAGTCCATGCCCTTTTCGAACAGGACGAGGCGGCAGCGTTGGGAGAACGGGCACGTGGTGCCGGAGTAGAGAACCATCATGGTTTATAGTTCCTTAAGAAACAAAGGGGTGTAGCGCAGAGCACTCACCCCAGAGAAATGATTGCCCGTATTATAGCCAACCGGGCAATGAAAGCGAATTACTTCACTTGTTTCCAGTACGATTCGTTCAAACGCCAGGTCAAAAACACGAACACGGACAGGAACAACAGCACGATCACACCCAGCTTTTTGCGGGTAGCCTGGGCCGGTTCGGCCATCCAGACCATGTACGCGACCAGGTCGGCGGTGGCGGCATCGAAGTCCTGCTGGCTCATGGTGCCCGGCGATACTTGCTCGAAGCCGGCGAACTTGTGCACCGTTTTGCCTGGCTCATGCGGATCGGCTTCCTCGGCGAACCTGGCGGTGCGAATTCCCTGCTGCTGCCACATCGCATGTGGCATCGCAACATTTGGCACCACCATATTGTTCCACCCGGTCGGGCGGGTTTCGTCCTGATAGAAGCTGCGCAGATAGGTGTACAGGTAGTCGGCGCCCGAGCCGGCCGGCGAGGCTTTGGCGCGCGCGATCACCGACAGATCCGGCGGCACCGCGCCGAACCAGGCCGCAGCATCTTTCGGGCGCATCGCCGTTGTCATCATGTCGCCGACCTTGTCGGCAGAAAACAACAGATTGTCACGAATCTGGTCTTCCGACAGGCCCAGGTCGCGCAGGCGGTTGTAACGCATCGAGGCCGCCGCATGGCAATTCAGGCAATAGTTGACGAAGATCTTGGCGCCGTTCTGCAGCGAGGCCATGTCATTGCGGTCCGGTGCGCGGTCCAGCGGGATGCCGCCCTCGGCGGCGAAAGCCAGTCCCGGCACCAGCGCCAGGACTGCAATCAGTTTCTTTGCAAACAATTTCATGTCGTGTCCTTGTGCTCTTGTCCGGTGATCAATGCGGGGTGAAGGTGACACGGGTCGGCACCGGCTTGAAGGTGCCCATCGTGCTCCACCACGGCATCAGGAGGAAGAACGCAAAGTAAGCCAGCGTGCACACTTGCGACAGGATGGTGAAGGCCGGGGTCGGCAGCTGGGTGCCAAGGTAGCCCAGCGTCACGAACACCAGCGCAAAGAGGGCATAGATCCAGCGGTGCCAGCTCGGACGGTAGCGCAGCGATTTCGCCGGCGAGTGGTCGAGCCACGGCAGGCCGGCGATGATCATCACCGACGAACCGAACAGCACCACGCCCCAGAATTTCGCGTCCAGCACCTGCGGCAGCATGCCGATGATCAGCAGCAGGCCGACCACGGCGATGATCGCCTTGGTGCGGAAGGCCAGGCGCGATTTCAGCCAGATGAAGGCCACGTACAGGGCGACGCTGATCATCAGCACGTACATGAAGTCGGCCGTGGTCGCGCGCAGCACCGAGTAGAACGGGGTGAAGTACCAGGTCGGCGCGATGTGCGGCGGCGTCTTCATCGAGTCGGCCGGCAGGAAGTTGTTGTACTCCAGGAAGTAGCCGCCCATCTCGGGTGCGAAGAACACGACTGCCGAGAACAGCAGCAGGAATACCGACACGCCGAACAGGTCCTTGGTGGTGTAGTAGGGGTGCGACGGAATGGCGTCCAGCGGATGGCCGTCCGGGCCCAGATGCTCCTTGACTTCGATGCCGTCCGGGTTGCTCGAGCCGACTTCGTGCAGCGCCGTCAGGTGGGCGGCCACCAGGCCCAGGATCACCAGCGGCAGCGCGATCACGTGGAAGGCGAAGAAGCGGTTCAGGGTGGCGTCGGAGACGACGTAGTCGCCGCGGATCCACAGCGACAGGTCTTCGCCGATCACGGGGATGGCGCCGAACAGGTTCACGATCACCTGGGCGCCCCAGTACGACATCTGCCCCCATGGCAGCAGGTAGCCGAAGAAGGCCTCGGCCATCAGGCACAGGAAGATGCCGAAGCCGAACAGCCAGACCAGCTCGCGCGGCTTGCGGTAAGAGCCGTACATCAGCCCGCGCGCCATGTGCAGGTAGACCACGATGAAGAAGGCCGAGGCGCCGGTCGAGTGCAGGTAGCGCACCAGCCAGCCCCACGGCACTTCGCGCATGATGTATTCGACCGAGCCGAAGGCCAGCGCGGCGTCCGGCTTGTAGTGCATCGTCAGGAAGATGCCGGTGACGATCTGCAGCACCAGCACCAGGGCCGACAGCGAACCGAACAGATACCAGACGTTGAAATTCTTGGGAGCGTAGTACTTGCCCCATTGATCGTTCCACAGTTTCGATGCCGGGAAGCGGTCGTCGACCCAGGCCAGGGCTTTCTGGGCCACCGGTGCGTCGGCGGGTAGCTTGGTCTCCTTGAATGCGCCCATTGTTATGCCTCGCCTTTCTCGTCTTTGCCGATCACCAGCTTGTTATCGGACAGATACATGTACGGGGGGACATCCATATTCGTCGGCGCCGGCTTGTTCTTGAACACGCGCGCAGACAGGTCGAAGGTCGAGCCGTGGCAGGGGCACAGGAAGCCGCCCGGCCAGTTGTCGGGCAGGTTCGGCTGCGGGCCGGCGGAAAGGCGCGAGGAGGGCGAGCAGCCCAGGTGGGAGCAGATGCCGACAGTGACCAGCACTTCCTTGTGCTCGGCGCGCGAGCGGAACGGGTTCTTGGCGTATTCCGGCATCGGCAGCTGGAACACATTATCGGAGGCGGGATCGGCCAGTTCGCCCTGGTCCTTCTCGAGCGTGGCCATCATTGCGGGGGTGCGGCGCAGGATCCAGACCGGTTTGCCGCGCCATTCGACGACTTTCATTTCACCCGGAGCGACGTCGGAGATATCGACTTCAACCGGGGCTCCCGCCGCTTTTGCGCGTTCGGAAGGCTGGAAGGTGCTGACCAGGGCTCCCGCCGTGGACACGCCGACTACGCCGCCAGCCGCGCATGTCGCGACCAGCAATCCGCGTCGGCCCGGATCGACCTGCTTTTCATTACTCATACCAACCCCACTCCGTGAATATACGAATTTTAAGAATTAATAGCGAGCTTCCAGCATCCAAAATTATATGTGAACGGCAATACCTGAGGGAAAAAAATTGTCTGGGCTACACGCTTTAGCAGAATGGTCTTTTGTGCTCCTGCAGCATTCGGCCGAAAGACAGCCTCCGGAGCGTTCGGGTATCATGCAATTGCTTGTATCAATAACAATGGGAGAAGTCCAATGGCGATGCTGGAAGAGTTCAAGAAGTTTGCGATGCGCGGCAATGTCATCGACCTTGCCGTCGGCGTGATCATCGGCGGCGCGTTTGCGCGCATCACCGATTCGCTGGTCAAGGACGTGGTCATGCCGCCGATCGGCGCGGTCCTCGGTGGCCTCGACTTCGCCAACTATTATATTCCTCTCAATAACCAGGGCTATCACCTCCCCTTGGCAGAAGCGCAAAAGGCCGGTGCTGTATTGGCGTACGGTAATTTCCTGACCATTTTGCTGAACTTTATCCTGCTGGCCTTCATCATCTTCCAGATGGTGCGTGTGATTAACCGCCTGCGCGGCCCGGCCGAAGAGGCCAAACCTGCTGCTCCAGTGACGCCGGAAGACATCGTCCTGCTGCGCGAAATCCGGGATTCCCTTAAAAAGTGAAAGACGATCTGGTCCACGACATCCGGCGTCCGCAGCCCAAGCGGCCGCTTTTGCGACGCCTTTGGCTGCTGTTCGCGCAAGCGGTGACGATTGCGCTGGCGGCCTGGTTCGTGGTGGCCGCCATGCGGCCCGAATGGCTCGACAGGCCAGACACGGTCGCGGTCGGCACGCCGGGCAATCCGGTGCCGATGCTGCAGGCGCCGCCGCGGGCGGCGGGCGGCAGCTTCCGCAATGCCGCGGCCAAGGCGATGCCGGCCGTGGTCAATATTTACACGAGCAAGGCGTCGCGCCAGTCGCATCCACTGCTGCGCGACCCGTTCTTCCGCCGCTTCTTCGGCGACCGCGCGCCGCCCGACGAGCAACTGGCCAGCCTCGGCTCCGGCGTCATCGTCAGCAGCGACGGTTATATCCTGACCAATTTCCACGTGATCGACGGCGCCGACGCGATCGAAGTCGGCCTGGCCGATGGCCGCAAGGCCGCGGCGCGCCTGGTCGGCACCGATCCCGAGACCGACCTGGCCGTGATCCGCGTGAGCGAGCGCAACCTGCCGGTGATGGTGCTGGGCGATCCCGAGCAGGCGCGCGTGGGCGACGTGGTGTTGGCGATCGGTAACCCGTTCGGCGTCGGCCAGACTGTCACCCTGGGCATCATCTCGGCCCTGGGCCGCAACAACCTGCACATCAATCACTTCGAGAATTTCATCCAGACCGATGCCGCGATCAATTTCGGCAACTCGGGCGGGGCCCTGGTCGATACCGAAGGCAATTTGCTGGGCATTAACGCGGCAATCTATTCGCAGACTGGCGGCTCGGTCGGGATCGGCTTCGCGATTCCCGTGTCGACCGCCAAGACCGTGCTCGATTCGATCGTCAAGCACGGCAGCGTGGTGCGCGGCTGGATCGGCATCGAATCGCAGGACATCACGCCCGAGCTGGCCGACAGTTTTGGCCTGGCCAAGCGCAGCGGCGCCATCATCGCCGGCGTGGTGCGCGGCGGGCCGGCCGACCGCGCCGGCATCGTGCCGGGCGATATCCTGGTGGCCGTGGCCGGCGAGCCGATCGCGGACACCAGCGAGATGCTGAACCTGATCGCCCAGCTCGAGCCCGGCGCCAAGACGCAAATGACGATCCTGCGCAAGCGGCGCGAAGCCACGGTCGACGTGACGGTGGGCCGCCGGCCGCGCCAGGCGCCCTGAACTTTTCTTTCGACACCTGAACCACCATGCATCTGCGCGACCTGACGCAATTTCTCAGCGAACTGAGCGAAAACAATAACCGGCCCTGGTTTCTTTGGAATAAACCGCGCTACGACATCCTGCGCACCGAATTCGAAGAAACGGTCACGGAACTGATCAAGGCCCTGACGAAGTTCGACAAGCAGGTGGCGGCCTGCAATCCCAAGAAGGCGATGTTCCGGATCCACCGCGACACCCGCTTTTCGAAGGACAAGACGCCGTATAAAACCCGCTTCTCGGCCGGCATCACCCCGCACGACAAGCGCCGCCCGAGCGCGGGCGGCGGCTCGACCTATTATTTTCAACTCGAGCGCGACGGCACCCTGGGCTTCGGCGTGGGAGAGTACCTGCCGCCGCCGGCGCGCCTGAAGGCGATCCGCGAGCACGTGGTCAACGATGCGACGGGTTTCGCCAAAGTATTGAAGAATAAGAATCTTCGCGCCACCTATAACGACATGCTGGAAGAGGACAAGTTGCAGCGTCCACCCAAGGGCTTCGATCCCGATCATCCGCATGTCGATTACCTGAAACTGAAAAGCTTCTTCGTGTGGACCGAGGTGAAACTGGACCTGAATGCACCGGATCAACTGGTGCCGCGGTTGGCGCAAGGATTCCAGGACGCCTATGCGCTGGTCAGCTGGCTGCGCAGCGTGCCGGAACCGCAAGAGGAAGCGACAAGCACATAGAGGAGGGCGACATGGCCTTGCATCACGCAGTATCCGGCGAAAAGATTGCTTTGCAACGCGGCGACGACGACATCGCCCATTTCACCTCGGTGGCCCTGGTCAAGACCGAGCACATGGAACTGATCCGACTGGTGTTGCCGGTCGAACGGCCGATTCCCGAGCACCGGGTCGATGGCGAAGTGACCATCGTCTGCCTGGAGGGCGAGATCGCGATCGACGCCCACGACAAGACGACCACCCTGCAGCCGAACGAGATGGTTTATCTGGCGGGCAGCGTGCCGCACACGGTGCGCGCGCTGAAGGATGCGGTGGCCTTGATGACCATCCTGATGGGGCCGGAACGTTCGGGCGGCCCGAGCGACGACCCGAGCGGGGCGCCGCCGAAGTGAGGTACCGCGTGGACGGCAAAGCCGTCCACCACGGCTGCAATACCAATTACGCCAGCTCCACCCGCGGATCCCGCGCCAGCAACTGCGCCGCCATCTGCGCCGCATCCACGCCGTCGAACAGCACGCTGGCCACCGCCTCGGTGATCGGCATGTCGACCCCCATCCGGCGCGCCAGTTCGCGCACCGCCTTGGCGCAGGGCACGCCTTCGGCCACATGGCCCAGTTCCGCCACGATCGTGTCCAGCGCCTTGCCTTCGGCCAGCGCCAGGCCGACCCGCCGGTTGCGCGACAGGTCGCCGGTGCAGGTCAGGATCAGGTCGCCCATCCCCGACAGGCCCATGAAGGTGCCCGGCTGGGCGCCGAGCGCCAGCCCCAGGCGGGTGATCTCGGCCAGGCCGCGCGTGATCAGCGCCGCGCGCGCGTTCAGGCCCAGTCCCAGGCCGTCGGCGGCGCCGGTGGCGATCGCCATCACGTTCTTGACCGCGCCGCCCACTTCCACGCCGATCAGGTCGTCGTGCGAATAGACGCGCAGGTTGTCGCCATGGGCCGCGGCCACCACGCGTTCGCGCAGCTCGGCCGAGCTCGATGCCACGGTCAGCGCGCACGGCAGGCCGCGCGCGACTTCTTGCGCGAACGAAGGGCCGGACAGCGCCGCGCCCGGGACGCTGTCGCCCAGCACCTGCGCCACCACCTGGTGCGGCAGCAGGCCGGTGCCGGCTTCGAAGCCCTTGCACAGCCAGACGACGTTCGGGATCGGGCGGCCACGCAATTGCTCCAGCAGCGGACGCAGGCCGGCCACCGGGCAGGCCAGGATCAGCAGCGGCGCGTCTTGCGCGGCGCCGGGCGCCACGTGGGCAAGCGCCGCCTCGAAGTCGGCGCTCACGCGCAACGCTGACGGCAGCGGGTGGCCCGGCAAATAGGCCAGGTTGTCGCGCGCCGCGTCGGTATCCGCCATTTGTTGCGGATTGCGGCCCCACAGCAGCACGTCGTGGCGTGCGGCCAGCGCGATGGCGACGGCGGTGCCCCAGGCGCCGGCGCCGAGGACGGTGATCTTGGTAGTGGGTTTGTTCTGTTGCATGGAACTCCTGGAGTGGATTTACAGGCCCCAGATGTCCGAGACCTTGATATAGCCAATGACGCCGTCGCGATGGCGCACGCGCGCCCAGACAATGGCATGGGGATCGACCAGTTCAAGTAAAACGCCCTTGTCGGCCGTCATCAGGACCGCCGAGGTTGCGTCCGGGCCGGAATGGACCCGGCCGCCGGGCGTGCGTACCAGCACATTGCGTTGCGCGCTCAGCGACCTGGCTGGGGTCCAGGCCACGTCGCCGTTCATGTCGCGCACCTTGACCCAGTCGCCATAGGCGATCATGACCTGGAGCGGCATGCCGGGCGGCGCCAGATAGAGTTTGTTGCCCTTGGCCGATGGCGTTCCGTACAGGATCGCCGGGGCGGCGCCGACCGTCTTGAAATCGAAGGCGTGAGCACTCGGCGCGGCCAGCACTGTCATCGCCAACAGTGGAGCAGCTGCAAGTGGTCGGGGAAAGCGCATGGCGGGCCTGGATTGTGGGTGAACCGCGACGCCGGAAGGCTGGCGCGGACGCGGCCTTGGCCGCATCCGCGAGATGATGCTTAGTTTGCCGGTGCGGCGGCAGCTGCTTCGGCCATGGCCGCGGCGCGCTGCTGGTAGAACGCTTCGAAGTTGATCTCGGCCAGGTGCACTGGCGGGAAACCGGCGCGGCTGATCACGTCGGCGATGTTCGCGCGCAGGTATGGGTAGATGATGTTCGGGCAGCCGATGCCCAGCAGCGGATCCATCTGCTCTGCAGGGATGTTGCGGGCTTCGAAGATGCCAGCCTGCTTGCCTTCCACCAGGAACGCGACCTTGTCCTTGACCTTGGCGGTGACGGTGATCGTCACGGTCGACTCGTAGATGCCTTCGGCGATGCTTTCGGCGCCGACGTCGAGCGACACTTCGATTGCCGGCGCTTCCTGTTCCAGGAAGATCGATGGCGAATTCGGTTGCTCCAGCGACATGTCTTTCAGGTAGACGCGTTGGATTTGGAATACTGGTTGCAGGTTTTCGTCAGACATGGAACGCTTTCTAATAATAGTGGGGAGCAGGAGGCTACTCCGGGTGCTTTGGTCGAGCGCGGCTATGGGGCCGGGCCCGACTTCGGGTCAAACGCGACGACAATTGTAGCAAAACCAACTTGGAAGCAATAGCGGCTTTGCCGTCCGCCGCCGCGTTCAGCCCAATTAGCTTACTCGCCCTTGAGCATCGGGTCCAGGCGTCCGGCCTGGTCCAGCGCATACAAATCGTCGAAACCGCCGACGTGGGTGTCGCCAACGTAGATCTGTGGAACGGTGCGGCGGCCGGTGCGCTGCATCATGATCTGGCGCTGTTCCGGGTCGAGGTCGACGCGGATGCGTTCGATGTCATGCACGCCCTTGGCTTCGAGCAGGCGCTCGGCGCGCACGCAATAGGGGCAGGCTGCGGTGTGGTAGAGAACGACGTGGGCTGTCATGCTGAATCCTTTCATGTCTGCCGGCCCGGAACAGGGGCCGGCGGGTTTACTTGGTGACCGGCAGGCCTGCAGCCGTCCAGGCCGCCAGACCGCCTTCCAGGCTGTGGACGTCTTCGAAGCCGGCCGCCTGCAACTGGCGCGCGGCCTTGTCGCCACGGGCGCCGCTCTGGCACACCACCACGACGGTACGGTTCTTCGACTTGTCCAGTTCGCCGATGCGATTGCCCAAGTCTGCCAGCGGGATGTGTTTCGCGTCGCGCAGGTGGCCTGCCGCGAATTCTTCCGCGCTGCGTACGTCGACCACGGTGGTCTTGCCGCGGTTGATCATCTGCGTCACCTGCAGCGGCGTCGCGCGTTTTCCGCGCGGCGTCAGTGCCGGCCACAGCAGGGCGACACCCGAAATCACGGCGATCGCAACAACGAAGATATTATCGAGTAAGAAATTCACAAGGGTTCCGATTGGTTGAACTGAATCGGGGCATTATAAAATAGATGCCGGACCGGACTTCAACCAGAATTTTTTCGAGAAGAAGAGACTAATGTACAAGATCGTATTCATGCGCCATGGCGAATCCACCTGGAACCTGGAAAACCGTTTCACCGGCTGGACCGACGTCGACCTGACCGAAAAAGGCGTGGCCGAGGCGAAAACCGCCGGCCGCGTGCTCAAGGAAGCCGGCTTCACCTTCGACGTGGCCTATACCTCGGTGCTCAAGCGCGCCATCCGCACCCTGTGGCTGGCGATGGACGAGATGGACATGATGTACCTTCCCGTCAAGAACGACTGGCGCCTGAACGAGCGCCACTACGGCGCCCTCCAGGGCCTCGATAAAGCCGAGACCGCCGCCAAGTTCGGCGACGAGCAGGTGCTGGTCTGGCGTCGCAGCTACGACACCCCGCCGCCGGCGCTCGAGAAGGACGACGAGCGCACCTCGTTCGGCGACCCGCGCTATGCAGCGCTCACCGACGAGCAGATCCCGCTGACCGAATGCCTGAAGGACACCGTGGCGCGCGTGATGCCGGCCTGGAACGACGAAATCGCCCCCGCCATCCGCGCCGGCAAGAAAATCCTGATCTCGGCCCACGGCAACAGCCTGCGCGCCATCATCAAGATGCTGGACAATATCAGCGACGCCGACATCGTCGGCCTGAACATCCCCAACGGCCAGCCGCTGGTGTATGAGCTGGACGCCGACCTGAAGCCGATCAAGCACTACTACCTGGGCGACCAGGAAGCGATCGCCGCCGCCATGGCGGCCGTGGCCAACCAAGGGAAGGCAAAGTAAGTCTTGCATTTGCCATTCACGAAGGGAGCCGGTAGCGTACTCCTGGGTACGCTGCTGGCGGTCGCGCTGTCCGGCGCGTTCGCAACGGATGCATGGGCCCAGCGCCAGACCGAGCGCAGCCGCCAGAAGGCGGCGGCCGAGAAGCAGCGCGCCGGCATCCAGCAACAACTGCAGGCGATCAAGCGCGACATCAGCCAGACCGAAAGCGCCAAGGAAGACGCGGCCGACACGCTGGCCGAGTCCGAGGCCGCCATTTCCAACGCCAACCGGGCGCTGCGCGACCTGCAGGAAGAGCAGGGCGCCACCAACACGCGCCTGCAAGACCTGGCCGCGCAGCAGGAACAGCTGAACCAGACCATCGCCGCCCAGCAAAAGCAGCTGGCCAGGCTGCTGCGCGAACACTATGTGGCTGGCAACGAAGACCGGATCAAGCTGCTGCTGTCCGGCGACAACCCGAACCGCATCAGCCGCGACTTGCAGCTGATGGCCTATGTTTCGCAGGCCCAGGCGCGCCTGCTGGATTCGCTGCGCGGCAACCTGGCGCAAGTCGAGGCCAACCGCGACAAGGTCGAGAATGCCAAGCAAGAGCTGGAAGAAATCGCCCAGGAACAGCTCGACCAGAAGGCGCTGCTGGAAAAAGAAAAGGCCAAGCGCGCCGCGCTGCTCAACAACCTGTCGACCCGCCTGGCCGACCAGCGCAAGCAGGCCGACCGCCTGGAGCGCGACGAAGAACGCATGTCGGGGCTGGTCACCCGCCTCGAGCGCCTGATCCGCGAGCAGGAAGAAGCCGAGCGCAAGCGCCAGGCCGCCCTGGCGGCGAAACGCGCCAAGGCCAAGGCCGCCGCGGAAGCGCGAGCCAGGGCGCTGGCGGCGGCGCGCGCCAAGGCGGCGGCCGAGAAGGCCGAGCGCGACCGCGAACGCGAGCGCATCGCGCGCGAAAACGCCAAGCCGGGCGCCAAGCCGAAGCCGATGCCCGAACCGATCAAGGAAGCGCCGATCGTGGCCGAGGAGCCGGTCGAGGAAGACACCCGGTCGAACGAACCGGCGCCGCCGATGCTGGGGCCGGCCGCGCCGAGCGGCTCGTTCGCGTCGCTCAAGGGCCGCATGGCCAGCCCGGTCAACGGCAGCGTCGTGGCCCGCTTCGGTGGACGCCGCGGCGACGGCCCGACCTGGAAGGGCAATTTCATCAAGGCCGCGGAAGGCGCCGAGGTGCGCGCCGTGGCCCCGGGTCGGGTGGTGCACGCCGACTGGATGCGCGGCTTCGGCAACCTGATCATCGTCGACCACGGCGACGGTTACCTGTCGATCTACGGCAATAACCAGTCGCTGCTCAAGCGTCCCGGCGACAGCGTGCGCGCCGGCGAGGCGGTGGCCAGTGCCGGCAATACCGGTGGCAACGAGGAATCGGGGCTATACTTTGAGCTCAGGCATCGCGGCAAGGCCATCGACCCGGCGGGCTGGGTCCGGTTCTAGGTACAACAAGGGTCAACATGGGCATGAAAGCAAAGCATTTCGGGCTGGTCGGCGTGGGCGTCCTGGTCGGCGTGGCGGCATCGTTCCAGCTGTCGGCCCATGCGCAAAAGGCCGGCGCGCCCTTGCCGCTCGACGAGCTGCGCCAGCTGGCCGACGTGTATGGCCTGATCAAGACCGACTACGTCGAGCCGGTGGAAGATAAAAAGCTGCTGTCGGAAGCGATCGGCGGCATGGTCGCCTCGCTCGATCCGCATTCGGTCTACCTCGATCCCAAGGCCTTCCGCGACATGCGCGAAGCGGTGCAGGGCAAGTTCGTGGGCGTCGGCGTCGAGATCTCGAACGAGGACGGCTACATCAAGGTGGTGTCGCCGATCGAGGATACGCCTGCCTTCAAGGCCGGCATCAAGCCGGGCGACCTGATCACCCGCATCGACAACGTCCCCGTGCGCAATATGTCGTCCGACGAGGCGATCAAGCGCATGCGCGGCAAGGTCGGCAGCAAGGTCACGCTCACCATTGCCCGTCCCGGCGAAGACAAGCCCTGGGTGGTGCCGATCGCGCGCCAGGAAATCAAGGTGGTCAGCGTCAAGGCCAAGATGGTCGAGCCCGGCTATGCCTGGCTGCGCATCAGCCAGTTCCAGGAAAACACCCTGGACGAGCTGGCCAAGAAAACCAAGGAACTGTACGCCGAACAACCCGACATCAAGGGCCTGGTGCTCGACCTGCGCAACGACCCGGGCGGCCTGCTGCCGGGCGCGATCGGCGTCTCGGCCGCCTTCCTGCCGCAGCCGGACCAGGTGATCGTGTCCACCAAGGGCCAGGTGGCGGACTCGAACCAGGAATTCTATGGCCGGCGCGAGTTCTATGCCCAGCGCGGCGACCCGCTGGCGGGCTTGCCGGCCGGCCTCAAATCGGTGCCGATGGTGGTGCTGGTCAATGGCGGCTCGGCATCGGCTTCCGAAATCGTGGCCGGCGCGCTGCAGGATTACCAGCGCGCGATCGTGATGGGTAGCCGCACCTTCGGCAAGGGCTCGGTGCAGACCTTGCGGCAACTGTCGGAAGATACCGCGATCAAGCTGACCACGGCGCGCTACTACACGCCGAAAGGGCGGCCGATCCAGGCCACCGGCATCGAACCCGATATGCGGGTCGACGAGAGTGCCGAGGGCGACCTGCTGAACGCCCTGCGCGTGCGCGAAGCGGACCTGCAGCGCCACCTGGCGGCCGAAGGCGAGAAGAAAGAAGCGGCGTCCAGGGACCAGAACCCCAGCCTGGCGCAGCAGCAGCGCGCGCTGGCGCTGCTGAAGGACCGCAAGCCGATCGAGTTCGGCGGCCAGGACGATTTCCAGCTGGCGCAGGCGATCAAGCACTTCAAGGGCTTGCCGGTGCAACTGGCCAGGGGCGTGCCCGACGAAGACAAACCCGCGCCGGCGCCGTTGCCGGGGGCGGAGCATAAATTGCCCGAATTGAAGGCACCGCCGAAGAAATGATGTCGGGGTGACCCCATGAACGACAACCAGCTCCTGCGCTACTCGCGCCACATCCTGCTCGACGACATCGGCATCGAAGGCCAGCAGCGCCTGCTCGAGGCCCATGCCCTGGTGATCGGCGCCGGCGGCCTCGGTTCGCCGGCCGCGCTGTACCTGGCATCTGGCGGCATCGGCCGCATCACCCTGGTCGACGACGACACGGTCGACCTCACCAACCTGCAGCGCCAGGTCATGCACACGACCGAGCGCATCGGCCAGCCCAAGGTCGATTCCGGGCGCGCGGCCCTGCTGGCGATCAATCCCGAGATCGAGGTCGTCGCCCTGAACGAACGGGCCGGTCCCGAGCGCCTGCTGGCGCTGGCCCGCACGGCCACCGTCGTGCTCGACTGCAGCGACAACTTCGCCACCCGCCACGCCGTCAACCGCGCCTGCGTCGCTGCCGGCGTGCCGCTGGTGTCGGGGGCGGCGATCCGCTTCGACGGCCAGCTGTCCGTGTTCGACCCGCGCCAGCCCGACGCCCCGTGCTATGCCTGCCTGTTCCCTGAAGACAGCGGCTTTGAAGACGTTGCGTGCAGCACCATGGGGGTGTTCGCCCCGCTGGTCGGCATCGTCGGCGCGGTCCAGGCCGCCGAAGCGATGAAGCTGATCGCGGGCGTCGGCGCGCCCCTGGTCGGCCGCCTTCTCATGCTGGACGGGAAATTCATGGAATGGACTGGCGTCAAGGTGGCGCGCAATCCCGACTGCCCGGTGTGCGCCAGGCGCTAGCCAGGTTTGATGAGGACACGCTTAACGGCGCGGATCCAAGGTGTCGTGACGAGCGTAGGTAGCTTACAATTGCACACCCGCTGCCGGTAGCGATGTAATCGTTCGCACAGTAATTGTACGCAGATTCATCCGCAGTATTATCTTGTCATATTTCGGCCGTATACTGTCCCGGCTCTACCGATTCACCAGCCTACTCACACTGCATATGAATTTCCAACGTACACAACGTCGCGCCCGCGGCTTTACCCTGGTCGAGATCATGGTCGTCGTGGTCATCATCGGCATCCTCGGCGCCCTGGTCGTGCCTAAATTGCTGGGCCGCACGGGCGAGTCGCGCGTCACTGCCGCCAAGGTCGACATCGCCACCATGATGCAGGCCCTCAAGCTGTACAAGCTCGACAACCAGCGCTATCCGACCACCGAGCAGGGCTTGAATGCCCTGATCGCCAAGCCGACCTCCGGCCCGGCCGCCAACGGCTGGAAAGAAGGCGGCTATATCGAGAAGCTGCCGAAGGACCCGTGGGGCAACGCCTACCAATACCTGTCGCCGGGCGTGAAAGGCGAGATCGACGTGTTCTCCTACGGCGCCGACGGGCAGCCGGGCGGCAACGGCGAGGACGCCGACGTCGGTTCCTGGCACTAAGCCTTTCCCATGCCGGCCTGGCGCGCGCGGGGCGCATCCTCCGGCTTCACCCTGGTGGAGCTGCTGGTCGTGATGGTCATCATCGGCATCACGCTGGGACTGGCTACGCTGAACGCCATCCCGAGCCCGCGCCAGGATCTCGAAAACGAGGCCAGGCGCATCGCGCTGCTGCTGCAGCTGGCGCGCGACGAAGCCATCGTGCGCAACCGCCTGGTCGCGTTCGAGGCCAACGGCGAGCGCTACCGCTTCATGGTGCGCGGCGACACCGGCTGGGAACCGGTCACGCGCGACGACCTGCTGCGCGAGCGCAGCTTCAAGAATCCGCCGCTGCGGCTCGTGCTCGAGCCGTCCGGCACGGGGGGCCCGGATATGCTGCGCATCACCTTCGGACGCGAGCCGGTCGACCGTCCCTTCGTGCTGACCCTGGCCTCGGGCGCCAACGCGGTCGCGATCCGCGCCGACGGCGTCGGCCACTTTACCGTCGAATGAAGCACATCATGTTCTCTCGCCGCGCCTCGCGCCACGCCTTCGGATTCACCCTGCTCGAAGTGCTGGTGGCGCTGGTCATCGTCGGCACCGCGCTGGCCGCCGGCCTGCGCGCGGTGGGCAGCCTGACGTCCAACAGCGCCGGCCTGCGCGCCTCGATGATGGCGACCTGGTCGGCCGAGAACCGGCTGGTGCAGATCCGCCTGGGCCGCGAGTTTCCCGCGATCGGCAAGCGCAGCTTTCCCTGCCCGCAAGGCGACCTGAACCTGGTATGTGAAGAAGAAGTGCTGTCTAGCCCCAATCCACTGTTGCGCAGGATCGAAGTCTCGGTGTTCGACGCCGACAACCCGGGACGCCGCATTGTCAAACTCATCCAACTGGTCCTGAGGCCTTCCCCGATATGAACGCCAGGTCGCGGCATGCAGGCTTCACGCTGGTCGAACTCCTGGTGGCGATCGGCATCCTCGCCATGGTGGCCGTGCTCGGCTGGCGCGGGCTGGACGGCATCGTGCGCGCGCGCGTGGCGCTCACGCACGAAATGGAAATCACGCGCGGCATGCAGCTGGCCTTCGCCCAGATGCAGAACGATTGCGAGAACGCGGCCGGCAACGACATCATGCGCGGCCGCCCGGCCTTGCTGTGGGATGCCGACCGCCTGACCCTGGTGCGCAAGGTGTTCGTCGAACACGAGCCGTCGCGCCTGCAGGTGGTCAGCTACCGCGTGGTCAACGGCCAGCTGATGCGGCGCGAGTCGCCCGGCACGCGCGACCTCGACCACATCGCCCAGCTGTGGCAGGCGCTCGCGTCCGATGCGCCGGCCGAGAATGCGCCGTCGGTCGTGCTGCAGGTCGGCGTGGGCGGCATGCAGGTGCAGGGCTGGCAAAACAATGCCTGGCGTAATGAGCCGACCGCGGTCGGCGGCAATGGCGAGCAGGAACCCCCGCCTGTCGATCCGGGCCTGGGCCCGGCCCGCTCGCGCGAACCCACCGGCGTGCAGGTGGCGCTCACCGTGCAGGGCCTGGGCCAGCCGATGGTCAAGTCTTTCCTGCTGGGAGGCACCTGATGCGGCCCGTGCCCCTTCCGCGCCGCCAGCGCGGCGTCGCCGTGGTCACCGCACTGCTCCTGACCACGCTGGCGATCTCGATCGTCGCCAGCCTGTTCTGGCAGCAGCAGGTGCAGGTACGCTCGATGGAAAACCAGCGCTTGCAGTTGCAGACCAAGTGGATCCAGCGCGGCGCCCTCGACTGGGCCAGCGTGATCCTGCGCCAGCCTTTCGGCGGACGCATCTCGCTCGAGCAGGTGTGGGCCACGCCGCTGGCCGAAACCCGGCTCGACCAGTACATCGAACGCGAGCGGGTGCAGGGAGAAAATTTCAATGCATCCCTGTCGGGTCAGGTATACGACGCGACGGCGCGATACAATCTGAACAACCTGGCAACGGGCGGCAAGCGCGAACCGATCGAGACCGAGGTGCTCGGCCGCCTGCTGACCAATCTGCGGCAAGAGCCGCGGCTGGCGCGGCCGATTGCCGATTTCGTCGCCGCCGGCCAGGCGCTGACGGTGGATCCGGACGCGGCGGGCAACAATAACACTGCGCAGACGCCGCGCAAGGGCAACCCGATGCCGCTCATGCGGGTGGACGACCTGCTGGCGGTGCAGGGCGTCAAGCCCGAGACGGTCGAGGCCTTGCGTCCGTTCGTGATCGTGCTGCCGGCGCAAGGGACGACGGTGAACGTGAACACGGCGCCGGCCGAGGTGCTGGCGGCGGTCCTGGCTGGCTGTTCGACCTCCCAGGCCAATGCCCTGGTCGAGCAGCGCAAGCGGGTGCCGTGGAACGACGTCCAGCAGTTTTTGAGCGAAGTGCAATGCAGGGATGAAGCGGTGGAACAGCCAAAGATCAGCATCACCAGCAATTACTTCCTGGTGCAGAGCCGCATCCGCCTCGACCGCGCGGCGCTGGACGCGGAGTCGCTGGTGCAGAAAGGCAGCCTGGCCAACCTTGGCCCCGCCAATGGTGTGACCGTGATCTGGACCCGCCAGAACTAGAAGAAAGCGAGACGGTTTGACTACTCTTTATATCCGGCATCCGGCCAGGAGCGAAGGCGAAGGCGCCTTATGCCGGTTCGCGATGGTCGGCGATAACGGCGCCATCGGACAGCAGGGCGAAGGCGCGCTGCGCAACCTGGGCGATGTGGTCGCGGCCAGCCGGCGCGTGGTGCTGATCCTGGCCGCCAGCGACGTCACCCTGCTGGCGGTGCAGGCGCCGCCGCTGGCCGGCGCGCGCCTGCGCGCGGCGCTGCCGGCCCTGGTCGAAGAATATATCCTGGGCGATCCGCTCGATTGCGTGCTGGTGGCCGGCCCGGCCATGGCCGACGGCCGCCGTCCGGTGGCCGTGGTGCAGCAGGCCTGGCTCGAGCCGCTGGTGCGCAAGTTGCTGGAAATGGGCGCGCGCGCGGTGGTGGCCGTGCCCGAACAATTGTGCCTGCCCCTGCATCCAGGCAGCGTGAGCGCCGCCTTCGGCAAGGGCGAACTGATCCTGCGCCAGAGCCAGTACGAAGGCCTGGGCCTGGCGCTCGACGGCGCCCCGGTGGTGGCCCTGCAGACGGCGCGCGCGCTGGCGGGCGATGCGCCGCTGGTGCTGTATGTCGAGCACGAGCAACTGGGCGAGTACCAGGCGCTGCTGGCCGAGGCCGGCCCCGGCGTCACCCTCGAGAGCGACAACTGGGCGCACTGGATCGCCGGCGCCCGCGGCAGCAACAACGGCGGCGCCGTCGGCCCCGCGCTCGACCTGGTGCCCGGCCTGGGCACGGCCGGCGTGGCCCGGCGCGACTGGCGCCGCTGGCGCTGGCCGATCCGGCTTGTCCTGGCGGCGCTGGTGGTCAACGTCATCGGCCTGAACGTCGAGTGGCTGGGGCTGAAGCGCGAGGCCGACGCCGTGCGCCAGCAGATGAGCCAGACGTTCCGCTCGGTGTATCCGGGCCAGCCGGCGATCGACCCGGTGGCGCAGATGCAGCAGAACATCGCGCGCGCCAGGGCCGGCAGCGGCGAGGTGGGCGGCGACGAATTCACCTGGATGGCGGCTGCCTTCGGCGAAGCCATCGGCGGCCTCGGCGCGCCGCCTGCGATTGCATCAATGGAGTTTCGCGAACGCGCCCTCACGGTGCGCGTCAAACCCGAGTCTGCCAATCCCGGCGCCGCAGACCAGCTGCGCCCGGCCCTGGCGGCACGCCACCTCAGCCTGGAAGCGCCCGACGCCAACACCTGGTTGATCCGCAGCACTGGCGCCTCGCAACCTGGAGTTACGCAATGAATGTCGCCGGCAAAATCAGCGGGCTGCGCGAACGCGCCACCGCCTACTGGATCGCGCGCACCGAGCAGGAGCGCAAGTTCCTGCTGGTCGGCGGCGCCGTCGCCGCGCTGGCGCTGTTCTATCTCGTCCTGCTCGAGCCCGCGCTCGAAGGGCGCGAACAATTGCGCCGTTCCTTGCCCGAACTGCGCCAGCAGGCGGCCCAGCTCGAGGCGCTTGCCGGCGAAGCCCGGGCCGCCGCCAGCGAGCCGGCGCCCGCCGTCACGCCAGTCACGAACGAGTCGCTCACCGCCAGCATGGCGGGGCGCGGCCTCAAGCCGGCCTCGCTGTCGGTCAGCGGCGAGTTCACCAAGGTTCAGCTCAACAATGTTTCCTTTGCCAACCTGATGGCCTGGCTCGACGCCCAGCGGCGCGAGAGCCGCCTGATGGTGCAGGACGCCCAATTCAGCGCCCAGACCGCGCTGGGCCAGGTCGACGCCACGCTCACGCTGCGCCAGCGCAGCGATCCGGCTTCATGAGGCGGGCGCTGACGTGGGGCCTGCTGGTCATCCTGGCGGTAGTGGCGACGGTGCTGGCTTTCCTGCCGGCGGCCTGGCTCGGCCCGATGGTCGAGCGCCAGACCGGCGGTCGATTGACGCTGGGGGATGCGCAGGGTACGCTTTGGCGCGGCTCAGCCTTTATCGGCGGGGCGCCGGGACCGGGCGGGTCGGTCACGCCCTTGCTGCCGGGCCGTTTTTCCTGGACCTTGTCGCCGCTGGTGGTGCTAGGCCAGGTCAGCATGAGCCTGGAAAATCCCCAGGCGCTGGCCAACCCGGTGCGGATCGAAGGCAGCTGGTCGCGCTGGCAGGTCAATGCCGGCGAGCTGCTGCTGCCGGCCGAGGGCTTGTCGGGCCTGGGCGCGCCGCTCAATACGCTGGCGCCGAGCGGCCGCATCCGGCTGTCCTGGAACGCGCTCGACCTGTTGCGCCAGCAGAATACCGTGACGGTGCAGGGGCGCACCGTCCTGTCGATGAGCGATATGGGTGCGCGCATGTCGCCCATCAAGCCGCTTGGCAGTTATGAAATGATCATGGACTGGCGTGGACCGCAGGCCGATTTGACCCTGCGCACCGTGCGCGGCGCTTTGCTGCTGTCGGGCTCGGGTGTACTGCAAAATGGACGCCTGCGCTTTTCGGGCCAGGCCAGCGCCGCCGACGGCTATGAGGACCAGCTCGGGACCATGTTGAACCTGCTGGGCCAGCGCCGGATGGTGAACGGCAAAAACGTAATCGCACTCGAGTTCAGATAATGAAGAAAACAGACCGCTCCACCTTCGCGCACCTCGACTTTTCGGCCATGCAGCTGCCGGCCTTGCGCCGCCTTGCGGCCGGCGCCATGCTGTGCTGCGCCGCCACGATGGTCGCGCTGCCGCTGCCCGCGCTGGCCCAGGACAGCGCGAACGCCGCCGCTTTGAGCTTCGTCAATGCCGACATCGAGTCGGTGATCAAGGCCATCGGTCACTACACCGGCATGACCTTCATCATCGACCCGCGGGTCAAGGGCACGCTCACCCTGGTGTCCGAGAAATCGCTGAGCAAGACCGAAGCCTTCGGCCTGCTCACCTCGACCCTGCGCCTGCAGGGCTTCGCGGTGGTCACCAGCGGCGACGGCTACGCCAAGGTGGTGCCCGAGGCCGAGGCCAAGCTGCAGTCTTCGCCGACCCAGGTCGGCGGCGTGCGCTCCAGCAAGGCCACCGGCGACCAGATCGCGACCCAGGTGTTTTATCTGTCCTACGAGTCGGCCGCCAACCTCACCGCCGTGCTGCGTCCGCTGATTTCGCCCAATAACTCCATCATGGCGAACCCGGGCAACAACACGCTGGTCATCACCGACTATGCCGACAACCTGCGCCGCCTGGCGCGCATCATCGCCGCGCTCGACGCGCCGGTGGCGGCCGACCTCGACGTGATCCCGATCCGCAACGCGATCGCCAGCGACATCGCCCAGCTCGTCACGCGCCTGATGGAACCGGCCGCCGGCGGCGATTCGGGCCGGGTCACGGTGCTGGCCGATCCGCGCACCAACTCGGTCGTGATCCGCGCGCCGTCGCAGGCGCGCGCCAACCTGGCCAAGAGCCTGATCGCCCGCCTGGATCAAGAGAGCTCGAGCAAGGGCAATATCCACGTGGTCTATCTCAAGAACGCGGAAGCCACGCGCGTGGCCCAGACCCTGCGCGCCGTGGTGTCGCAAGACACCTCGGCCCTGCAGGTGCAGCAGGGCACCCAGGGCAGCTCGATCCAGTCCGGCATCGGCAGCCAGGCGGGCCAGGGCGGATTGGGCGGGCAGGGCGGCCTCGGCGGCCAACAGGGCCTGCAGGGCAGCACCGGCATTGGTGGTACTGGCAACAGCGCCGGCCAGCAGGGGCAGCAAGGAGCCCAGGGCGGCGGCCAGGGTTCGGGCTTCATCCAGGCCGACGCCTCGACCAACAGCCTGATCATCACCGCGCCGGATGCGGTGTACCGCAACCTGCGCTCCGTGATCGACCAGCTCGACGTGCGCCGGGCCCAGGTCTACATCGAGGCGCTGGTGGTCGAGGTCACGTCCAATAAAGCTTCCGAATTCGGCGTGCAGTGGGTCGGCGCCACCGGCGACTCCGACAGCAAATACCGTTTCGGCGGCCTGCAGAACTTCACCGGCGGCGGTTCCAGCAACAGCATCGTCAACCTGGCGCTGGCGGCGGCCCAGGGCACGAGCAGCACCACCGGCACCACGACGCCGGTCCTGCCGACCGGCCTGACCTTCGGCCTGTTCCGCCAGGTGGGCGGCGAGCTGGGCCTGGGCGCGGTGGCGCGTGCGCTGGAATCCGACGGCAACGCCAACATCCTGTCGACGCCGAACATGATCACGCTCGACAATGAGCTGGCGACCATCAAGGTTGGCCAGAACGTGCCGATCATCACCGGTTCGTTCGCCACCAACAGCACCACCGGCGGCGGCAACCCGTTCCAGACCGTCGACCGGCAAGACGTGGGCCTGCTGCTGCGCGTGCGGCCGCAGATCTCGGAAGGCGGTACCATCAAGATGGCGATCTACCACGAGAACTCGAGCGTGGACGCCTCGACCCGCAACGCCGAATCCGGCCTGACCACGAACGTGCGCGCGATCGAGAGCAATGTGCTGGCTGACGACGGCCAGATCATCGTGCTCGGCGGCCTGATCGAGGACAGCGAAGGCGATGGCGAAGAAAAAGTGCGCGGCCTGGGCGACATCCCGGTGATCGGCAACCTGTTCAAGTACCGCACCCGCAGCCGCGTGAAGACCAACCTGATGGTGTTCCTGCGGCCGGTCGTGGTGCGCAGCAAGGAAGCCTCGAATTCGATCGCGATGGACCGCTACGACTACATGCGCGCGGCCGGCGCCGCCGCCCAGCCCGAATCGTCGGCGCTGCTGCGCGACCTTGGCGCGCCGCAACTGCCGCCGCTGGTGAACGGCCAGCCGCCGGTCGGCGGCGGCATGGCGACCGTGCCGGTCCAGCGCCAGCCGGCGCCGAACGCGGCGCCGGGCGCATCCAACGATGGCGCGGCGTCGCGGCATCAGGGCACTGCGCCGGGAACCGCGCCGGGGGCGGGCGTGTCTGAACCAGGATCGGGCGCGGTCATGCCCGGCGCGGCAGTGCCAAACGCGCCAACCCGTCCGGTGCAGCAACCGAACGGAAATTAAATCATGAACAATCTCTTGCCCTACGCCTTCGCCCGCGACCACGGCGTGCTGGCGCGCGGTAATGGCGAACCGGGCCAGAGCGTCGAAGTGCTGGTGTCCAGCGCCACCGCGCCAGCGGCCATCGCCGAGGTCTCGCGCCGTTTCGGCCGCATCCAGCTGCGCCGCCTCGACCGTGACGAGCTCGACGCGGCCATCGCCGGCGCCTATGCCGGCGGCGGCGGCGACGCGTCGCAGGTGGTCGACGAATTCGACGCCGACCTCGACCTGACCAAGCTGCTGCAGGACGTGCCCGCCATCGAAGACCTGCTGGAATCGTCCGACGATGCGCCGGTGATCCGCATGATCAATGCGCTGCTCACGCAATCGCTGCGCGAAGGCGCGTCCGACATCCACATCGAGCCATTCGAGCAGACTTCGGTGGTGCGCTTTCGGATCGACGGCGCGCTGCGCGACATCGTGCGCCCCAAGAAGGCGATCCACGCCTCGCTGATCTCGCGTATCAAGATCATGTCGCAGCTCGACATCGCCGAGAAGCGCCTCCCGCAGGATGGCCGCATCACCCTGCGCGTGGGCGGTAAACCAGTCGACGTGCGCGTCTCGACGCTGCCGACCGGCCACGGCGAACGCGCCGTGCTGCGTTTGCTGGATAAAGAAGCAGGGCGCCTCGACCTGTCGCACCTGGGCATGGCCGAGGACATGCTGCCGCAGTTCGACCGCCTGATCAACCAGCCGCACGGCATCGTGCTGGTGACCGGCCCGACCGGTTCCGGCAAGACCACCACCCTGTACGCGGCGCTGTCGCGCCTGAACGCGTCCACCACCAATATCATGACGGTGGAAGACCCGATCGAGTACGACCTGAACGGCGTCGGCCAAACGCAAGTCAACGCCCGCATCGACATGACGTTCGCGAAAGCGCTGCGCGCCATCCTGCGCCAAGATCCCGATGTGATCATGATCGGCGAGATCCGCGACCTGGAGACGGCGCAGATCGCGGTGCAAGCCTCGCTCACGGGCCACCTGGTGCTGGCCACGCTGCACACCAACGATGCCGCCTCGGCGGTGACGCGCTTGCTGGACATGGGCATCGAACCGTTCCTGCTGTCCTCGTCGCTGCTGGGCGTGATGGCCCAGCGCCTGGTGCGCAAGCTCTGCTCGCAGTGCAAGACCTTCGACGGTTCCACCTGGCATGCGGTCGGCTGCGAGCGCTGCGGCCATACGGGCTATCATGGCCGGGTCGGCGTCTACGAGCTGCTCGAAACCACCGAGCAGATCCGTTCCCAGATCCACAACCGCGCCTCCGAAGCCGAGATCCGCGATGCGGCGCTGGCAACCGGCATGAAGACCATGCGCGACGACGGCGAACGCTGGCTGGCGGACGGCACCACCACGCGCGCCGAACTGGTGCGGGTGACAAAGGATTAAGATGCGGATGGGAACTGACTGATGCCGGCATTTCGCTACGAAGCCGTCGACGCCGGCGGCGCCACCCGCAAGGGCGTGGTCAACGCCGACAGCCCGCGCGCGGCGCGCGCCGACCTGCGCACGCAAGGCCTGACGCCGCTCAACGTCGAGGCGATCACCGCCCAGGTCGACGCCTCGGGCGTCACCCGCGCGCGCGGCATCGGCGAGCGCCTGTCGCAGAACGAGCTGGCCCTGTTCACGCGCCAGCTGGCCAGCCTGCTGGAGGCCGGCCTGCCGCTCGAGCAAGCCTTCACCGCGCTGCTGGAGCAGGCCGAGCGCGCCTATATGCGCGACCTGATCGCCTCGATCCGCTCCGAAGTCATCGGCGGCTCGCCATTCTCCACCGCGCTGTCGCACCACCCGCGCGACTTCGCCGAGATCTACCGGGCGCTGGTCGCCTCGGGCGAGCAGATCGGCCAGCTCTCGCGCGTGCTGTCGCGCCTGGCCGACTACATCGAGCGCCGCAACGCCCTGGTGCAGAAGGTGCGGCTGGCCTTCACCTATCCGGCGATCGTGACCGTGGTCGCGTTCGCGATCGTGATCTTCCTGCTCACCTATGTGGTGCCGCAGATCGTCTCGGTGTTCGCCAACACCAAGCAGAAGCTGCCCTTCCTCACCGTGGTCATGCTGGCCGTGTCCGACTTCGTGCGCGCCTACGGCATCTATTGCGCGATCCTGATCGGCGGCGCGTTCTGGCTGTGGCGGCGCGCGCTGCGCAATCCCGACCTCAAGCGGCGCTGGCACACCTGGCTGCTGACGGCGCCCATCTACGGCAAGTTCGAGCGCAGCCTCAATACGGCGCGCTTCGCCAGCACGCTGGCGATCACCACCGGTTCCGGCGTGCCCATCCTGCGCGCGCTCGACACCAGCCGCGAAACCCTGTCCAACGTGGCGATGCGCGAGCTGGTCGAGCAGGCCACCGGCAGCGTGCGCGAAGGCGTGAGCCTGGCGCGCGCGCTGTCGGCGCAAAAACATTTCCCGCCGATGCTGGTGCACATGATCCGCGCCGGCGAGATCACCGGCGAACTGCCGGCCATGCTCGAGCGCGCCGCCAATTCGCAGCAGGCCGACCTCGAGCGCCGCACGCTCACCATCGCCGGCCTGCTCGAGCCGGTGCTGATCCTGGCCATGGGCCTGGTCGTGCTGCTGATCGTGCTGGCGGTGCTGATGCCGATCATCGAAATCAACCAGCTGGTGCAGTAAAACAATGGCAGTCAATAATATGAACAAACGTTTGCCTCTTCTTCTCAGCCTGCTTGCCCTGATCCTGCTGGCGGCCTCGATCGCCTACTGGGTGCTGCAGCTGTACAAGCCGGAGCAGCGGCCGCTGGCGGCGGCGCCGGTCGCCACCCAGCCCCCGCCGAGCCCGGAGGCGGCGGCAACGCTGTTCGGCGGCCAGCCGACCGCGGTGATTTCCAATTTCCAGCTCACTGGCGTGGTGTCGGCCGGCGCCGACAGCGCGGTCATCCTGGTGGCCGACGGCCAGCCGCCGAAAGCGGTGCGCATCGGCCGCGAGATCGCGCCGGGCGTGACCGTGGCCGAAGTGCACCGGCGCTACGTGATGCTGTCGGATGGCGGCGTGATGAAGCGGGTGGAACTGGCGCCCGATACCGGCCAGTCGACGTCGATCATGCCGCCGGAACCGCGCGTGATGCCAGAGCAGATGCCGCAACCGATGACCGCGGCGCCTGGCGTGGAACCGCAAACCGCGCCGGGCGTGGTCAGCGCGCCGCCCACCATGCGCAGCGTGCCGCCGCCGGGCGGCGGTCCGCAGGGCACGCCGACCACGCCGGAGAATGCGCAAGTGGTGCAAGAGCAGCAGGCGCCACAAGACCAGCAGGCGCCGCAAGAGCCGCAGGATCCGCCGCCGGAGCAGGGCGATCCGACCCAGCAGAGCCGCAACAACGTGCAGATGCCGCCGAATGCGCCGCCGATGAACCAGACCCAGCAACCGATCACCCAGTAAGGGCGGCGGCGCGGCGGCAGGCTCTTATCGCCTCTTCACCGTACCGAGCCCATCAGCGTCGCAGTGCGGTAAACGCCGCCAGTTCCCACGACCTGAACCCCAGCAACAAGGTATAGCCCTCGCGTTCTCCGGCCGGCAGGCGCCGGTCGTTCAGGTGCAGCCGCGCCAGTTCCGCCGCCAGTTGCTCGATCTTGAGCGACAACTCTTTTGCGCTGGCAGGCGACAGCCGCGCCGGCAGGCACATCAGCGCCTCGCCCGCGCCGTCGAAGCGCCCGGCAAAATAATCCTCCACCACGTGTTCGCGGAAGAACTGCTGCACCGGGCCATCCGGCAGCCAGCGGAATGCGTTCGACACCCGCAGCTGGTAGCGGTTCAGCGGCTTGAGTTCGATCAGTCCCAGCCGGTCGAGTTCGGCGAGCAGGGTGATGCACTCGGCCTCGCTCAGCTTGTAGGTGTCGACGACCTGTTCCACGTTCCAGTGGCCGAGGCAGCAGATCGCCATCAGCAGCAGGCGCGGATTGGCCACCAGCGAGCGCTCCTGCGGCAGGCTCAGGGCATCCAGCCGGGGCCGGGTGTCGAGAGCCCCGCGCAACAACTCTTCCAGTGGGATGCCGGTCGCCTGGCAGATCTCGGCCAGCCGCGACAGCGCCATGTCCTTCTGGCCGAACATGCGTTTCACGCTCGATTCGCTCACACCGATGCGCTCGGCCAGCAGCTTGTAGGTGATGCCGGCCGCGCGCAGGCGGGCGCGCAGGGCGTCGAGGATCAGGTCGGGTGAACTCATGGTATCCGTAAAGAATGGCGACGCTTGACTCTACCGTTGAACGGGGACAGGGACAAGGCGCATGCGACGAATGGCACGCCGGGCCGATGGACGAAAAAAAGCGGACACCGAAGTGTCCGCAAGGAGAATGTCTTGATCAGGCTAACGCAGGCTCAGTCGTCCTCGTCCGCCACCAGCTTGGCCTTCTTGAGCGCCCGCTTGGCTTCATGCCGCTCGCTCGACAGCGGCTTGGCATGCGGCCCGGCCGACCGCGCCTTGGCCAGCGCCGCGATCGGGTTGCGCGGCTTGCCGAACTGCTGCGAGGGTTCGACCCGCAGGCGCATCTTCTGCCGTGTCGCCAATGCCTTGTTCGCCATGCGGGTCTCCGCCAGGATGGTTACAGCACGTAGCGCGACAGGTCTTCGTTGACCGCCAGCGCATCGAGCCGTTCGTTGACATAGGCCGCGTCGATCCGCACCACCTGGTCCTTCTCGGAGCCGGCGCTGAACGAGATCTCTTCGAGCAGCTTTTCCATCACCGTGTACAGGCGGCGTGCGCCGATGTTTTCGGTGCGCTCGTTGACCGAGAACGCGATCTCGGCCAGGCGATGGATGCCTTCGTCCACGAACTCGATCTTGACGCCCTCGGTCGCCAGCAGCGCCTCGTACTGCTTGGTCAGGCTGGCGTGGGTCGAGGTCAGGATGCTCTTGAAGTCGTCGATCGACAGCGATTCGAGCTCGACGCGGATCGGGAAGCGGCCCTGCAGTTCCGGGATCAGGTCCGACGGCTTCGACAGGTGGAAGGCGCCCGAGGCGATGAACAGGATGTGGTCGGTCTTGATCATGCCGTACTTGGTGTTCACCGTCGTGCCCTCGACCAGCGGCAGCAGGTCGCGCTGCACGCCGGCGCGCGAGACGTCGGCGCCGCCGTGTTCGGAACGGGTCGCGATCTTGTCGATCTCGTCCAGGAACACGATGCCGTTCTGCTCGACGTTGGCGATCGCCTTCTGCTTGAGTTCGTCCTCGTTGAGCAGCTTGCCCGCTTCTTCGTCGATCAGGAGCTTCATCGCTTCCTTGATCTTGAGCTTGCGCGGCTTCTTGCGCGCATTGCCCACGCCGGCGAACATCGACTTGATCTGCTCGGTCATTTCTTCCATGCCCGGCGGCGCCATGATTTCCATCTGCGGCGCGGCGTCGGCCACTTCGATCTCGATCTCGCGGTCGTCGAGCGAGCCTTCGCGCAGGCGCTTGCGGAAGGTCTGGCGCGTGGCTTCGCCTTCCTTCGTGTCGCCGTTGCCGCTGCTGGTGTTGAAGCCGAAGTCGCGCGCCGGCGGCACCAGGATGTCGATGATGCGGTCCTCGGCCGCGTCCTCGGCGCGCTGGCGCACCTTTTTCGCTTCGCTGGCGCGGGTCTGCTTGACGCCGATGTCGATCAGGTCGCGGATGATGGTGTCGACGTCGCGGCCGACATAGCCCACCTCGGTGAACTTGGTTGCCTCGATCTTGATGAAGGGCGCGTCGGCCAGCTTGGCCAGGCGGCGCGCGATCTCGGTCTTGCCGACGCCGGTCGGGCCGATCATGAGGATGTTCTTGGGCGTGATTTCATGACGCAGGCTCTCATCGACCTGCTGGCGGCGCCAGCGGTTGCGCAGGGCAATGGCGACCGCCTTCTTGGCCTTGCCCTGGCCGACCACGTGCTTGTCGAGCTCGGAAACGATTTCGGGTGGGGTCATGTTCATGATGCTGCTCATATCAATCCAGGGTCTCGATGATGTGGGACATATTCGTGTAGATGCACAGCTCGCCGGCGATGGTGAGCGCCTTCTTGACGACTTCGCTAGGGGCCATGTCGGTGTTCTCGTACAGCGCCTTGGCGGCGGACTGGGCATAGACGCCGCCCGAACCGATGGCGCCGATGCCGTCTTCCGGCTCCAGCACGTCGCCGTTGCCGGTGATGATCAGGGTCGACTCGCGGTCGGCCACCAGCAGCATCGCTTCCAGGCGGCGCAGCACGCGGTCGGTGCGCCAATCCTTGGCCAGTTCGACCGACGCGCGCAGCAGGTTGCCCTGGTGTTTTTCCAGCTTGCCTTCGAAGCGGTCCAGCAGCGTGAACGCGTCGGCGGTGCCGCCCGCGAATCCGCACAGGACCTTGCCCTGGTACAGCTTGCGCACCTTGCGCGCCGAGCCCTTCATGACGACATTGCCCAGCGTGACCTGGCCATCGCCACCCAGCGCGACCTGGTTGCCGCGCCGCACACTGACGATGGTTGTACCGTGAAATTGTTCCATTTTGACCTCGTGATGTTCTAGCCAACAGCAGGTGGGGATCGTGCGCGGGATTGCAAGATTAGCTCAGCCTTAAATGCTCGAGGCCAAATGTGCGCCCGGCGCGGGCAGCGGCCTGTACGCTGTCCCTACGCCGCTGAATGGAGCCGTTAAACGATGTTCTTATTTTTTTCCAACAAGCTTGGTTGCCTTGGCTCGATCCTGGTGTCGCTGGTCGTGACCTTGCTGCTGTTGCTGGCCTTCGGCTGGCTCTGATCGGTCAGTAGCGGTGCGGATACAGCCGCACGCCATCGCCCGCGCCGAGCAGGCGCAGCAGGGTGGCGACGAGATGGTTCAGTTCGCGCAGCTCGACCGCGCGGCCGGCGGCGCCATGCGCATCCAGCCGCGCCAGCAGGCTGGCGGCGCCGGCATAGTCGATGCGCGCCAGGCGCGAGCAATCCAGCACCAGCGTCTCGCGCTCCTGGGCATAGGCGTCGATGGCCGCCAGCAGGGCGCCGTCTGGACCGCTCACAATGGCAGGCAACATGAAGCGGTCGCCATGGCCGGGCGCCGGCGCGGCGGTGGACACGCGCAGAGGCGCCTCGAACGAGGGCGGCGACACCTCGTAGGTGACGCAGTAATCCATCGCCGCTTCCTCGAATTGTTTTTCGCGACCGGTCAACAGCAGCAGCTCGAGCAGCAGCAGCCAGGGCGCCGGGCTGGCGCCGCGCTGGCCGATCGCCAGCATCGGTCGCAGGGTCGCCAGCAGGGTGTCGGCGCCGGCCAGCACCAGCTCGCGGCCGGCGCCGCGTAATTGTTGCAGCGCCGCCAGCAGGCAGGCGGCGCCGTCGGCGTCGATCGCCGTCACCCGGCCGAAGTCCAGGCGCACGACCGGCGCCGGCGCATCCAGCACGCGCTTGAGCGGCGCCGCGACGCTGGCGTCGATCCTGGGGGCGAAGGCCTCGACCGCAGCCAGGCCGGGACCGGGAAGGGCCGCAGCGGTTGCGGCGAGCGCGGCGGGCAGCGGCTTCCAGGCCGGCGGCGAGGTCTCGAAATGGCTGGCGTAGTCGATGGCCACGCTTTCGAAGGCTTCTTCGCGGCCATCGGCCTGGTACAGGTCGAACAGCATCCACCACGGCAGGCGCTCGGCGCGGCCAAGGGTCGGCAGGCAGGCGCGCAGCAGCTGTTCGGCCGCGTCTGGCTGGCCGTTGGCGTACAGGATGGCGCTTTCGTCGATGGCCGGGGCGCTGGCGGGCGCCGCGGCCTGCGGCGCAGTGTCATGTTCCGGAGACGCGACGCCAGCGGCCGGGCGCCGCACGCCGCTGCCCCAGGCCGGCTCGTCGTCGAACATGTCGGAAGCGAATGCGAGTTCGATCTCGTCGATCTTGGCGGCGGTGGCGCGCGCGATCTCGCGCTGGCGTTCGCGCTCGGCCTCGGTGTCCAGGCGCGACGGCTCGCCGCGCAGGCGCGACTCGGGCGGCGGCCAATCGCGCACCCCCGCATCGTCGTTCTTTCTCTTCAGGAAGGAGAAAAGCCCCATGCTCACCGTTGTCAATTAGGCCAGCCGTGCCAGACCATAGCACGAACCTTCGGCCAGTGTGCTGTGCACACGCCGCTCGGCCTAGTGTATCCGATGGGAAACGATAGCATATGCATGGCGCGTGAAGCGTGCGCAGTCATGCCGGGAGACGGGCGCGCAAACAAAAAAAGCATGCGATCCCTCGCATGCTTTTCTCGATGGCGTCGGCGATAAATCAGTCGCCGTACAGTTTTTGCTTCAGCTCACGGCGCTGCTGGGCTTCCAGCGACAGCGTGGCGGTCGGGCGGGCGATCAGGCGTGGAATGCCGATCGGCTCGCCGGTTTCTTCGCACCAGCCGTATTCGCCGCCGTCGATCGACTGCAGCGATTGCTGCACTTTCTTGAGCAGCTTGCGTTCGCGGTCGCGGGTGCGCAGTTCCAGCGCGTGTTCTTCCTCGATCGTCGCCCGGTCGGCCGGGTCGGGAACCAGGACGGTTTCGCGCAGGTGTTCCGTGGTTTCGCCGGCGTTCTTCAGCAGTTCCTTCTCGAGTTCCTGCAGACGGTTCTTGAAGAACGCGAGCTGGGCCGGATTCATGTAGTCGTCATCGCTCATCGCCCGAATCTCTTCTTCCGTCAGGAGGCGTTCTTCGGGCTGGGCGGTATTCGGTTTCGTTGTTTTAGTCATGATGCCTTCGATACGACAGAGGTTTTCATTTTATCAGCTTGCCAACTTTATACCCGATAAAGGTGTGCGTGAGGCAAGCTGCCTTGATAGCGACCTGGCGCCATCCCTTCTCTGGCCGCGCCGCATATGCAGCAAGGACAGTTCGCTACAGCAGGCTGGCGGCTAGTATATAGCGCACCGGTCGGTCCGGCGAGTCGGCCGCGACAAACTGTCGCGGCGGGTCGTCATGCGATCTGAGAGCCTACCCCGGCAGGTGGGAGTCGCGCCTGGCGCGCCTGGCAGGCGTGTGCTGCGTTGCTCGTCGTTGCATGGCGCCGCCATGCGTCCTCCTCGCGCCTTGCTCACGCCAGCCATGCATCGCCATGCGCTTCCCCCCACCTACCGGGATAGGCTCTTAACACGCCGGTCAAACCGATGTAGTTTATACCAAACATTGTTCAAGTCCGCGGACAAATACGTCTTTTGGTAAATTTTTACCAATAAAGACCATCTTGGTGGCAGGCGTCTCGTTTTCGCCCCATTTCGGTCCCACGTCGCTGCCCATGATCTGGTGCACGCCCTGGAACACCACCTTGCGGTCGACGCCTTCCATCCGCAGCACGCCTTTGTAGCGCAGCATTTGCGGACCGAAGACTTGCACCAGGCTGCCCAGGAATTGTTCCAGGCGTTCCGGGTCGAAGGCGCGCTCGCTCTTGAACACGAAGGCGGCGATGTCGTCGGTGTGGTGGCCGTGGTGGTGGTCGTGATTGCAGGCTTCGCCATGCGCATGGTCGTGGCCGCAGTGGGCGTGATCGTGGTCGTGATCATGGTCATGGGCTTCCTCGACCTTCAGGAAATCCGGATCCAGTTCCAGCTTGTCGTTCAGGTTGAAGCCGCGCAGGTCGAGCACGTCCGAGATCGGCGCGCGGCCGAAGTCGCTGGTCGCGATCGGCGCGCGCGGATTGATACGGTGCAGGCGCGCCTTCAGGGTCTCGACGGCGGCGGCGTCGACCAGGTCGGTCTTGGACAGCAGGATCTTGTCGGCGAAACCGACCTGGCGCTGGGCTTCCTCGTTCTGGGTCAGCTGGTCCATCGCATGGCGGGCGTCGACCACGGTCACCACGGCGTCGAGCAGGTAGTTGGCGCCCACTTCTTCGTCGACGAAGAAAGTCTGGGCCACCGGGCCGGGGTTGGCCAGGCCGGTGGTTTCGATCACCACGCGGTCGAAACTGATTTCGCCGGCGGCGCGCTTTTGCGCCAGGTTGGTCAATGCCACGATCAGGTCGCCGCGCACGGTGCAGCAGATGCAGCCGTTGTTCATCTCGACGATCTGCTCGCTCGAATCCTGCACCAGGATTTCGTTGTCAATATTCTCCTGGCCGAATTCGTTCTCGATGACGGCGATGCGCATGCCGTGCTCTTCCTGCAGGATACGGTTGAGCAGGGTGGTCTTGCCCGCGCCGAGGAAGCCGGTCAGGATGGTGCTGGGAATCAGGTCCATTGGTACGCTACTCGTGTTGGGGGTTGGACAAAAGAACCGGGGGATTATGCCGCAATTCTTGCAAGCTCACCATCAACAGTGTCCGGGCTTGATCGAGTTCAAACCATCAACCCGGGGATGTGGCCAGAATGGCGCGCCTGCGTCGGTCAGGCGATTACTTGGCCTTGGCGCGCGGATGGGCCGCGTCATACACCTTCGACAGGTGCTGGAAATCGAGTGCCGTATAGATCTGGGTCGAGGTGATGCTGGCGTGGCCGAGCAATTCCTGCACCGCGCGCAGGTCGCCCGAGGATTGCAGCAGGTGCGAGGCGAACGAGTGGCGCAGCACGTGCGGATGCACGTGGACCGGGGCGCCGGCGCGCAGCGCATGCTGCTTGAGCCGGTTCTGCACCACGCGCGGCGAGATGCGGGTGTCGCGCGCCGACAGGAACAGGGCGGCGCTGCCGTCGCGCGCGGCGGGACGCACCGCCAGCCAGGCCGCCAGCGCCTCGCGCGCCGGGCCGCCGACCGGCACCCGGCGCATCTTGCCGCCCTTGCCGGTGACCACCACTTCGCCGGCCTGCAGGTCGAGCCAGCCGAGCGAGGCCGGCTGGCCGGCGCGCGCATCCTGCCAGGCGATATCGAGGCCGGCCAGTTCCGATACCCGCAGCCCGCTCGAATACAGCAGCTCGAACATGGCGCGGTTGCACAGCTCGAAAGGTTCGGCGTGGCCGCGCGTATTTGCATCCATCAATTGCACGGCATCGTCGACGGCCAGCGCCTTGGGCAGGCTCCTGGGGCGTTTCGGGGCGTGCACGCCGTCGACCGGGTTGGCGGCCAGCGGGGTGTGGTTCGACAGCCAGGCATAGAAACCGCGCCAGCCGGACAGCTTGCGCGCGATCGTGCGCGCCGACTGGCCGCCGGCATGCAGCCTGGCGGCGTAGCGGCGGATATCGAAGTGGGTCAGCCGCGGCCAGTCGGCGTGGCCGGCCAGTTCGGCCAGCTCGGCCAGGTCGCGCCGGTAGGCGTCGACCGTGTGCGGCGACAGCTGGCGCTGGGTAGCCAGCTCGGCCAGGTAGCGTGCGGCCCAGTCCATGGCCGCTGGCTCAGGCGCGCAGCGGCGCCAGCGCGGTGGTCGAGGTGGCGGCGATGTGGACCAGGAAATCGGTCGACATCGCGGTCGTGAAGCGCGCCGGATCGGGCGAGCCCAGCACCAGCAGGCCGAAGCTCTGGCCCGGCTGGCCCAGCGGCAGCATGACGGTCGAGCGGATCGATTCCGCATCGTCCAGCCAGCGCACCGCCTCGAAATCGTTGTTCGGGCCGCAATATGGCGCGCGCAGGCTGTTGGCGAAGATGCGCGCGTCGTCCGACACGCCCTGGGCGAACCATTCGCCGGCATGCTCCGGCGCCACATTCCACAGGCGCAGGGTGACTTGCGGCACGATGAAATGGGTGCGCAGGCCGTCGGCCAGGTCGCGCGCCATGGCGGCGCCACCCTTTGACACCAGCAGGGCCTGGGTCCAGGCGTGGAAACGGTTGGCGATGCCGGCATTTTCTTCGGCGCGGCGCGACAGCTCCGACAGGCGCAGCTCGAGCGCGCGGAATTTGTCGCGCATCACTTCCATCTGGCGCTCCTGCAGCGACACGGCGCGGCCGGTCAGCGGGCTGGAGAGCTTCACTTCGCCCAGCAGGCCGGCATGCTCCTGGAAAAATTGCGGATGATCGATCAGGTATTGCGCGACTGCGTTGGCGTCCAGTGGTGCGATGCTCATGTGATGGGAGGTCCGGCGTGAAAATGATTCTCCCATTCTACCCGACCCAGGCATGGCGCCGGCGAACAAACATGCCGCCGGCGCCATCCTGCCACGCGGCTTGCCGCAGCAGGGACAGGTCGTCCCGGCCAATGGGATAGAGGCAAAATCGATGTTCGAAAATTTCGATGAAATGTTGATATTTTTTCCGTTTTTCCTTGGCGTTTCAGCACCGCATAATGGCTCCATCGCATCGAACACGAAGCAACGGAACAGGCAGAAGGCCTCGATCCAGCGTCGATCAGTTCGATGGTTTATACATACACAACCTGGGAGAACCATCATGCACAATCCGAAACTCGACGTCCTGACCCCGCAAAACTCGCAGCTGATCATCATCGACCACCAGCCGCAGATGGCGTTCGGCGTGCAGTCGATCGACCGCCAGACCCTGAAGAACAATGTCGTCGGACTGGCCAAGGCGGCCTCGGTCTTCGATATCCCGACCATCATCACTTCGGTCGAGACCGACAGCTTCTCGGGCCATACCTATCCGGAGCTGCTTGACGTATTCCCGGGCAAGCCGATCCTCGAACGCACCTCGATGAATTCATGGGACGACCAGAAAGTGCGCGATGCGCTGGCTGCCAACGGCCGCAAGAAAGTCATCGTGGCCGGCCTGTGGACCGAGGTGTGCAACACCACCTTTGCGCTGTGCGCCATGCTGGAAGGAGATTACGAGATCTACATGGTGGCCGACGCCTCGGGCGGCACCACCAAGGATGCGCATGACTTCGCCATGCAGCGCATGGTGCAGGCCGGCGTGGTGCCGGTGACCTGGCAGCAGGTGCTGCTGGAATGGCAGCGCGACTGGAAGAACCGCGACACCTACGACGCGGTCATGAAGATCGTCACCGAGCATTCGGGCGCCTACGGCATGGGCGTCGACTACGCCTACACCATGGTGCACAAGGCGCCGGCGCGCAATCGCGGCGACAACCCGGTGCTGGCGCCGGTTGCTGCTCCGGTTGCTGCAGCGAGCGCGGCGCCGCTGCGCTGATCCGGCGATCAAAAAAAAACCGCGGCCGTGGCCGCGGTGTGCATGCCTGCGCGGACCGCGTCAGAAACGATGACGGATGCCCAGCTGCAAGGCGCGGCCGTCGGCGCCCGGCGCTTCGGTGAAGCCGCCCGGATTGCCCGAGGTGCCCGGCGCATACTGCGCCTCGTTGTCGTTCTTGATGAAGGCCAGCGCGGTGTACAGGTCGGTGCGCTTGGACAGGTAGTAGTTGTAGCCCACCGCATACAGGTCGGCGTCGCTGTTGGAGGCCAGGCGGTCGTTCTGGTGCGCGTACGAGGCCACGATGCGGCCGTTGCCGACACGATAGTGGACGCCGACCTGGTAGCTGTTCGCGTCCTGTTGGGTGTTGGCGGTGATATTGGTCTGGAAGATCCTGAGCAGGGCGGCCTGGGTCGCCTGCGGGACGCCTTGCGCCACCAGCGCCGGCACCACGGCCTGGTTCCAGCCAGCCAGGTAATCCGGCAGCAGCGCCGAATTCTGGTTGCGCTGGCTGTGGAAGCCGGCGAAGAATTTCCAGCTGTCGTTCAGCGTGTAGGAACCGCCGACCGTCAGGGTGCGCAGGCTCGGCCGGTTCTGCATGTCGTAGCCGTGGTTGTAACCGATGCCGACGTCGAAGCCGTTGGCCTTATAGGTGACGGCGCCGGCGCGGAATTTGTAATAGCGGCCGAGGTAGCCGGAATTGCGGGCGCCATACATGACCGAGCCGCCCAGGCCGTTCGGCAGGGCGATGCGGTACTGGATCGCTTCCTGCGAGCGGATGTCGGCGCCCAGCGCGGTGAAGCCGGCGGTGCCGCCGGTGACGTGGCCCCAGGTGCCGGCGGTGCCCGATTCGAAGGCGTCGGCCATGTTGAACACTTCGTAGCCCGGGGTGTACATGCGGCCCAGCATGACGGCGCCGATCGGCGTGATCAGGCCGACCATCGCGGTGCGGTCGAACAGGGCTTTTTCCTGATTGACGGCCGGCGCGCCCGGCGGCTGGATCGCCGCCTGCAGGCGGTCGCGGATGGCTTGCGGGATCTGGTCCATGCCGCGCAGCAGGTAGACGCCCGGATTGTCGTTCATCAGGGCCGGCTGCTGCGAGCCGTTATCGAGTTCGACGCGGGCTTCGAGGTTGAAGATGGCCTTGTAGCCATTGCCCAGGTCTTCGCTACCCCGGATGCCGAGGCGCGAGCCGTCGGCGCCGCCACTATAGATCTTGGTCGGTCCACCTTTTTGCCACATCACGCCGGCATCGGCGATGCCGTAGATCTGGACGCTGGTCTGGGCCAGGGCGGAGCATGCAAACGTAGCGCCGAGCAGGGCGGCGATCAGGCTTTTCTTCATCGTGTCTCCATATTATTTTCTTGTCGCGATGCTTGAGCTCGCTCCACCAATATGCCATTGCCATGGCGCACTGTACAGAACGCTCGTTCGCGGACACGCCGAGGGTAGATTGGCGTTGTGAAAACACTACATGGATGATGGACGACAGGGACAACGCTGGTTGCGCCAGGTCGCCTCAAGCCAGAACGTCTAGAACGAATGGTGGATGCCGATGTCGTACTGGTTGACGTTGCCCGGATTGGTCAGCAAGCCTTTTTTGCGCGAAGCGTCGATGTACAGATAGGTGCGCTTCGACAGGCTGTATTCATAGCCCAGCGACAGCTGCCTGACCTTCTCCAGTCCATCGGTGTCCTTCTGCCCGTAGCCGGCCAGGAACCTGCCCGGGCCCAGCGTGTAGTTGGCGCCCAGCACCCATGAACTGGTATCGTTGTTGAACAGGCGGGTGTGGTCTTCGTCCAGCCTGGTAAAGGTGCCCATGAGCTTGAGTTCCGGGGTTGCCTGGACCGAGGCGCCGACCGACCAGACCTTCGACTCGATCGCGTTGCGCTCGTAGGCCGCCATCAGGGCGGCGGGGCCGTTGTTGTAGGTGGCCGAGACCGAGAACGGATTGGCCGAGGCTTCGGCGCCGACCGGATACTGCGGCGCGCCGGCGCTGCCGCGGCCGATCACGGCGACGCCGCCATTGTTTTCCCTGGTCGCGATCGCGGTGTTGAGCTGGAAGCCATTGACGATCGGTGAGTTGTACCAGATGGCGTTCGACCAGCGGTTGCCAGATGCGCCAACCGGGTCGAGCGGCTGCGAGCTGTAGCCGGCGACGCTCAGGTCGGTATAGAAGCCGCCCGCGGTCGGGATCGCATGAAAGGGTTCGAAGTTGCCGATGGTTTCATGGAACGGGGTCAGGCCGCGGCCGATGCGCAGCATGCCGAAGTCGCCTTGCAGGCCGACCCGGCTCTGGCCCTGGAACAGCTGGCGCTGATTGCCGTCGGGACCGATCTCGCTGCTGCCGGTATCCGGCTCGTAACGCATTTCAAGGTGGAACAGCGCTTTGAAACCATTGCCCAGGTCTTCGGTGCCGCGGATGCCGAGGGTGTTGGCGGCGCGCTTGCCGATGCTGACGTTCTCGCCACTGCGCTTGACGATGCCGGCATCGACATTGCCGTAGAGCTGCACCGACGTCTGCGCATGGGCCGCGCCGGCGCAAGCGCCAAACAGTGCGACGGCCAGGAGAGATTTCTTCATTATCGGTGTTCCCAGGATCGAGGTGAGCGCATGCAGAACGTCGAGGCCGGCCGCTCGGGTCACCTTGATTGTTTCAAACTTCAGGGCTGGCTATTTGGTCAATTATCAGTGGCGCGCTTGGTAGATCGCTAATAAATCCAATCGTGCTGTTGTATTTTTGAAACGTATGCCTGATGCATGACACAAAGCCGGCGGTTTTTGCGTCCGGGAAAAGGGACCGCAGCGTTCATCCATGAAGCGAGCGCGAGCATGCGTTGATGTCGTGCGGCCAGGGTGGCCGGTTTCATCCGCTTGAACCAGCTTTGCGCCCCGTCAACTCACCCCGGAATCGAATCGAATCGCCGGCTGCAGCGGCTTAGACTTTGGCCAAATTTGCATGAGCGGCGACAGGCCCTGTCAATACCTTGTATATTGGCAACCTCGCCAGGCCGGCTTGCGCCATGGGGCCGGACGGCCGTGATGCCGTCGCCGCTGCGTGTTGCCGACTCACTTTTTTTACGTATTCCAACGATGGCTAACCGCGAAGAATTGGCGATCATTCGCAACGCCCGCGCCGGGCAGGTGGCGGCCCAGCTGGAGCTGGGCAAGCTGTATTTGTTCGGCAGCGCCGGACTCCCGCAGAGCCTGCCGACGGCGCTCCACTGGCTTGAACGTGCGGCTCGACAAGACTGTCCACCTGCCTGGCAGTTGATCGGTAACCATATTCCTCTTGAGCTTGCCCAACATAACGCCGGCGCCGTCGCCCAGTGGTACGAGCGCGCCTATGACGACGGCAGCCTGCATGCCGGCCTGGTGTTCGCCCAGCTGGTGCTCGATCCGGCGGCAGCGCCATCCCAGCAGCATCCGAAGGCCGTGCGGGCGCTCGAGGACGCGGCGCGCGCCGGCTTCCCGCACGCGCAATGGTTGCTGTCGCAGCGGCAGGGCAGGCAGCCCGCGGCCCAGCCCGGTACGCGGGCGGCGCCGCCGAGCGGCGCGGCGCAGCCGGCGTCCGCGGCCGGCGCCGCCGGGCGTCCGCCGGCGCGCCCGCCGGTGTCCGAGTCCGGCCAGGAACGGTCGCCGCGTCCGCCAGGCGCCGGCGTGGCGCAGTACGCCGCGCTCGACGAGGCATGGACGGCGCGCCGCTGGGACGACTACCTCGAGCGCGCACTGCCGCAGGCGCGCGCGCTGGTCAGCGAGCGCGGCGAACAAGGAGAAATGCGTCGTTTCGCCCCCGACGAGATCACCCTGCTGTCGCGTTGTGCGCGCCTGATCGACCCGGCCCTCGATGGCGTCAGCGGCCTGCAGGCGCTGGACGCCGGCGCGGCGGCGGCGCGCTGCCAACCGGGCGAACCGGCCGTGTTCTGGGAGCTGGCCGCGGCCGAGCATGACGCCCATGCACAGCTGGCGCTGGGCCTGCGCTGTGCGCGCATGCGGGTCGATGGCAGGCGTTGCAGCAATGGCCAGGTCGCGGATGCGCATGTCGCGAACGCGCATGTCGCCAACGCGCACGTCGCGAACGCGCATGTCGCCAACGCGCATGTCGCGAACGCGCATGTCGCCAACTTCAAGAAAGCGATCCGGTGGCTGAACCTGGCCGGAGAGCAGGGCCTGGCCGAGGCCTGGTATGCGCTGTCGCGCATCTATATCAAGCCCGAGTTTTCGCAGCGTAACGTGGCCGATGCCCAGCGCTACCTGCAGCGGGCCGCCGAGATGGGGTATCGCGACGCCCAGCTCGAATGCGGCCACAACGCCTGGCGCGCGCGCCGCGAGAACGAGAACAACGACGTGCGCGCCGTGTACTGGCTGCAGAAGGCGGCGGCCCAGGGCTCGCACGAAGCCGTCGAGCTGCTGCGCAAGATCGCGCCGCGCGCCACGGCCGCGCCGTACACCGAAACCGGGCGGCTGCTGGCCAGCCACACCGACGCGCTGGCGGCGCATCCCTTGCTGGCCGCGCGCATCGAGCTGGCGGCGCTGTTCGGCCTGTCGCGCGCCGAGGCGCTGCTGCTGGACGTGGGGGCCGCCGACCAGGGCCATTGCCTCGTCATCGACATCCGCGCCAGTTACGGGCGCAGCAAGCGGCGACTGGTGATGGTGGAATCGGCGCAGGAACGCGAGGCGCTGGATCGCATCGTGCGCCTGTTCGAGCAGGTCGACTGCGGTCCGGCTGGGCCGGAAGGAAATTATCGGCAGCGCCTGTACCGGCTGCGCACCCTGCTCAATGTGGCGATCCCCGGCAACGACGCCGACGGCGGCGCCGACATCGAGCTGGCGGCCTGAAAACAGACAGGACTGCGAATGGAAAGGGCGCCAACGGCGCCCTGGACGTGGTGACGGCGGCGTCAGATCTCGACTTCGCCCTCGAACACCGACACCGCCGGTCCGCTGAGGTAGACCGGCTGGCCCGCTCCCGCCCAAGCGATGCTGAGCTCGCCGCCGCGGGCGGACACGCGCACCGGCGAATCGAGCAGGCCGCGCCGGATGCCGGCGACCACCGCCGCGCAGGCGCCGGTACCGCAGGCCAGCGTCTCGCCGGCCCCGCGTTCATGCACGCGCAGGCGAATATGATGGCGATCGACCACCTGCATATAGCCGGCGTTGACGCGTTTCGGAAAGCGCTCATGGTGTTCGATCAGCAGGCCGGTCTGCTCCACCAGCGCCGTGTCGACGTTGTGCACCACCTGCACCGCATGCGGATTGCCCATCGAGACCACCGAGATCTGCGTGGCCTCGCCGCCGACCGGCAACGGCCACAGCGTGTCCTCGCCTTCGGGCTTGCCGTCCAAGCCGGCGCTGTCGAACGGCACCTCGGCCGGATCGAGGCGCGGAGCGCCCATGTCCACCGTCACGTTGCCGTCGTCTTCCAGGCGCGGGTTGATGACGCCCGACATGGTCTGCACGCGGATGCTGCGTTCCCGCGTCAAGCCTTTCTCGACCACGAAACGCACGAAGGCGCGCGAACCGTTGCCGCACTGCTCGACTTCGCTGCCGTCGTTGTTGAAGATGCGATAGCGGAAGTCCACGCCGGCGTCGACCGGGCGCTCGACGACCAGGATCTGGTCGGCGCCGATGCCGAAGCGGCGGTCGGCCAGGCGCTGCCACCCGTCGGCGCTCATGCCGTCGACGTCGATCTTCTGGTTGATGGCGTCGATCACGACAAAGTCGTTGCCCGCGCCGTGCATCTTGGTGAATTTCAGTTTCATAAATTAATCATACAGCGAAGGTTCACCCGGGGGACGGGTCTTGAAGCGCTTGTGGGTCCAGAAATATTGCTCCGGCGCTTCGCGCACGCGCTCTTCGATGAAGGCGTTCATGCGGCGGGTCGCTTCGACCATGTCGTCGCCCGGGTAGTTTTCCCATGCAGGGTAGAAGCGCACGCGCCAGCCCTGGTAGTTCGGCAGATAGGTCGCGATCACCGGGATCACCTTGGCGCCGGTGGTGGCGGCGATGCGCCCCAGCGCGGTCAGGGTCGCGGCCTGCACGCCGAAGAAGGGCACGAATTCGGCATCCTTTTCGCCGAAATCCATGTCCGGCAGCATGAAGTAGGGCAGGCCGTCGCGCAGCGCGCGCAGGATCGGCTTGATGCCTTCCTTGCGCGTCACCAGGCGCACCGGGCCGTAGCGTTCGCGGCCGTGGCGCAGCAGGCGGTCGAAGGCTTCGTTTTTTTGCGGCACGTACATGCTGCACACCGGGATCACGCGCGAGGCGACGCCGGCCACGTCCAGGCACACGAAGTGCGGGCACAGCAGGATCGTGGGGCCGGCTTCCATCTCGGCCTGCGGCACCGCCGGCTCGACCTGGATCAGGCTGCGCACGCGTTCCTCGGGCGCCCACCACAGGATCGAGCGCTCGACGATGCTGCGCGCATAGGCGCGAAAGTGCCGGTGCGCGATGCGGCGCCGTTCCCGCTCGTCCAGTTCGGGCATGGTCAGGCGCAGATTGGTCAGCGCGATGTGGCGGCGCCGGCCCATGATCATGAACATCAGGCTGCCGATCGATTCGCCGATGCGGCCGAGGATGGGCAGCGGCAGGAAATGCAGCAGCCACAGGATTCCGAGCAACACCCTCATGCCGCGACCTCGCTTTCCGGACCGGCCACGCCTTCCGGCTGCTTGTAGCGGTTATAGCTCCAGAAATACTGACTCGGCGCACGCGCGATCAGCTGCTCCATGGCGCGGTTGATCGCCGCCGCCTGCTCGGCGGCGCTGCCGCTCAGGTCACCGTCGAACGGCACGAAGCGCACGATGTAACCGGCGCCGTGCGGGCGCCGCTCGGCGTACACCAGCAGGATGTCGGCCTTGCCCAGCTGGGCCAGCTTGGCCGGCAGGGTCATCGTATAGGCGTTGCGGCCGAAGAAGGGCGCCCACACGCCTTCGCCTTCCTGTGGCACCTGGTCGGGCAGCAAGCCGATCGGCTGGCCACCCTTGAGGGTCTTGGCCAGGATGCGCACGCCGGACAGGTTGGCCGGCGCCAGGTGCAGGTTGTGGCGCGCGCGTGCGCCTTCGACCAGCGGCCGCAGCGCGTCCTTGCGCGGCGGACGATACATGACCGTCAACGCCGTCTTGAGCGCGATCTGCTGCGCCGTCATTTCGAAGCAGCCCAGGTGTGGCGTCAGGAACACAATGCCGCGGCCGGCGTCGAGTTTTTCCTGGACCAGTTCCCAGTTTTCCACCGTGGCATGCCTGGCAACCCGCTCCGGTTTGGCGCACCACACGAAGGCGAGCTCGATCGCGGCCTTGCCGGCCTCGGACACGGCCTGTTTCCAGTGCGCGTCATAGCCGGCCTGGGCCAGGTTGGCGCGCAGGCGGCGCTTGTACGACGGCGACAGCCAATAGACCAGCCAGCCCAGCGCGGCGCCCAAGGCGTGCAGGACTGGCAACGGGAAAATAGATAAGATACGGAAAATGACTACTAACATGTCGATTGATGGGTGTCGGATCGCGTTGCGTTTGCGCGTGCGTTTCCACACCAAAATTCCAAGGAAGCGTAAAATACCACTTTATGCTGGATCCGCCGAGTTAACAGACAACTTGCGAAGCGGAATATAAATGTCGCTAAAGCGTCGCAGGCAACAGTTTGCTGCGGCAATTCATGTGAACAGTAACTGGAGCCTACATGTCGAACGACTACCTCTTCACTTCCGAATCCGTCTCCGAAGGCCACCCGGACAAGGTCGCTGACCAGATTTCCGACGCCATCCTCGACGCCATCCTCGAGCAAGACCCGACCGCGCGCGTCGCCGCCGAAACCCTGTGCAACACCGGCCTGGTGGTGCTGGCCGGCGAGATCACCACGCACGCCAACGTCGACTACATCCAGGTGGCGCGCAACACCATCAAGCGCATCGGCTACGACAATACCGATTTCGGCATCGATTACAAGGGCTGCGCCGTCATGGTCTGCTATGACAAGCAGTCGCCCGACATCGCGCAAGGCGTGGACGAAGGCGCCGGCATCGATCTGGACCAAGGCGCGGGCGACCAGGGCCTGATGTTCGGCTATGCCTGCGACGAAACGCCAGAGCTGATGCCGGCCGCCATCTATTATTCGCACCGCCTGGTCGAGCGCCAGTCGCAGCTGCGCAAGGATGGCCGCCTGCCATGGCTGCGTCCGGATGCAAAATCGCAAGTCACCCTGCGCTACGTCGACGGCCGTCCGGTCGCGGTCGACACCGTCGTGCTGTCGACCCAGCACCACCCCGACGTCACCCATTCGCAGATCGAAGAAGCCGTCATCGAAGAGATCATCAAGCCGACCCTGCCGCGCGAGTGGCTGGATAAAACCCGCTTCCTGGTCAACCCGACCGGCCGCTTCGTCATCGGCGGTCCGCAGGGCGATTGCGGCCTGACCGGCCGCAAGATCATCGTCGACACCTACGGCGGCGCAGCCCCGCACGGCGGCGGTGCGTTCTCCGGTAAAGACCCGTCCAAGGTCGACCGCTCGGCCGCCTACGCCGCGCGCTACGTCGCCAAGAACATCGTCGCCGCCGGCCTGGCGCGCCAGTGCCAGGTGCAGGTCAGCTACGCGATCGGCGTGGCGCGTCCGATCAACATCACCGTGTACACCGAAGGCACCGGCGTGATTTCGGACGAAAAAATCGCGGCCCTGGTCAACGAGCACTTCGACCTGCGTCCAAAAGGCATCGTCCAGATGCTCGACCTGCTGCGCCCGATCTATTGCAAGACCGCGGCCTATGGCCACTTCGGTCGCGAAGAGCCGGAATTCAGCTGGGAACGCACCGACAAGGCGGCCGAACTGCGCGCCGCTGCCGGCCTGGCATAAGCGTCAACGACCGTGGGGCGGCGGCATGGCCGCCGACCCCACGCGCCATCCCGCGATCCAACAAGCATTCCCCCCGCCATCCAGGCGTGCTAAACTACCCCGTTCCGAGGAGCGTTGCGACAGAGAGGTCCCTCTTTGCCAGGCTCGGATATCCAAGCAACTGCGCTCACGTTACTTTTTTCTAAACATTGAAAGGAGGGCGTGATGAGCGCCGTACTCAAAGACTCCCAAGACTACATCGTCGCCGACATCTCCCTGGCTTCCTGGGGCGAGAAGGAAATCCGCATCGCCGAAACCGAGATGCCGGGCCTGATGGCGATCCGCGAAGAATACGCCGCGACGCAGCCGCTGAAGGGCGCGCGCATCGCCGGTTCGCTGCACATGACCATCCAGACCGCGGTCCTGATCCGCACCCTGGAAGCCCTGGGCGCCACCGTGCGCTGGGCATCGTGCAATATCTACTCGACGCAAGACCACGCCGCCGCGGCCATCGCCTCGGTCGGCACTCCGGTGTTCGCCATCAAGGGCGAGACCCTGGACGAGTACTGGGAATACACCCACCGCATCTTCGAATGGCCAGGTGACAACCACGCCAACATGATCCTGGACGACGGCGGCGACGCGACCCTGCTGCTGCACCTGGGCGTGCGCGCCGAGAAAGACATCTCGGTGCTGGACAAGCCGGGTTCGGAAGAAGAAATCTGCCTGTTCAACGCGATCAAGGGCCGCCTGGCGCGCGATCCGTCGTGGTACTCGAAGCGCCTGCCTGAAATCAAAGGCGTGACCGAAGAAACCACCACCGGCGTGCACCGCCTGTACCAGATGCATCAAGAGGGCAAGCTGGCCTTCCCGGCGATCAACGTCAACGATTCCGTCACCAAGTCGAAGTTCGACAACCTGTACGGCTGCCGCGAATCGCTGGTCGACGGTATCAAGCGCGCCACCGACGTGATGGTCGCGGGCAAGATCGCCGTCATCGCCGGCTACGGCGACGTGGGTAAAGGTTCGGCCCAAGCCATGCGCGCGCTGTCGGCGCAGGTGTGGGTCACCGAGATCGATCCGATCTGCGCACTGCAGGCGGCGATGGAAGGCTACCGCGTCGTGACCATGGACTACGCCGCCGAACACGGCGACATCTTCGTCACCTGCACCGGCAACTATCACGTCATCACCGAGCAGCACATGCTCAAGATGAAGGACCAGGCGATCGTCTGCAATATCGGTCACTTCGACAACGAAATCGAAGTCGCCGCGCTCAAGAAGTACCAGTGGGACAACATCAAGCCGCAAGTCGACCACGTCATCTTCCCTGATGGCAAGCGCATCATCCTGCTGGCCGAAGGCCGCCTGGTGAACCTGGGTTGCGGCACCGGCCACCCGTCGTACGTGATGAGCTCGTCGTTCGCGAACCAGACCATCGCCCAGATCGAGCTGTTCATGAACACCGCGCAGTATCCGGTGGGCGTGTACACGCTGCCGAAGAAGCTGGACGAGAAAGTGGCGCGCCTGCAGCTCAAGAAGCTCAACGCCCAGCTGACCACGCTGACCGAAGAGCAGGCGAACTACATCTCGGTGAGCCAGGAAGGCCCGTACAAGCCGGAACACTACCGTTATTGATCGGTAGCGGCTTGTAGTCATGTGAAACGTCCTTCGGGACGTTTCGCTTATCTAAACACCGTGCGCCGTACCTTTTTTGCGTGCGGCGTACGCGTACCACGAAAGTCTGTACCGATGCGCTTGCTGGTTACCTGGCTGATCAATGCCGCGGCCCTGATGGCCCTGCCTTACCTGATGCACTCCGTCGAAGTTTCCAGCATCGGCACCGCCCTGATCGCGGCGCTGGTGCTCGGACTGGTCAATACCCTGATCCGTCCGGTGCTGGTGCTCCTGACCCTGCCGGTCACCCTGGTCTCGATGGGCCTGTTTATCCTGGTCATCAATGCCTTGCTGTTCTGGCTGGTGTCGAATGTGGTCGGTGGATTCGAGGTGGCGGGTTTCTGGTCGGCCTTCCTGGCAGCCATCCTGTACAGCATCATTTCGTGGGCGCTCTCTACCTTGCTTCTTTCCGACAAAGATGGAAACTCCTGATTTCAGTATCGAGTTCTTCCCGCCCAAGACGCCGGAAGGCGCGGAGAAACTGCGCATCGCGCGCGAAAAGCTGGCCGACCTCAATCCGAAGTATTTTTCGGTGACCTTCGGCGCCGGCGGCAGCACCCAGCAGGGCACGCTGGCGACGGTGCGCGAGATCCAGGCCGCCGGCCACGAGGCCGCGCCCCACCTGTCCTGCGTCGGCGCCACGCGCGAATCGATCCGCGACGTCCTCAAGCAATACCAGGACAGCGGCATCCGTCGCGTCGTGGCCTTGCGCGGCGACCTGCCGAGCGGCTATGGCGGCGCGGGCGAACTGCGCTATGCCAGCGAGCTGGTGGAATTCATCCGCCAGGAAACCGGCGACTGGTTCCACATCGAGGTCGCCGCCTATCCCGAGATGCACCCGCAGGCGCGTTCGCCGCAAGACGACCTGCAGGCGTTCGCGCGCAAGGTGCAGGCCGGGGCGAATGCCGCCATCACCCAGTATTTCTACAATGCCGATGCGTACTTCCAGTTCGTCGACAATGTGCGCAAGCTGGGTGTCGATGTGCCGGTCGTGGCCGGCATCATGCCGATCACGAACTATATGCAGCTGATGCGTTTCTCGGATATGTGCGGCGCCGAGATTCCGCGCTGGGTGCGCCTCAAGCTGGCCAGCTTCGGCGACGACAGCGCCTCGATCAAGGCCTTCGGGCTGGACGTCGTGACGGGGCTGTGCGAACGCCTGCTGGCGGGCGGCGCGCCGGGGCTGCATTTCTACAGCATGAACCAGGCGGCGCCGACGACGGCGATCTGGCAACGCCTGCGTGCCTGATGCAATGACGGCCGGGTCCAGGCCCGGCCGTCATTCTTCGGTAATCACGCCATCCAATGGTATGTCGTGGGCGTCGCCCGCGAATTCCACCCGCTGGCATCCATACGCGATCCCCACCGTCGCCGGCCTCGGCTCCGGCGCCAGCGTGCGGTCATAAAACCCCCCGCCATATCCCACCCGATACCCTAAAGCATTGAAGCCCAGGCAGGGCACCAGCAAAGCCGGTGGCCGTTCGACCATCCGCAGCTCGGCCGGCACCGCCACGCCCAGCCGGTCCGTCACCGTCGGTTCACCAGGCAGCCACTCGGCGAATCCCAACGGCGCATCGCGTTCGACCACCACCGGCAATGCCAGCCGTACGCCTGCTTGAGCCAATTCCGCGTAGGCTGGACGCAAGTCCGGTTCGCCGGCCAGCGGCCAGTACACGCCCAGCGTTTCGTGGGAATGCGCCCGGCACCAGGCAATCACCCGCGCGCCGATGCGGTCGTCCCAGGCGTGTCTGGTGGCCGGATCGATCGCGCGCCGCAGCGCCTTGAGTGTGTTGCGCAACAGTGCCTTGTCCTGTTGCTGGGCAAGTTTGCTCGCTGCCGTGTCTGGTGGAGGCGCGGAGGCGCGTGGTATTCTTTGATCGCCGGTCATGGTTTCAATGCAGCGTAATGTGAGAGTTGTGGATGTTTCAATCGAAATTGTCAGCCGGCTTGTGGCCGGCCGCTATTGCCCTTGTTCTGTCCTGCGCACTGCCTGCAGGTGTGATGGCCCAGGAAGACCCCGATGCACCCGCGCCCGACGTGGCGCTGCCGCCCATCCCGGCCGGTGCGCCGTCCGTTCCCGGCGCCGGCACCGTGGGCGTTCCCGCTGCCGGGCCGGCGCTGGTGGCCGACAGCCGCGCCGATGACGACAATTTCTTGCTGCTGCGCGAAGCGGCGCGCCAGAACGACGGCGCGCGCGTCAATGCGATCGCCTCGCGCCTGCCGTCGAATTACTCGCTGGCATCCTACGTCGACTATTATCGTCTGAAACCGCGCTTGCGCGATGCCATCCAGGATGAGGTGCTGCAGGTGCTGCGCCGGCACGACGGCACGGCGGTGGCCGAGCAGCTGCGCGCCGAGTGGCTGCTGGAACTGGGCAAGCGGCGCGAATGGAATACCTTCGAGCGCGAAGCCGGCGCGCTGGCCGGGACCGGCAGCCTGCAGATCCGCTGCTACGCCTTGCTGGCGCGCGCCGAACGCGGCGAGCGGGTGGCCGACGAAGCGCGCGCCTTGTTGAAAACGCCAGCCGGCTATGGCGACGCCTGCAGCGGCCTGATCGCGCAACTGGCCGGCAACGGCCAGTTCACCCAGGCCGACCTGCTGTGGCAGCTGCGTATTGCCGGCCTGGACAATACCACCGGGCCCGCGCGCCGCGTCGCCGTGCTGCTGGGCCTGCCCGAAACGCGCGCCGCCCAGGCGGTCGACCTGCCGGCGGTGGCGCTGGCGCGCGGCGTCGGCAAGACCCGCGCCGAACGTGAGCTCTACCTGGTGGCGGTCGGCCGCATGGCGCGCACCACGCTCAAGATCGCCGTCGCGAGCCTGGAAAAGAACGGGCCGCAACTCTCCAGCGAAGAGCGCGCCATCGGCTGGGCCAGCGTGGCGCTGGCGGCCTCGATCGCGCTGGCGCCCGAGGCGCACGGCTACTGGGACCGCGCCAAGGGCGCCACGCTCACCGAATTCCAGATGCAGTGGAAGACGCGCATGGCGCTGCGCCGCGGCGACTGGAAACAAGTGCGCGCCACCATCGAGGCGATGCCGCCGAACCTGCGCGCCGAGTCGACCTGGATCTACTGGCTGGGCCGCGCCCTGCAGGCCGAAGGCCGCACGCAAGAGGCGCGCGCGTTGTGGCAGGGCATCGCCGCCCAGACCACCTTCTATACCCAGCTGGCGCATGAAGAGCTGGGCAACCAGATCGTCGCGCCGCCACCGGTGGCGCCGATCACGGCGCCGGAACTGTCGCAGGCGACCAATAATGCGAGCCTGCAGCGGGCGCTGAAATTTTACCGTTTGAGCCTGCGCGCGGAAGGCAACCGTGAATGGAACTGGGGCTTGCGCGGGCTGTCTGAACGTCAGCTGCTGGCCGCCGCCGAGCTGGCGCGCCGCAACGAGCACCTCGACCGCATGGTCGAGACCTCGCTGCGCACACGCACCGAGCTGAGCTACGACCAGCGCTTCCCGGCGCCCCATCTCGAGGTCCTCAAGCCCACCGCCCAGGGCCTGAGCCTCGATAAAGCCTGGGTGTATGGCCTCATCCGGCAAGAGTCGCGCTTCATCCGCGACGCCCGTTCCGGCGTCGGCGCCTCGGGCCTGATGCAGGTGATGCCCGCCACCGGCAAGTGGGTGGCGGCCAAGATTGGCCTGGATAACTTCGTGCACACCATGCTCAACGACCTGCATACGAATATCACGCTCGGCGCCAACTACATGAATATGGTGCTCGAGAACTTCGAAGGCTCGCAGGTGCTGGCCACGGCGGCCTACAACGCCGGCCCGGGCCGATCCCGCACCTGGCGCGGCCGGCTCGACGCGCCGATGGAAGGCGCGATCTTCGTCGAGACCATCCCCTTCACCGAGACGCGCGGCTATGTCCGCAACGTCATGGCCAATGCCACCAACTATGCCTCGATCTTCGAGGGCAAGCCGCAATCGCTGAAGGCGCGCCTGGGCACGATCAGCCCGCGCCCGGGCAGCGCTTCGGTCCTGGACTGAGCCGGGGAGGACGAGCGTGAGCGTGCGGCCACCGAACGTGGTGCTGATCGGCGGCACCGGCTTCATCGGCCAGCACCTGGCCGCGCGGCTGTCCGACGACGGCGTGGGCGTGCTGGTGCCCGTACGCCACTACGAAAGCGCGAAGCAATTGACCATGCTGCCGGGCGTCGACGTCGAGGTGGCCAATATCCACGACGACGCCGTGTTGCGCAAGCTGCTGGCCGGGCGCGACGCCGTGATCAACCTGGTCGGCGTGCTGCATGGCGGCCACGGCCGGCCCTATGGCGAGGGTTTCCGCCACCTGCACGTGGAGCTGCCGCGCCGCATCGCCGCCGCCTGCGCCGACGTGGGCGTGCCGCGCTACCTGCACATGAGCGCGCTCGGCGCCAGCGCTTCCAGCTCCTCGATGTATGGCCGCTCCAAGTCCGACGGCGAACTGGCCGCGCGCAGCCAGCCGACGGTCGCGGCCACCGTGTTCCGTCCCTCGGTGGTGTTCGGTCCCGGCGACCACTTCCTGACCATGTTCGCGCGCCTGCAGCGCCACCTGCCGCTGGTGCCGCTGGCGGCCAGCCGCGCGCGCTTCCAGCCGGTGTACGTGGGCGACGTCGCCGCCGCCTTTTCGATCGCCCTGGCCCGGCCCGACCTGCGCGACGCCACGATCGAGCTGGGCGGCCCGGCCGTGTACACCCTGGGCCAGCTGGTGCGGCTGGCGGGCCGCTTCGCCGGCCGCGAGCGTCCGGTGCTGGGCTTGCCCGACTGGGCGGCGCGCCTGCAGGCGCGGCTGTTCGAGCTGTTGCCGGGGGATCCCCTCGTCAGCCGCGACAACCTCGATTCGATGCTGGTCGACAATGTCGTGGCCGCCGACACCCATGCCTTGACAGCCGAGTCGCTCGGGATCAAGCTCACGGCGATCGAGTCGGCCGCGCCGCACTACCTCAACCGGCACGACCGCCTCGACGCCTATCGCACCCATGCCGGGCGCTGAAAAATAAACGACAAACCATGCAGACCATCGAACGCGACCCCATCCTTGCCCGCACGCTCGACGCAACCCGACACCCCGGTTTAACCCTCATCATCGGCAACAAGAACCTGTCCTCGTGGTCGATGCGGCCCTGGGTCGCGGCGGTCGCCTTCGGCATTCCATTCACCGAAGTGAAAGTCCTGCTCGACCAGCCCGACACCGCCAACGAGATCGCGCGCTACTCGCACGCGGGACGGGTGCCGGTCTTGATGTCGGGCGACATGACGGTCTGGGACAGCCTGGCGATCGTCGAGTACCTGGCCGAGCAGTTCCCCGATAAACATCTGTGGCCGCAAGACGTGGCCGCGCGCGCGCTGGCGCGCTCGATCGTGGCCGAGATGCACTCCGGCTTCGGCGAGCTGCGTAACAGCATGCCGATGAACATCCAGGCGCGCCTGCCGGGCCGCGGACGCACGCCCGGCGCCCAGGCCGACATCGGCCGCATCTGCGAGATCTGGGAAGACTGCCTGTCGCGCTTCGGCCACCACCAGTACCTGTTCGGCGAGTTCTCGATCGCCGACGCCTTCTATGCGCCGGTGGTGTGCCGCTTCAAGACCTATGGCGTGGCGCTGGCCCCGGCATTGCAGGCCTATTGCGACCGCGTGCTGGCCCACCCGGCGGTGGCGCGCTGGGTGAATGAAGCCATGGCCGAGACCGATCCGACCCCGCTGCACGACGCCGATCTGCCGGGCGAATGACGATGCGCAGTTATATCGTCGGCGGCGCCGTGCGCGACGCCCTGCTGGGCCTGCCCGTGAAGGACCATGACCACGTGGTGGTCGGCGCCACTCCCGAGCAGATGATCAAGGCCGGTTTTCGCGCCGTCGGCAAGGATTTCCCGGTCTTCCTGCATCCGCAAACGCAAGAGGAATACGCGCTGGCGCGCACCGAGCGCAAGACCGCGCCCGGTTACCACGGCTTCGTGTTCCACGCCGCGCCCGACGTCACCCTGGAGCAGGACCTCGTGCGGCGCGACCTGACCATCAACGCCATGGCGCAGGCCGAGGACGGCAGCATCGTCGACCCGCACAACGGCCGGCAAGACCTGCAGGCGCGCCTGTTCCGCCACGTGTCCGATGCCTTCGCCGAAGACCCGGTGCGGATCCTGCGCATCGCCCGCTTCGCCGCGCGCCTGCCCGACTTCACGGTGGCGGACAGCACCAACGCCCTGATGCGCCGCATGGTCGACGAGGGCGAGGTCGACGCCCTGGTGCCCGAGCGCGTCTGGCAGGAGCTGGCGCGCGGCCTGATGGAGCGCCAGCCGTCGCGCATGCTCGAGGTGCTGCGCGACTGCGGCGCGCTGGCGCGCATCCTGCCCGAACTGGACGCGCTGTGGAACGAGCCGGCGCTGCGCACGATCGACCGCGCCGCCACACTCGGCCACCCGCTGGAAGTGCGCTTCGCGGTGCTGATGCGCACTCTGGCGGCCGTCGAGCCGATCCAGGCCGTGTGCAAGCGCCTCAAGGTGCCCAACGAGTGCCGCGACCTGGCCGTGATGACGGCGCGCGAGCAGGACGAGGTCGGGCGGGCGCTGGCGCTGCCCGCCGACGCCATCGTCACGCTGTTCGAACGCTGCGACGCCTTCCGTAAGCCGGAGCGCTTCGCCCAGATGCTGCTGGCGGCCGGTTGCGGGGAAGGCGAGCGGCCCCAGGGACCGCACCTGGCGCGCGCGCTGGACGCGGCGCGCGCCGTCAACGCCGGCGAGGTCGCGGCCCGCCACGCCGAGCGCAAGACGGAGATTCCGGGGGCCGTGCATGCTGCGCGCGTCGAAGCCGTCCGGCAAGTGTTGCATCAAGACAACTAATTCACATGTATTGACAGGGTTTGGTTACATGTAGTTACACGGTTCGTGCGGTGCGGCCAAACGTTTTGCTATCCTTCAGTAACTGTAAATTGTTGCGTTGGAGAAAAACGATGTTCACCTTGCTGGCACGGCGTGTTGCAAGTTGGTGCCGGCGCCGTCGTGTGCTTCTGGCAAGCCTGGCGGTCATCTTCATGAGCGCGGTGCTGGTGTTTCTCTATGTCCGCACCGAGACGGTGGACCCGGAAATCCGCAACAGTGTCATGCTGAACCTGCGCGAGCTCGAAAAGCTCGACGCCGAATGGGATGCCAACATCCTGCGCGCGCATACGGGACGCGCCGCCACGCCGCTCGACCTCGCTTCGCAACTGCCGCGCATGCACGACCTGATGGCGCGCCTGGGCGACACCCTGCCGCTCACCGGCGATAGCGACGCCCAGTCCGCCTACGCCGAGTTGCAGGAGGCGCTGCAGGGCAAGGAGCAGCTGGTTGCCCAGTTCGCCAAGCACAATCCGCCGCTGCGCGCGGCGCTGCTGCACATGCCGCCGGCCGTGGCCGACCTCAAGACCGAGATTTCGGGCATCGAAGGCGCGCTGGCGCCGGGCCGCATCGTGGTGCGGCTCGACACCACCCTGAACGCGCTGCTGACCGAGACCCTGCGTTACAACATCGCGCCGAGCCCGGCGCTGGCGGCGCGCATCGACGAAATCCTGGGCGACGTGGCGGCCCAGCAGATCGCGTTCTCGCCGGCCGTGAACGACAAGATGGATGCCGTGATCGCCAGCTGCCGCGTGATCCTGGAAAAGCGTCCGCTGGAAAACCTGCTCGAGGCGCAGATCGCCGCCGCCGGCAGCGCCGCCGCGCTCGACCGCCTGGAGCGCGAGTTCGACCGTTCCTTCGACGCCGTGCTGCTGGAGCGCCAGCGCTTTCGCGGCTACCTGTTCGCCTACAGCGCCGTGCTGATGGTGCTGCTGGTGTACGCCGGCGCGCGGCTGCGCCGCAGCTACCGCATCATCGGCGTGGTCAACCGCCGCCTGCAGTCGGCCAACGAGACGCTGGAACAGCGCGTGGCCGAGCGCACCGCCGAGCTCGAAGCGCAGTCGCGCCAGCTCGAGCGCCTGGCCCAGCATGACAGCCTGACCGGCCTGATCAACTATCGCCAGCTGACCCGCCTGCTGGAGCGGGCGCTGGCGCGCGCCGACCGCCGCGACAGCGTGGTGGTGCTGATGTTCATCGACCTGGACGGTTTCAAGGCGGTCAACGATACCTGGGGCCATGCCGCCGGCGACCTGGTGCTGCAGATGGTCGCGCGCCGGGTGCAGGCCAAGCTGCGCGCCGAGGACGCGCTGGCGCGCCTGGGCGGCGACGAATTCGTGATCCTGCTCGAAGACGTGGCCTCCGAGGCCGGCGCGCTGCGCGTGGCGCGCCTGGCCCTGGCCGAAATCGAATCGATCACCGAGGCCGATGGCCACGCGGTGACGATCTCGGCCAGCATCGGCATCGCCAGCGCGCGCGGCCAGGCGGGCGCCGCGCGTGGGCAGGAAGCGCTGCTGGCGGACGCCGACAAGGCCATGTACGCGGCCAAGCAGGCCGGGAAGGGGCGGTTCGTGGTCAGTCCGCAATCGCAATGGCTGGGCCTGGACCATCCTGCGGGACTGGCGCTGGAAGGCGCCGCGCGCGACAATACCGATCGCGCCGCCAATGCCGACCCGATCGGCTAGAATCCGAATGTTGCAGTACGTGAAGGTATCGAGATGCTGGACAATCCCTTACGCCGCTGGATCCAGGGCCTGAGAGGCAAGAAGGGCCAGCCGCCGGTGCTGGTCAAGGAACTGGGCGAACGCGACCGCCGTCGCGTGCTGCGCCATCTGCTGGCGCTGGACAGCAATGACCGCCTGCTGCGCTTCGGCAGCATGATCCCGGACGAACAGATCGCGGCCTACGTCGCGAAGATCGATTTCTCGCGCGACATCTTGTTCGGCGTGGTCAACAACGTGTTCCAGCTGGTCGGGATGGGCCATCTTGCCTTCGCCTCGGCCGACGGGCGCAAGTCGACGACCAAGCAGCAGGTGGCCGAGTTCGGCGTCTCGGTGTCGAAGTCGGCGCGCGGCCAGGGCGTGGGCACGCGCCTGTTCCAGCGCGCGGCGATCCACTGCCGCAACTCCGACGTCGACACCCTGTATATGCAATGCCTGACCTCGAACCAGACCATGATGCACATCGCCAAAAAGGCCGGCATGCGCATCAAGCGCGAGTACGGCGAGGCCGACGCCCACCTCGAACTGCCGCCGCCCAGCCCGGGCAGCGTGATGGCCGAGGCGCTGGAAGAGCAGTTCGCGGCGATCGATTACACGGTCAAGGCCAATGCCCGCGCGGCGGTGAAATTTTTTACACCGAAAAAATAGCTCACACCAACGGCATCGCCGTCGTTTCCTTGATGCGCTGCAGCGCAAAGCTCGACTTCACGTCCAGCACCGCCGGATGCTTGAGCAGGGTGCCCATCATGAAGCGCGAGAAGTGGTCCATGTCTTCGACGTGCACGCGCAGCAGGAAATCCATGTCGCCGGTCATCGCATAGCAGGCCACGACCTCGGGCCAGGTGCCCACTGACACCGCGAAATCGTTGCGCGGCGACGTCGCCGGCAAGCCCGGCTGGCGGGTGGCGCTCGCCACCTCGCTGTGCTTTTCCAGCCGCACATTCACATACGCCAATAGCCCAAGGCCGATCTTGTCCGGGTCGAGCAGCGCCACGTACTGGCGGATGACACCTGCTTCTTCCAGGCGTTTGATGCGACGCAGGCAGGGCGAGGGCGACAAGTTTACCCTTTCGGCCACGTCCTGGTTCGACAGCCGGCCATCGCTTTGCAAGATTTCCAGAATCTTGCGGTCTGTTTTATCCAGCTCAATCTTTGACATACCCACCCCATTGCAGACTTTTGTATGGCAATTTTATTGCGCAATTCAAGAAGACGGGGGAATTGTTTGGAATTTAATGCTTGGGGGGCAGGACTATACTGGCTCACATACGGTCAGCGAGATGCAGGAAATGCGCCGCGACGTATCCGCCATGAGAATCTTGGAGACACCATGAACGCACCCACGGACCGCGCCCACCTGGCGCCGCCGGAGTCATCCCCGCCCGCGCCTTCGCAGCCCGGTCAGCCCGCCCAACCGCAACAGGACATCACGCTCGACGACAAATGGACGCTCGAGCGCGGCCGCGCCTTCATGACCGGCACCCAGGCCCTGATCCGCCTGCCGATGCTGCAGCGCGAGCGCGACCTGAAGGCCGGCCTGAACACCGCCGGCTACATCACCGGCTACCGCGGCTCGCCGGTCACCGCCGTCGACCAGACCGCCATGAAGGCGAAGAAACACCTCGACGCCCACCACGTCAAGTTCCACCCGGGCATGAACGAAGACCTGGCGGCGACCGCCGTCTGGGGCACCCAGCAGACCAACCTGTACAAGGACGCGAAGTACGACGGCGTGTTCGCCATGTGGTACGGCAAGGGCCCGGGCGTCGACCGCTGCGGCGACGTGTTCAAGCACGGCAACAACGCCGGCTCCGCGAAGCATGGCGGCGTGCTGGTGCTGGCCGGCGACGACCATGCCGCGAAATCCTCGTCCACCGCGCACCAGTCCGACCACATCCTGACCCACTGCGGCATCCCGGTGCTGTACCCATCCTCGGTCCAGGAATACCTCGACTTCGGCCTGCACGCCTGGGCCATGAGCCGCTACACCGGCCTGTGGGTGTCGATGAAGTGCGTGACCGACATCATCGAATCGGGCGCCGTGGTCGACCTCGACCCGGACCGCGTGCAGATCGTCACGCCGACCGACTTCCAGCTGCCGCCCGATGGCCTGAACATCCGCTGGCCGGACGCCGTGCTGGACCAGGAAGTGCGGATGAACAACCACAAATGGTATGCCGCGCTGGCGTATGCGCGCGCCAATAAACTCAACCGCATCATCTGGGACAGCCCGCGGCCGAAGATCGGCATCATCACCGCCGGCAAGAGCTATCTGGACACGCGCCAGGCGCTGGCCGACCTCGGCATCGACGAGCAGGCCGCGCGCGACATCGGCCTTCGCCTGTATAAAGTCGGCATGACCTGGCCGCTCGAGGCCGAAGGCGTGCACGAGTTCGCGCGCGGCCTCGACGAGATCCTGGTGGTCGAAGAAAAGCGCCAGGTGATGGAATACGCGCTCAAGGAAGAGTTGTACAACCTGCCGGACGGCGAGCGTCCGCGCGTGGTCGGCAAGTTCGACGATACCGGCGAATGGAGCAACAAGAACCGCATGGGCCACGGCGACTGGCTGCTGCCGGCGACCTATGAGCTCAATCCGGCCCAGATCGCGCGCGCCATCGCCTCGCGCATCTCGCACTACTGCGCCGGCCACCCGGTCGCCGAGCGGGTCAAGGAACGCATCGCCTTCCTGGAAGCGAAGGAACTGGTGCTCAAGAACATTCCGGCGAAACCGAATCCGCAGACCGACCGTATTCCGTACTTCTGCTCGGGCTGCCCGCATAACAGCTCGACCAAGGTGCCGGAAGGCTCGCGCGCCATGGCCGGCATCGGATGCCACTATATGGTGTTGTGGATGGACCGCGAAACGTCGACCTTCACGCACATGGGCGCGGAAGGCACGACCTGGATCGGCCAGGCCCCGTTCACCGACGAGAAGCACGTGTTCGTGAACCTGGGCGACGGCACCTACTTCCACTCGGGCATCCTGGCGATCCGCGCCGCGGTGGCGGCCAAGGTCAACATCACCTATAAGATCCTGTACAACGACGCGGTCGCGATGACCGGCGGCCAGAACGTCGACGGCCCGCTCGACCCGGGCATGATCAGCCGCCAGATCGCGGCCGAGGGCGTCAAGCCGATCATCGTCGTCACCGACGAACCCGATAAATACCCGAGCGACTATGCCTGGGCGCCGGGCACCACGGTGCGCCACCGCTCCGAGCTGATGGACGTGCAGCGCGAGCTGCGCGAAATGCCGGGCGTGTCGGCCGTGATCTACGACCAGACCTGCGCGTCCGAGAAGCGCCGCCGGAGGAAAAAGGGCGAGTTCCCCGACCCGGCCAAGCGCGTCGTGATCAACGAAGCCGTGTGCGAAGGCTGCGGCGACTGCTCGGTGCAGTCGAACTGCCTGTCGGTCGAGCCGCTGGAAACCGAACTGGGCCGCAAGCGCCAGATCAACCAGTCCTCGTGCAACAAGGACTTTTCTTGCGTGTCGGGCTTTTGCCCGAGCTTCGTCACCGTCGAAGGCGGCGGGCTCAAGAAGCCAAAGAAATCATCGAGCGCCGAGGCGGCGCCGCCAAGCTTGCCGCTGCCGGTCATTCCGTCGGTCGAGACGCCGTATGGCATCCTGGTGGCCGGCGTCGGCGGCACCGGCGTGGTGACCGTGGGCCAGATCCTGGCCGTGGCGGCCCACGTCGAAGGCAAGGGCGCCATCGTGCTCGACCAGAGCGGCCTGGCCCAGAAGGGCGGTCCGGTGATGTCGCACGTGCGCCTGGCCGAACGCCAGCTTGACCTGCACTCGACCCGCGTCGGCACCGGCAGCGCCGACCTGGTGATCGGCTGCGACCAGATCGTCACCGCCAGCCGCGACGCCCTGAGCCGCATGGGCGAGGGCCGCACCTGGGCCGCGGTCAACGCCAGCGGTGCGACCACCGCGGCCTTCGTCAAGAACCCGGACTGGCAATTCCCGGCCGAGGGTTCGCGCGGCGCCATCCAGCAAGCCTGCGGCAAGGACAACGTCGACTTCATCGACGCCGGCCAGATTGCCACCGCCCTGCTGGGCGACGCGATCGCCACCAATATGTTCATGCTCGGCTATGCCTTCCAGAAGGGCCATGTGCCGCTGCAGGAAAACTCGCTGCTCAAGGCGATCGAACTGAACGGCGTGTCGGTCGCCTTCAACAAGGCGGCCTTCAACTGGGGCCGCAGCGCCGCGCACGACCTGGCCGCCGTGAGCCGCGCCGCCTTGCCGTCGAAGGTGGTCGAGTTCAAGCGCATCCAGACCCTGGACGACATCGTCAGCCGCCGCATCGAGCTGCTGACCGCCTACCAGGACGCGGCCTATGCCGGCCAGTACAAGGCTTTTGTGGACCAGGTGCGCGCGCAGGAAGAAAGGCTCGGCAAGGGCACGCGCCTGACCGAAGCCGTGGCGCGCTACTACTACAAGCTGATGGCCTACAAGGACGAGTACGAGGTCGCGCGCCTGCACACCGACCCGGCCTTCCGCGAGAAGATCGGCGCCATGTTCGAAGGCGACACCAGGCTGAAGTTCCACCTGGCGCCGCCATTGATGGCCAGGCACGACAAGGAAGGCCGCGCCATCAAGCGCGAGTACGGCCCGTGGATGATGAGCGCCTTCGGCGTGCTGGCGAAGCTCAAGGGCTTGCGCGGCACCGCCTTCGACGTGTTCGGCTACACGGCCGAGCGCAGGATGGAGCGCGCCCTGGTCAAGCAATACCGCGAGACGGTGACGGCATTGCTGCCGAAGCTGACGGAGGACAAGCTGGCGCAAGCGGTGGCGATCGCCAGCATCCCGGAAGACATCCGCGGCTACGGTCACGTGAAGGAGCGTCACCTGAAGGCGGCCAGGGAGAAAGAGGCGGCGCTGGTGGCGGCGTTTCATGCGCCGGACGTGACGCCACGGGCGGCTTGATTGGCGGAGTGCGTGGACGGCCGAGCCGTCCACGCTGCCGATCTTTATTTACTTGATATTAGTCGTTGTCCGCTAGCCTCAATTGTGACAGTTGGTGGTATTCCGAGCGAATGGCGCGTCTATAATCGGCGCATGAGCACGCCATCTACCTTCCGCAAGACCTCTCCTCTGCGTCTGATTCCCAGCGCGCTCGCCGCGCTGCTCGTCCTCGCCGGGTGCGGCGGTGGCGGCGGTTCGCCGAGTGTCGGCGCGCCTGGGCCGGTGGCGCAACAGCCTGCGCCGGCGCCCACGCCGGTCCCGACACCCCCGGTCGCCACCCAGCCGTCGCCGGAAGACCTGAACCCGAACCTGCTGGGCGACGCCTACGGCAGCTACTGGAACAAGTGCGCCGTCCCGCGCACAGGACTGGATGCGAGCGGCAAATCCTATCCCGACGTGCAGGGCACCCTGCTCGACGAACTGAAATTCCTGCGCGCCTGGGCCAACCAGTACTACCTCTGGTACGACGAGATCCCGAACACCTACAAGATGGCCGACTTCACGAGCGCGCTCGACTATTTCGCGGTGCTCAAGACGCCGGCATTGACCGCAAGCGGCAAGCCGAAGGACCGTTATCACTTCACCTATCCGACCGCCGAGTGGGAGGCGATGCAGACCCAGGGCATCGACCTGGGCTATGGCATCACCTGGAGCCGCAACGCCGATGGCCTGGCGCCGCGCACCTGGCTGATCACGGCGGTCGAGCCGGGTTCGCCCGCAGCCGCGGCCGGCCTGCTGCGCGGCGACATGCTGCTCAAGGTCGATGGCGTCGACTTCGTCAATGCCGACGATGAAGCCTCGGTCGACCGGATCAATGCCGGGCTGTTCCCGGCGTCCGCCGGGACCACCCACCGCTTCACCCTGCAGCGCGCCGGTGTGGCCTATGAGGCGACGCTGGCCGGGGCCGAGGTCGTGCTGGCGCCGGTGAAGAACGTCAAGGTGATCGAGACCGCCAGCGGCAAGGTCGGCTACCTGACCTTCGACAGCTTCAACGCCGTGTCCGAGAAACAGCTGTACGATGCCTTCGTCACCTTCCAGCAGGCCGGCGTCAACGACCTGGTGCTCGACGTGCGCTACAACGGCGGCGGCCTGCTGTACGTCGCCAGCCAGCTGGCCTATATGATCGCCGGCCCCGCGTCGACGAGCGGCAAGGTGTTCGAGCAATCCCGCTACAACGACAAGACGCCGGCCTACCAGCCGATCATGTTCCGCTCGACCGCCTGGGGCTTCTCCTCGAGCAACCCGCTACGCACCGGCACGCCGCTGCCCACCCTGGGCCTGAAACGGGTGACCGTGCTCAGCACCCCGGGCACCTGCTCGGCCAGCGAATCGGTGATCAACGGCCTGCGCGGCGCCGACATCGAAGTGATCCAGATCGGCGGCACCACCTGCGGCAAGCCCTACGGCTTCACGCCGGTGCCGAACTGTGGCACGACCTATTTCTCGATCGAGTTCCAGGGCGTGAACCACAAGGGCTTCGGCGACTTCACCGACGGCTTTACGCCGACCTGCCAGGCGAGCGACGACCTGTCGCGGCCGGTGGGAGACCAGAACGAAGGCTTGCTGGCCACAGCCCTGGCTTACCGCGCGAATGGCGCTTGTCCTGTCTCGACCACGGCCAGGGCGCGCGTCGTGCCGATGCGGATCGTGCGGCCGGAGGTCAAGGAGATCTCGATCCACACCACGCCGGGCGCGCCACCGCGCTGAGCAAAAAGCCTGTATTGACGGGTGGGCGGCGCCGCATGCCGTCCGCCCGTCGTGTTTCCAGGGTTGAACTGTTGCGCTAAGAACACGTCTATAATCGTCGGCTTCCTTCTGTCCTTGCCGGAGCTTTTCGATGATCCGTTCTGCGTTACTGCTGGCCCTGTTATCGGCTATCCCTCTTTCCCACGCTGCACCCGACCTGACCACCGTATCCGAACGCTCGGGCTTCACCGCCACCGGCCGCTACGACGAGACGATCGCGCTGTGCTCAGCATTCCAGCAGGCGTATCCGAAGCAGGTGAGGTGCATCGATTTCGGCGTCACGCCGGAAGGCCGCCCGATGAAGGCGCTGGTGGTGAACGGCAAGGGCGTGTTCACCCCGCAGGCGGCGAAACAGCAGGGCCTGCCGGTGACCCTGATGCAGGGCGGCATCCACGCCGGCGAGATCGACGGCAAGGACGCCGGCTTCCTGGCGCTGCGCGAGCTGCTTGAAGGCCGCGCGGCCAAGGGCGCGCTCGACAAGCAGGTGTTCATCTTCGTCCCGGTATTCAATGTCGACGGCCACGAGCGCTTCGGCAAGTGGAACCGCCCGAACCAGCGCGGCCCGGTCGAGATGGGCTGGCGCACCACCGCCCAGAACTACAACCTGAACCGCGACTACCTGAAGGCCGACGCGCCCGAGATGCAGGCCATGCTGGCGCTGGTGAACGCCTGGGATCCACTGGTCTACGTCGACCTGCACGCGACCAACGGCGCCAAGTTCCAGCACGATATCTCGATCCAGGTCGAGCCGGTGTATTCGGGCGACCCGGAATTCCGCAAGGCCGGCCTGCTGCTCCGCACCAACGTGATCAAGGACATCGCCAGGGAAGGCTCGACGCCGCAGTCCTATTACATGTCCTTCGTGAAGCATGACGATCCGATGTCGGGCTTCATGGACGGCGTGTCCGATCCGCGCTTCTCGACCGGCTACTTCCAGCTGCGCAACCGCATGGCGATGCTGGTCGAAACCCACTCGTGGAAGGAATATCCGGTGCGCGTGCGCATCACCCGCAACACCGTGGTGTCGGTGCTCGACCAGGTGGCGCAGCACGGCAAGCAATGGCAGCAGGCCGCCTATGCGGCCGACGCGCGCGCCGCCAAGCTGGGCAACCAGCCGGTGGCGCTGTCGTACAAGGCTTCCGACAAGAAGGAGATGGTCGAGTTCAACGGCTACGCCTACACCCGCACGCCGTCGGAAGTCTCGGGCGCCCTGATGACACGCTACGACGAAACCAAGCCACAGGTATGGCGCGTGCCGCTGTGGCAGGACATCGTGGCCGACTTCCAGGTCACCGCGCCGCGCGCCGGTTACATCGTGCCCGCCGCCTACGCCGCGATCGTGGGCGAGAAGCTGCGCCAGCACGGCGTCGAGTTCCGCAAGCTGGACAAGACGAAGGAAGACCTCCAGCTCCAGTCCTTCCGCGCCGACAAGGCAACCCTGGCCGCCGCTTCCGTCGAAGGCCACCAGCGCCTGACGGTGGAAGGCAAGTGGAAGGCGGAAGCCCGTCCGGTCGCGGCAGGCTCGCTGTTCGTGCCGATCGCGCAGCCGAAGGCGCGCCTGGTGGTGGCGATGCTGGAGCCGCAGGCGCCGGATTCGCTGCTGGCCTGGGGCACGTTCAACACCGCCTTCGAGCGCAAGGAATACATGGAGGACTACGTGGCCGAGGAGGTCGCGCGCGAGCAGATGGCGGCCGACCCGGCCGTGGCCAAGGCCTTCCAGGAGCGCCTGGACAGCGATCCGGCCTTCGCCAAGAATCCGCAGGCGCGCCTGGAGTTCTTCGCCAAGCGCCATTCGTCGTATGACGAGCGCCTGAACCTGTATCCGGTGCTGCGCGCAAATAGCGCGCCCTGAACCCCTTATCGGCTGCCCTGGATGAAGTCGTCGAGACGGATGAACTTGACGTCGCGCTCGCCGGCATCGCAGGCCTTCGCCGGCGCGCGCGCCGCCGCGGGACTGGCTCCCGCAGCCGGTCCGAGCGGGATGACGGTCTGGACGAATTCCTTGGCCGCGGTCAGGGCTTCGGCGGAGGGCTCCGTGCCGAGGCTGATCTCGCTGATCGCCCCGCTGTCGCCATACTTGACGTGGAATTCCGTCTTGGCGAATTGGGCGGGGACGACCTTGGCGTAGTACAAGGCCCCGGTCGCCAGGGTGGCGCTGGTAACGAATTGCGCCGGCTCGCAGTTTCCGCCGTCGCTCGCCTTGTCATGCGTCCCTGTCTTGACATAGGTTTCGTGCGTCCTGAACGGAACGCCCGGCGCCTGCCTGTTGCCCGCATCGTAAATATGCAGCGAGCTGGCGCAGCCGCACAGGCTGGCTACCGCGCCCAGGGTCGTGACCAGCGTTTTCATGGTGGCGCCTCCGTACCGGTCCGGGGTTAATGTGTTTCCGCTCGGGTCGTGGATGCCCGGGCCGTTACGACGTTATTGCCAGCTGCACCGCTTTCAGCACGTTCAGGCGGCCATAGCCCATCTGGTCGTTGCGTCCATCGACATAGGACACCGAGCCGACCTTGTCGGCGCTCTGCGCGATGATGGCCGTCACCTGGGCGCCGGACAGCGTGGGGTTGGCGCTCAGCACCAGGGCGCAAGCCCCGGCGACCAGCGGCGTGGCGGACGAGGTGCCATTGAAGCCGGGATAGTAATCGCCGCCGGGGTTGTAGCCGGCCGGCCCGGTGATGTCGGTCGTATAGTTCTTGACCCCAGGGGCGGCGACCAGTACTTCAGGGCCGTAACTGGAGCCCCACCAGTTTTCTCCATCGTCGCTGGAGGGCGTCTTCGGTTCATCTTTCGGCGTGGATGCGGCCACGCAGATCACACCGGGGAGGTTGCTTGGAAAACCGACCGGTCCTGGCCTGTTGCCCGCCGCGACGACGACAACGCAGCCCTTGCCGCCGCGACCAAGCGTCAGTGCACGTCCAAAAGCGGCGATGACGGCGCTGGACGCGGATGTGTCGCTCCAGCTATTGCTCAGGACCGAGGCGCCGTTTTGCCAGCACCAGTCGACCGCCTCGGCGATCTGGCCGGGGCTGGTGGTCCAGACGCCGCGCGGCCGGTCGGAATAGGCGATCCGGACCGCCATGATCGAGCAGCCGCCACCGATCCCGCGGACGCCATCGGTGCTGCTGGGAACCGCCGCGGCAAGACCTGCGCACGCCGTCCCATGGCCGTCCCAGGATTGGGCTCCTGAAAATTGTCCTTGTCGCAGGCGTCGTAGCCGGCGATGACCGATTGGCGCAGGTCGAGATGCCGGGTATCGATGCCGTCGTCCAGCACGGCGATCTTGATTGCGAGATTTCCCTGAACCAGCTTCCAGGCCTGGTCGGCGGCGGTCAGCTGTATCGCGTATTGCCGCGCGGCGTAGGCGCGCTCGCTGCCCGGGCCGCCCTGGGCGGCAGCATCGGCCGAGACATCGTCAAGCGCGGGCTTGACCATCAGATTGACGAAGTCCGGCTCGATATACGCCAGGTCTTCGCTTGGCGCCAGTTGCTGGACCGTCGCCAGCGGATCGACATCGGGCGCCAGGGTAACCGTGTACTCGCCGAACCCGCGTGGCGCGATCGATTCATAGTTCACGTCCTTGAGCAAGCCGCTGACGGGGGTGGCCGGGTCTTTCATGCCCAGCAGGATCCGGTCTGTGGCCAGCACCCGGGTTTCGCCCAGCTTGAACACGGGCGTCGTTCGTGCAACGCCGGCAGGCCGGTTGCCGACCGCCGCGTTGACGGCATGGCTCACCGACATGGGCGCCGCGGACGGGGATTTCAGTAAGGTGAATTTTTCATTAGGGATTTCGATGCGTTCGGTAACGTCGGCCCCGACACTGCTGGAGAATGCCGCCCGCAGGCTATGCGGCGCCGGCTCCAGATAACGTACGCCAACCAGATCTGGATCTTCCGCCAAACGAACCGTCTGGCCATTGACCTTGTATTCATAATCCACGATATCCCTCCGTGACCAGTGATCTATCCACCATTCATGCGCCGTGCATGGATGTAGATCACCATGTCACGGTTTTTTGGTAAAACGGTCAACGAAAATCCAGGTGTTCAATAATCGAAATGCGGGCGTGTCGCGCAAATACGATGCCATGTCCTTGTTTTGGTGGCCTGAACGACTAACATCGCAACACCGGGGGCACGTAACATCGGGGTCAGCAATATCGGTAACATCGGGGTCAGGTCTGACATTTGGACACGGGTTCAGCATTAATCAATATCGGTAACATCGGGGTCACGGTAACATCGGGGTCAGGTCTGACATTTGGACACGAGTTCAGCAGTAATCAAGGTTCCTTGGAAGTCTGAGCGATCTCAGCGCTGGTGGTTGCCGATCCAGTACCGTTATCGGATGACACGACCACTTAGAGTTAATTTTCCTGGGGCGCTCTACCATGTGACGTCGCGCGGAAACCGACGCGCATCGATCTTTCGGGATGATGCCGATCGACGTATTTGGCTAGACGTTCTGGAGAAGGTTTGCGAACGCTATCATTGCGTCATTCACAGTTTTTGCCAGATGACCAATCACTACCACTTATTGATTGAAACGGTGGAAGGGAATCTACCGAGTTGCATGCGCCAACTCAACGGTCATTATTTGTCAAGTCCCGCCTGTTCATAAACCCGTTTGACAAATAATTCGGGGCGCTTTTTCTGCCATTCTTTGAGCGCCAGAATTGGTGTTTTGCTGTCG
>NZ_JBNDIK010000011.1:0-177433 GCF_050434365.1 Massilia sp. UYP32
GCGCCATGACGGCAGGGACGCGGCGATCCTGAACCACCGCAAGCAGATCTACGAGGCTGCGAAGCAACGCCATCCGGAGCGCTGGAGTGGGGCTACTCGGGACTGGGAATTGAACGATGAAGTCTGGCTGAATCCGGAACGGAAACCGCCAGAGCAATTAAGAAAAGCCGCATGACTTGACGCGACATCTTTGTTGACAACTACCGTATGCCCCAATGCACGGTCTCGCACTCGATCCAGTCCTTGTGCCTCTCGTCCTGCGACTCTCCTTTGATACCGTCCATTTGCAGATATACGTCGATTGCCATGTGGTTCCCCTGATTACGACCTGATGGTCGGCCTGTGGATTATGTGCATTCGTCGGTGGACTGGCTTAGCCGAGCGCAAAGTCGCGCCGTGTCATCGCGACTAGAGTGCGTATTCAAAGCAAGCAAGAGGACATTTATGCCAGCAACAGTTGAGAAAACACTGCCTCAGCGACCGACTGTCAATATGCGGATAAGCCCCGAGGCGCGCAAGCGGCTGCGCGATACGGAAACCGTTCAATACCGGTATTACAACGACATGGGCAAGAACCGTGGGCACTGCACATGGGGGATTAGCGTGCTCGCTCACCGTGGCGTTTGTACCGAAGAAGAGCTTGGGAGGGCTGTCAGCCCTGCTCAGGTCGAGGCTGAGTTCTCTCGTAAAGTCGCAGAGGCCGAAGGAGGGGTGCATCGCAACGTCCATGCAGAGTTAAACCAGGCCCAATTCGATGCCCTGGTTTCGTTCACGTATAACACGGGGATCGGTGGTGCCGGGAATACCTATAAGCTCATCAACGCCGGTGATTTCAGCGGAGCTGCTGCCAATATGCAGCAGTTTGTACGGGTGCGAATAAGAACTAAAAACGGCGTGAAAAAAGTCGTTGCAGGTGGTCTGGTAAAGCGCCGCGCAGAGGAAGCCGCACCGTTTCTGGAAACAGAAAGATAGGAGAACCATGTCACATCCATTCGCCAGAACCGTCACTCAGCGATGGGACATTCAAGCCTATATCGCAGTCGCGGTAGTCGCACTAGCGATGTGGGCATCAACACCTGCGAATGCCCAGAGCCAGGACAAATCGGTGATCGGACAATGGAGATTGACCGCTGTGCTGGACTCATCGCAGATCAGCGCGCTTGACGACGCCCAGGCCAATGGAATGATCGGTCAAGTACTCAGTATTGGAGCGAACCGCGTGCGACTGGGCAAACGCATCTGCGATGCACCCACGTTCGAGGCGACGCGCGCAGAGACCGAGGAATATCTGTATCGGCACGCAAATGCCAGCGCAGAGAACCTGGGGCTACCGAATCCGGTGACGGTGGTGAATCTGGATTGCATGGATGTATACCAGAAACCGCCAGACAAGCTGGTTGTGCACTGGCAAGGTGTATTTTTTGACGCTGTGCGTGAAAGACCCCGACGCCAGAAATGACGCGGCCACAAACGCACCAAAAGCTACAATGCCCGGCAAAACCGGGCATTGAGAGTGAGGACAAGTGACGGATCAGGCCGTCCCGCCCACCGTCACCCCATCGATGCGCAGGGTCGGCTGGCCGACGCCCACCGGCACGCTCTGGCCTTCCTTGCCGCACACGCCGACGCCCGAATCCAGGCGCATGTCGTTGCCGATCATCGAGATGCGGTTCATCACGTCCGGGCCGTTGCCGATCAGGGTCGCGCCTTTCACCGGATAGGTGATCTTGCCGTCCTCGATCATATACGCCTCGCTGGCCGAGAACACGAACTTGCCGTTGGTGATGTCGACCTGGCCGCCGCCGAAATTCACTGCGTACAGGCCGTTCTTGACCGAGGCCAGGATCTCTTGCGGGTCCTTGTCGCCGGCGCGCATATAGGTGTTGGTCATGCGCGGCATCGGCAGGTGGGCGAACGATTCGCGGCGCGCATTGCCGGTGACCGGCATCTTCATCAGGCGCGCATTCATCGTGTCCTGGATATAGCCCTTCAGGATGCCGTCCTCGATCAGCGTGGTGCACTGGGTCGGGTTGCCTTCGTCGTCGATGTTCAGCGAACCGCGGCGGTCTTGCAGGGTGCCGTCGTCGACCACGGTCACGCCCTTGGCCGCCACCCGCTGTCCGATCATGCCGGCATACGAGGACGAGCCCTTGCGGTTGAAGTCGCCCTCCAGGCCGTGGCCGACCGCCTCATGCAAGAGCACGCCGGGCCAGCCCGGTCCCAGCACGATGGTCATCGGACCGGCCGGGGCCGGACGCGCCTCCAGGTTGACGCAGGCCGACTTGACGGCCTCGGTCGCATAGCGGTCGAGCACCTCGTCGTCGAAGTAGCCGTAGTCGAAACGGCCGCCGCCGCCGGAGGAGCCGACTTCACGCCGGCCGTTCTGCTCGGCGATCACGGTCACCGACACGCGCACCAGCGGACGGATGTCGGCCGCCAGCACGCCGTCGCTGCGCACCACCAGCACCACGTCGTATTCGCCGGCCAGGCCCGCCATCACCTGCACCACGCGCGGATCCTTGGCGCGCGCCATCTTTTCCACGCGCTCGAGCAGCTTCACTTTCGCGGTCGCATCGAGCGAAGCCAACGGATCGTTGGGCAAATACAGCGAACGGCCGCCGGTCGGCAGCGCGCTGCCGGCCACCTTGATGCGGCCGGCGCCGGCGCGCGCGATGGTGCGCGTGGCGGTGGCGGCGTCCAGCAGCGCGCGCTCGGAAATCTCGTCGGAATACGAAAACGCGGTCTTGTCGCCCGAGATGGCGCGCACGCCGACGCCCTGGTCGATCGAGAAGCTGCCGGTCTTGACGATGCCCTCTTCCAGGCTCCAGCCTTCGCTCTTGGTGAACTGGAAGTACAGGTCGGCGTAATCGACCTTGTGCGTGAACATCGTCCCCAGCGCGCGCAGCAGCTTGCCCTCGTCGAGGCCGAATGGCGTCAACAGCACGTCGCGCGCGACGGCGATGGAGGAAAGATTCGGTTCAAATGGAGTCATGTTGGCATCAAGCATTCGGTTGGAAAGGGCATTGTGCCATATCCATGCCGTTCGCACCGGAAGGTAGCCCAGGCAATGTGCTGTCGGTCATCGGGCATGCGTTTCGTGGCGCCAGGCGCCGCCTGACCCACTCAATCCCAGTAGCGGTTGGCGCGCACCAGTTCCAGGTAGTCGTCCCGCGTGACGCCGACAACGATTTTGTCGTGGTGTTGGCCGTCGCGAAAAAACCAGTTGCGGCGCACCCCTTCCTGCTTCCACCCACACTTGTCAAGATAAAAGCGGATCGAACGTTGATTGTAGGCAATCATGTCGCCGTCCAGGCGCTGTAAGCCCAGTTCCATGAAGGCATAGCGCATGATCGCCATCACCGTGTCGAGGGCGTAGCCGCGGCCGCGCAGGTTTTTTTCCCCGATCATCATGCCGTGGAAAGCGTTGCCGTTTTTCCAGTCGATGTCCACCAGGTTGGCGGTGCCGATCATGCCGTCGTCCGGCGTGTCGATGCAAAAGACATGGCTGGTCGGATTGCCGTCCTTGCGCGAACGGACCCAGTCTTCGGTCGAGCGGCTCGAGAACGGAAAATGCCAGCCGCCAAGCATATTCCATACTTCCGGATCGTTGCTCCAGCGATGCAGGCGCGGCACGTCATCGAGTTCCGGAGCCCTGAGGGTGACGGTCTTCCCTTGGATATTCATGGTGTATCTCCAGTATGGTGTATGTGTGCCGACAAGTAGGCCGCGCAGGCATCCGCCACCCTCGCCATATCGTCTTCGTCATAGCGCTGGTCGCAAGGCAAGGGCACGAGCTCGCGGACCAGGGCGGCTGCAGCGCTGGCGCCCGGCGCTCGCTGCAGGACGTCGGACCAGTAGGTTGCGACGTAGATTCGCTGTGCGATAAGCGCCTCGCGCAGGCCTTGCGCGCCCGTCAGCAAGGGATAGCACAGGGGACCATCGATGCTTCCGGGATCGAGGTCGCAGCCGTTGAAGCGCGCCAGCCGCCGGTGCAGATAGTCGAAGTTGCGCTTGCGCCGTTCCCGAGCCGCCTCGAGGTCGACGCTGCCCAGGATGCGCTCGGATAGCGCCGACATGTGGCGCGGCGCCAGTGCCGCCAGCGCCTGTTCGCTGCGCTGGTAGGCGGCGTACCCGATCTCCGGCGCGCCCGCCAACCGCATCAGGAGGTGGCCGGCATGTTCCAGCACCGGCGTATCGTCCTGTTGCGGGGCAGGCACCGGCAAGTCCGTGACCAGGAAGCCGCCATCGGCAACACCAAAGAACTTGCGCGGCGAATAGATGGACGCCAGGCAGGCCGGAGCCGGCACGTAGAACGCCTGGCAATGGTCGAGCACGACACGCGCGGGATCCATCCGCGCCAGCAAGGCATCGATTTCACGGGTACGGACACCGAAATAGTTGACGGCATAGAACCAGTCATCCGCCTGCAGATCGACCTGCCCCGACACCTCGAAACGGGCATCGACCTCGTATGGCATGACGGTCACGCCAGCCGCGTGCAGAGGCGCCAGCATGGAATCGCACAGGTAATCGGGCATCCATACCCGGCCCGGCCGACCAGCTTGCAACAACGCGAAAAACGCCGCGCGCGCCGACTGGAAACGCAATGCGCCGGGAAACGCTGACGACCGCTGCGGCGGCAGCTCGAGTTCGAAATAGCCACCGATCGCTGGCGCGCTCATGCGACCTCCCCCGCCGCGATCAGCTCACGCGTGGCGCGGGCGTCGTTGAACATCAGCACATCCAGGATCGACAGTCCGGGCTGGAACGGCTGCGCCAGCTGGGGATAGGGTTCCAGGCGCGGTGCGATGAACTCCAGGGCGATGCCATGCCAGGCGAAGGTCGACTTGTCGTACAGGTCGGTGCCACCGGGCGCGTTGAGGTAGCGGCTGGCGCGCTCGCGCAGGCAAATGTCGATGATGCGCGTCTCCCCCGCCAGGTGCCCATTGTCGTACGTGCGGGATGAATCGACGAGCCCCGTGTCCAGCCCGACGTGTTCGCACACCATGCGTACACTGGCGCGCGACAAGGCGCCGATCGACGCATGATTTCCGTGAATGACACTGGCGAGCATCTCGTACGCCAGCGCGAAGTATGGCGCCCTGGCGTAGGCGTGGCGGACACTCTCCAGCAGCTTCTTTTTCCAGTGCTCGCCCGGCTCCGGCCTCACCGTATCAATCTTCATGAAGGAACTCGCGCCGGCCAGCGGCACCGTCATGTAGCGTACCGCCCCCGCCAGGAACAGGCGGTTGCGGTTGACCCATCCATTCTTGATGTAATTGACGTCGTCATAGAACACGAATCGATCGACCGACGCAAGCAGCTGGAAGTACCCGATGTACGGAAACAGATAAGGCTGCATGATGGCAAGCTTCACCGTTGCGCCCCCGGCGCGACGACCGCGCAAGCCACGCTCGCCGACGACGCCTCGCGCAGCGCGCGTGCCTGTCGAGAGACCTGGATCGAGTGGTGTTTGCTCATGATTGCAGTGCCATTCACTATGCGCGGTATGGGCCGCCCTGCTGCCGGCTGAGGGAAAACCGCATGATGACAAAAATCTTTCCCCAAAACAAGCTTCGTGATACGCATGCACGGCGGGCCCCGAAACCCTCGAGGAACGCCTACATTTTGCGATGGCGCAATACCGGCAGGCTTTCGCGCACCCCGGCCAGGTAGGCCGCATCCAGTTCGCCCGCGACCACGCCCTCGCCTTCCGGCAGCACCGCCTTGACCTCGCCCCAGGGATCGACCAGCATGCTGTGTCCGTAGGTGCGGCGGCCGTTGACGTGCATCCCGCCCTGGGCCGCGGCCAGCACATAGCACTGGTTCTCGATGGCGCGGGCGCGCAGCAGCACTTCCCAGTGCGCGCGGCCGGTGGTGTGGGTGAAGGCGGCCGGCACGATGATGAGAGCGCATTCGCCCATCGCGCGGTACAGCTCGGGGAAACGCAGGTCGTAGCACACCGACAGGCCGACCCGGCCGAACGACGCGTCGAACACGCCCACCGTCTCGCCCGGCACGATGGTGCGCGCCTCGTCATACGATTCGGCGCCCTTGTTGAAGCCGAACAGGTGGATCTTGTCGTAGCGGCTCATCATTTGCCCCTGCGGGTCGTACACCAGGGTGGTGTTGAGCACCTTGCCCGCCTCGGGCGAGACCATCGGCAAGGTGCCGCCGACCAGCCAGATCCCGTGCTCGCGCGCCAGCGCGGCCATGCAATTCTGGATCGGGCCGCTGCCGGGCTGCTCCGCGTGCGCCACCTTGTCGGCGTCGCTCATGCCCATGATCGGCCAGTATTCCGGCAGGGCCACCAGGGTGGCGCCCCGGCCGGCGGCCTCGGCCACCAGGCGGCGCACGGTGGCCAGGTTCTCGCCGACCTCGGGGGTGGAAACCATCTGGATCGCGGCTACGGTCGTCATATCACTCCTTCTTGGCTGGCTCAGTGGCTGGTGCAGTGGCGGCGGCCGCCGCCGGGTTGTCGATTTTCGTGATGACCGGCGCCTTCCACGGCCCCGTCACCTGCATTTCATAGGTCAGCGCCTTCATCACCGGCGCGCGCAGGAACAGCTGGGCCAGGAAGCCCCCCAGGCCGATCACCGGGTTCACCGCCAGGCCATACACCAGCGGCCCGGTGCCCAGGTTGAATTCGGGGATCACCACCACGCGCAGGTTCGTCGATTCGTTGGCGATGTCGGCGCTGCCGTTCATCAGGACGGTGGCCGCCACCCCATGCATTCTAAGGTTGTCGGTGCGCAGCACCCCGCGCTGGATCATGGCGTTGGCGCTGATGCCGTCGAACGCCAGGCCTTCCGAGAACACGTCGTGGAAGTCGAGCTTGAGCAGGCGCGGCAGCGCTTGCAGGCTGAGCACGCCCAGCAGCTTGGCGGCGCCCGGATCCTGCTTCAGGAACTGGCCCGATTCGACGTTCATCTCGATCTGGCCCGACAGGCTCGGGATATCCATCGCATACGGCAGGCCGGCCCAGGAAATGTCGCCGCTCAGGGTGCCGTTGCCGCGCCCGATCGTGCCTGGGAAGCCCAGGCGGTCCAGCAGCTTGCCGGCGTCGTCCATGTGGAGCGCGAAATTCAGGCTGGTATTGCTCTTGCCATCCTTGGTCAGCCAGCGGCCGTTGGCCTTCAGCTGGCCGTCCGGATTGGCGAGCAGCACGCGGTCGATGCGCCATTCGCGGCCCGCCAGCGCGCGCACATTGCTGGCGCGCAGTTCCAGCCGGCCGAGGCGCTTGTCGAACAGTTCGAACTGCTCGGCCACGATGTCGAGCGAAGGGATGGTGGCGCTGGCGCCCCGGCTCGACTCCAGCAAGTCCTTGACCTCGGCCTCGGCCGATTCGGGAATCGTGAGCGAAGCCAGGCGCGCCGTGACCTTGCCCAGGCCGCTGGGGGTCTCGCTCCAGGTGAGATAGCCGCTGGCCTGGCGCGAATGCAGGTTCGCCTGCCAGGTGTCGCGGGTGTGGGTGGCGCCGAGCACCACGTCGGCCACGCGCCGTTCGCCGATGGTCAGTTCGCTGATGCGTCCGGCCAGCACGGTCGGCAGGATGTACTGCGTGAAGTCGGCGCCGCTGGCGGAGCTGGCCGCCGGTCCGGCCATCGCGCCCGGCGCCGGCAAGGCGGCGCCGGTATCCGCATCCGCGCCGGCGATGGCGCGCCCGGCCGCCAGCCAGTGATCGATATTGAGCACCTTCGAATCGACGTGGACCATCATGCCTTCGTCGGGCAGCGGCGCCGGCACGTTCACGCCGATGCCGCCCTGGGTCACCCGCCACGGGCCCTTGCCCTGCTTCTCGCGCAGGTAGCGCGCCGCCAGGTTGGGGCCGACGCCGACGCGGATCTCGTCGCGGCCCAGGCCGGCCATGGTCGGCGCGCCTTCCAGCACGAAGCTGAGCGGCAGGCTGGCGTCCGCCGCCTTGTTCAGCGGGTGCGGCAATTCGACGCCCAGGCCCGACAGGCTGGAGTCGATGGCGATCGTGCGCCGGCCTTCGCGCACCACGATCGAGCCGGTGTAGTGGGTGCTCCCCGACAGGCGTTCGGCCAGGCGTTGCATTGCCGGCGCCGGCGCCGTGCGGCGCATGCCCTCGGCCGACAGCACGCCGTCGAGCAGCACCCGGGTGCTGCCGTCGCGCTGGGTGCCGCCGGCCACCGTGACCGGCTCGCCCAGGAAGTCCGCGCGAATCGCCTCCAGGCCGAAGCCATGGTCATGGAAATCGATCCGGCCCTGGGCGCTTTGCAAGGTCGGCAGTTCGGGGAACAGGCTGACGTCGTTGTTCTGCAATTGCAGGCTGCCCTGCACCTTGGTGTCATGCATGTGCGACAGCGGCATGCGCAATTTCAGGCCCAGCTTCGCGTTGCCGCTGCCGCGCGTGTCCTCGGTGAAGTGGCCGATCCAGTCCAGCACCGGCGTCACCGACACATAGCGCAGGAATTCCTGCAGCGGCCCGGCGCCCTGGCCGTCGATTTCCAGCATCATGTTCTCGTGGGCGCCAAGGTCGGGGATCACCGCCTTGACGTTCGACAGCGCCACGCCCAGGGTGCGCAGGGTCTTGCCGTGGATTTCCATGCGCGCCCGGTCGAACTCGATGCTGCCGTCGATCGCCTCGGCCAGCGGCCACAGCGGCGTGCCGTCCGGATGCCGGTGGCCGGGCGCGTATTCGAGGCGCGCCCCTGCCAGCCGTCCGCTCACGTTGAATTCGCCGCGCGCGCGTTCGGCCGCGTTATTGGCGTGGAACGGGAAGTGGGCCAGGTCGCCGCGCAGGCGCAGGCTGGCGTCGTTCAGGCGTCCGCCCTGCAAGGCCCCGACCAGCCAGTCGTGCAGGCCGTGCGGGGTGGCGAGCGGCAGGTAGCGGCCGATCTGGTCGATCGGGAAGCCGTCCAGGCTGCCGCTGAAGTCGGCGCTGCCGGGCCCGTGGCCGGGCCCGAGCGGCAACACGTGGCGGCCCGACACCTCGCCCGTGAAATCGCCCTGGCGGAACGTCAGGTCGTCGACCTCCACCTGCAATTGCTGCCCCGGCTCGAGCTTCCAGTTCGCTTTCAGCGCCAGCTGGTCGAACGGCATGCGCGGCTCGGCGAACCAGGCCGGCATGAACAGCGCCAGGCCCTTCGAGTCCAGCGCCACGCTGCCGCCGCGCTCGTTCGCATCGATGCGGCCGCTCAGGCGCTCGAAACCGGGCGTGGCGGGCCGCGCCGGCAGCGCCGGAACGCCGCCCTGGGCGTTTCTCGCCGGACGGGCGGCGACGGCATTCAGGGCCAGGTCGGCGACCTCGCCGCGGATGCGCCAGCCGCTCACGTTCGGGTAGCGCCCATCCCATTCGGCGCTGACGTCCTGCAGCATGCCGCGCGGCGCATAGTCGGCCAGCAGCTGGCGCTGCACCGGCGTGACCGGCAGGTACTGGGCCAGCGCCGCCAGCGCGCCGATGTCGAGCCGGCGCGCGCGCAGGGCGCCGCGCTCTGGCTGGCCATCCTTCGCGGGACGCCAGGTTTGTTCCAGCGTGGCCGGCGGCAGCGCGCGGCCATCGCGCGCCACCACGGCAAAGTGTTCGAGGCGGATCGTGTGGCCGTGGGCGCCGAAGGTCGGCTTGCCGTCGGCCCCGTTCGGCAGCAATTCCTCGCGCGCCGACAGGCGGCCGCTGACGCGCGCCAGCTGCAGGGGCGCGATGTCCTTGCCGAGGCGCGCATTGACGCCGGCCAGGGCCAGGTCGGCGGTGAAGCCGGCCAGGCGCGCCTGGTCGAAGCCGAGCCAGGCGCGCAGCGAACCGCGGCCGCGCTCGAGCTGGATCGGATAGTCGACGAAGCGTTTCCAGGCGCCGAGGTCGACGTCGCGCAGGTCGGCGTACAGCTCGCCCTTCCAGCGCAGCACGTCCGACGGCCGTTCGCCGAAGCGGTGGCGGAACTGGGCGCGCACGTCGATCGGGCTGCCCAGCGCGCGCGGCGGCGTGGCCTGCAGCGCGAAGTGGTGGGCGCCCCAGCGATTGAGCAGCGCCAGGGTCACGCCTTCCAGCGCCAGCGGCGGCGTGCCGCGCAATTCGTCGGTCCAGTCGACCCGGCCGTCGCGGATCACGATCTCGCGCTGGCGCAGCAGCCAGTCGCCGCCGCCGCCGCCGGCCTTGTTGGGGTCGAGCCGCACACCGGCGACCTCGATCACGCCGTCCAGCCCGCGCCGCACCGCCAGGCGCGGCCCCTTGATCTCGAGCGAGGCGAAGCGCGGCTCGAAGGCGGCCACGCTCCACCAGCCCAGGGTCGCCTCGACCTGCGGCAGCGCCAGCACCTGGCGCCCGTCGCGGTCGTGCAGGCGCACTTCGCTAAGCGACAGGGCCGGCCGCAAGCCGTGCCAGGACGCGGCCAGGCGCGCGATCGTGACCCGGCTGCCGAGGGCATTGCCGGCCATGCGCTCGATGTCGCTTTTATACAGGTCGATGTTGGGGAGGATGGCGTAGCGCAGCACCAGGAACAGCACGGCAAGCGCGAAATACACCAGCAGCACGAGCTTGATGGTAAAGCCAAGCACGTGGTGCGAGGCCAGGTTGGCCATGCGGTAGGCCGAACGCAGCCGCCGCCAGCGCACGGCGAGCGGCGATGCCGCAGTGGGCGCCTGCGGATCCGGGTTGTGCATCAAGGTGCTAATAACAAAGGCTCGCCGTAAATTTAACTCTTTAATAAAACAGGTCGCTTGCAACAGTTGCGGCGTCTACCTTACCATCGGTGCTGACCCAGGCAGCGTATCGTGTCCGATGAGCAGGCCATTCTACCGCATCGCCTCTGAGCCAGACCTTAAAAACCCTCCCCGCCGGGCGGCACCGACCCGCGCATCTAACAGGATCGACGATGACCACAGCTTCCCCCGCCTGCGCCTCACGCTTCGTCCAGCGCTGGCTCGATGCCGCTCCCGAGCGCGCCGCCCAACTGGCCGCATTGTCATCATTATCGCTGGGCGGCGCCGATTTCCGCGCGCTGTTGGAACGCGAACTGGCCCAGGGCCTGCCGCTGGAACGGGCCATGCGCCGCGTGCGCAACCTGCTGGTCTCGACCATCGTGGCGCGCGACCTGGGCGGTCAGGCCGACCTCGACGAGGTGGTCACGGCCATGACGGCCTTCGCCGACTTCGCGATCCAGACCCACGTCTTCGCCCTCACCGACGAGCTGGTGGCCAGCCACGGCATGCCGATGGGCGAGGAATCCGGCCGCCCCCAGCACCTGATGGTGCTGGCCATGGGCAAGCAGGGCGGCGGCGAGCTCAATGTCTCGTCGGACATCGACCTGATCTTCGTCTATCCGGAAGACGGCGAGACCGCGGCCGGCCCCGGCCAGCGCCAGTTGTCGAACCACGAGTTCTTCGTGCGCCTCGGACGGCGCCTGAACGCGGCCCTGTCCGAGGTGATCGAGGACGGCTTCACGTTCCGGGTCGACATGGCGCTGCGCCCCAACGGCAAGTCCGGCCCGCTGGCGGCCAGCCTGGGCATGGTCGAGGAATACCTGATCGTCCAGGGCCGCGAATGGGAGCGCTATGCCTGGGTCAAGGCGCGCGCCGTCACCGGCGCGCCCGACGACATCGCGGCGCTCGACGCCATCGTGCGGCCCTTCGTGTTCCGGCGCTACCTCGACTTCGGCGTGATCGACGCGATCCGCAATATGCACGCCCAGATCCGCGCCGAGGTGAAGCGCCAGGAGCGCCTGCATCCCGAGCGCAGCCACAACGTCAAGCTGGGGCGCGGCGGCATCCGCGAGATCGAGTTCCTGGCCCAGGTGTTCCAGCTGATCCGCGGCGGACGCGATCCGGCCTTGCGCGAGCGCTCCACCCGCAAGACCCTGCTGCTGCTGGCCGAGCGCGAGCTGCTGCCGCAAGAGACGGTGGAGCGCCTGCTGCAGGCCTATACGTTCCTGCGCAACCTCGAACACCGGGTGCAATACCTGGAAGACGCCCAGACCCATACCCTGCCGGCCAATCCGGACGACCGGCTGGCGGTGGCGCACATGATGGGCGTCAAGGACGAAGCCACCCTGCTGGACGCGCTCGACGCGCAGCGCAGCTATGTGGCCCAGCAGTTCGACGCCATTTTCGCCGACAAGGAAAAACCCGACGACAAGCCGGATGCCCCGGCCCTGGCCGACGAACTGGATAATATGGACGCACTCGCCGCCCGCCTGGCCGCGCTCGGCTTCGACGACGCCCGCACCGCCGCCAGCCGCCTGGCCGCCACCCTGCAGGGTCCGCGCCTGTCGAACCTTCCCGACGCCAGCCGGGAGCGGCTGCTGGCGCTGGTGGACGCTTCCCTGCCGCTGGTGGCCACAGTGGTCGGTGAGGCCGGCATCGGCAGCCACGCCGCCACCCTGGGCCGCCTGCTCGACCTGTTCGAGGCGATCGCACGCCGCTCGGCCTACCTGTCGCTGCTGACCGAATACCCGCACACGCTCGAGCGGGTGATCCGGATGATCAATGCCAGCGGCTGGGCCGCCACCTTCCTCACCCAGCACCCGATCCTGCTCGACGAACTGCTGGACGACCGCAATGCCGGCGCCGGCGACCTCGGGCAGCTGGCCGCGCTGCTCGACGAACATTTGAGCGAGGCGGCCGGCGACACCGAGCGCCAGCTCGACATCCTGCGCGAAGCCCACCATGCGCAGCTGTTCCGCCTGCTCGCCCTGGACCTGGCCGGCGAGCTGTCGGTCGAACGCCTGGCCGACCACCTGTCGGCGCTGGCGGATATGATCGTCGGCGCCGTGGTCAGGCATGCCTGGCGCACGGTCAATGGCCGCCACCGCGAGGAACCACGCTTCGCCGTCATCGCCTACGGCAAGCTGGGCGGCAAGGAGCTCGGCTATGTGTCGGACCTCGACGTGATCTTCCTGTACGACGACGAAGACCAGGACGCCCCGCCCCTGTATGCGCGCCTGGCCCAGCGCTTCATCACCTGGATGACGGCCCATACCGCGGCCGGCATCCTGTTCGACGTCGACATCGCCCTGCGGCCGGACGGCGCCAGCGGCATGCTGGTTTCGTCCGTCGCCGCCTTCGAGCGCTACCAGAACGATGCCGCCTGGCTATGGGAACACCAGGCATTGACGCGCGCCCGCTTCTGCGCGGGCGAGCCGGCCATCGGCGCGCGCTTCGAGGCGATCCGCGAGCAGGTATTGCGCAAGGACCGCTCCGGCCAGGAAGCGCAACTGAAAGAGGAGGTGGTGCGCATGCGCCAGCGCATGCGCGACGCCAACGTCAACCGCAGCGAGCTGTTCGACCTCAAGCACGACGCGGGCGGCATGATCGACATCGAGTTCATCGTGCAATACCTGGTGCTGCGCCATGCCGCGGCTTACCCGCAGCTGACCGCGAACGCCGGCAATATCGCCCTGCTGCGCGTCTGCGGCGAGCTGGGCCTGATCGACGCCGGCCTGGCGGGCCAGGTCGCCGACGCCTACCGCATCATGCGCAAGCTGCAGCACAGCGTGCGGCTGCAGGGCCAGGACAAGACCCGGGTCGAGCCCGGCCTGGTGGGCGCCCACCCCGATAGCGTACGAGCGCTGTGGCAAGCCTGCTTCGGCAACTGAACAGCAGCTTTTCCTTCCTCTCCCCATCCCATTTCGTGCACGCACCACTCCGGTGCGTGTGCGCTCTCCTCGCACTGAATTTACTCGTAAGTACACCTTTTTTGCACAATCGATAAGCCGTTGAATTTCCTGACTTTTTGGTCATTTAATTTCTTTCTGATAACTGTTGTTTTTGCCACAAATTCCAGCCTGCAACGCGTTGACACTGGTCAACACGGAATGGTTTTATATAGATGTGTATGCACGACGGAACCCCCGTTATCCACGGGCGTCCGCATGCGCACGGGTTGCACCTATTAATCATAAAAAGTCGTTCCACACCCGTGGGACGCAGGATGGAGAGCACATGCAACAACGAACGAAGATCGCATTGGCCGTGGCGCTCGCGCTGCCGGCAATGAGCGCCATCGCGCAGGAAGCACTGCAGCGCGTCGAAGTGACCGGTTCCCGCATTCGCCAAGTCGACCTCGAGACCGCACAGCCGGTCCAGGTGATGAGCCAGGAACAGATCCAGAAGAGCGGCCTGGTCACCGTCGGCGACATCATCAACAGCATGTCCTCGGCAGGCGTTCCAGCGTTCAGCAAGGGCACCGCGCTGGGCGCGGGCCGCGAACAGGGCGGCCAGTTCCTCGACATGCGCAACCTCGGCTCGCAGCGCCTGCTGGTGCTGGTCGACGGCAAGCGCTGGAGCCAGTCGGTCAACGGCTATACCGACATGTCGACCATCCCGTCGGCACTGATCGAACGCGTCGAGATCCTGAAGGACGGCGCCTCGTCGATCTACGGCTCGGACGCGATCTCGGGCGTGGTCAACATCATCCTGAAGAAAAACATGCAGGGCGGCCAGGCCAGCATCTATCACGGCCAGAACGAAAAGAACGACGGCAAGACCAAGGATTACTCGATCTCCTACGGTGCCGGCGACGACAAGGCTTCGCTGCTGTTCGGTCTGACCCACACCGACCAGGGTCCGGTCTGGGCCAAGACCCGCGATATCACCGCGACCACCAACGGTCCGGACCGCCCACTCGCCGGCCTTGGCACTGGCCCATGGGGACGTATCCGCCAGGTTAGCCCGACCGGCGGTCCGACCGGTTTCGACCGGGTACTGAACCACACCGGCAGCCAGTTGGGCGATGGCGTCGGCGCCGATTCGCGCGACCCGGCCAACTACCATACGTTCGCCAATGCACCTGCCGACCTGTTCAATTCGACGAGCCAGATGCACTTCCTGACGCCGAGCAAGCTGACCTCGATCTTCGTCAAGGGCGAAGTGGCGCTGCCGTGGAATATGAACTTCAAGACCACCGCGATGTATGCCGAACGCAAGTCGTCGCGCTCCGTTGCTGGTTATCCGCTGAGCTCGACGTCGCAGTCCGCCTACCCGGTCTATGTCGACAAGGACAGTTACTACAACCCATACGGCAACTCGGTGGCCGGCGCGGGCAACGGCCAGGACCTGTTCTTCTACCGCCGCACGATCGACGTGCCGCGCGTGACCGACAACAGCAACCGCACCCTGCACATCGACGCCACCCTGGAAGGCGAATTCGCGATCGCCAACAATCCATGGAACTGGAGCGTCGGCTACAACCACAGCAAGGTCGATGGCGGCGTGCGCGGCTACGGCGACCTGAACCTGCTGAACCTGAAGAAGGCCCTCGGTCCATCGTTCATGAACGCCTCGGGCGTGGTGCAGTGCGGCACCCCGGCCGCGCCGATCGGCCTGGCCGCCTGCGTCCCGTTCAACATCCTCGGCGGCCCATCGGCCTCGACCCAGGAAGCGCTGGACTACGTGATGTCGACCGCCCAGGCGACCTACGGCTCGACCGTCAACAGCGCCACCGCCGACCTCACCGGCGAACTGTTCCAGCTGCCGGCCGGCGGCGTGGGCGTTGCCGGCGGTGTCGAATACCGTGAAGTGCGCGGCCAGGACGTGCCGGGCCAGTTCGAGCAGTCGGGCTATTCGTCGAGCCTGGCCGGCAATGCGACCTACGGCCGCTACACCGTGCGCGAAGCCTACCTGGAAGCCAACGTGCCGCTGCTGAAAGGCGTGCCGTTCGCCGACCTGCTGAGCCTGAATGCGGCAACCCGCTATTCGGACTACTCGAACTTCGGCTCGACCACCAACAGCAAGTTCAGCTTCATGTGGAAACCGGTGCGCGACGTGCTGACCCGCGGTACCTACGCCGAAGGCTTCCGCTCGCCGACCCTGGGCGACACCTTCGGCGGCGGCTCGCAAACCTTCGCCAGCTACCTGGACGTGTGCGACAGCCTGCACGGCGAAGCTGCGCGTAACCCGACCGTGGCGGCACGCTGCGCGGCCGCCGGCGTTCCGGCCGGCTTCCGCCAGAAGAACCAGACTGGCGCCGACGTCGGCGCGACCGGCGCCCAGACGCCGTTCCCATTCACCACCGGGGCCGGCAACGCCTTCCTGCAGCCGGAATCGGCCAAGACCCGTACCCTGGGCATGGTCATCAGCCCATCGAGCGTGCCTGGCTTCTCGGTGTCGGTGGACTGGTTCAACATCCGGATCGAGAACCTGATCACCGGTGTCTCGGCGACCAACACCCTGGAAGAGTGCTACGTCAACAACGTGCAGAATTTCTGCTCGCTGATCAAGCGTGACGCAACCGGCCAGGTGGTCGACCTGCAGATCGGCAACACGAACCGCGGCAAGGTCGAGACCGAAGGTGTCGACGTGGCGGTCAACTACCGCCTGCCACGCACCCGCTTCGGCCAGTTCAGCATCCGCAGCGAAACCACGTACACCGATTCGTACAAGCAGCAGTCGACCCTGGATAGCGAATGGGTCGAATACGCCGGCGAGTACGACATCTTCCGCGTGAAGTCGAATACCTCGCTGGACTGGAGCATGGGCAACTGGAGCGCCACCTTCACGGCCCGCTTCTACAGCAGCCAGAAGAACCGCTGCTACTCGGCGACCCAGGCCATCTACTGCTCGGATCCGACCAAGGAAGCCAGCTGGGGCACCGGCTACAACCGTCATGGCGAGATGTGGTACGGCGACATGTCGGTCGGCTATGCCCTGCCATGGAATGCGAAGATCCTGTTCGGCGCGAACAATGTCTTCGACAAGAAGCCTGAGATCAACTACAGCGCAAGCTCGAACACTGGCGGCAACTCGTCGTCGTCGTCGGTGTCGCCGGAACTGCCGATCGACCGCTTCTTCTACGTGCGCTACAACCAGTCATTCTAAGCTTCAAGTTTCAAGCAATTTAATTGCGCAAAAAACCCGCCCGGCGCAAGCCGAGCGGGTTTTTTTTCGCATTGCCAAATTTAGATCAATTATTGACTGCGCAGTCAATTACTTGCAACATTGCCAACACGTAATTACACATTTCTGCAACAGAATGGTCATACATGCGTATATGAATTGACAGTGATGCACCGCGAATGTTTTTATTGCTGACTTGAAAACTCGTTAAACCAACAAGTTGGCGTTTTTCAGGTAGTCGCTTCGCGACATTTTCGGTGGCAGTGCCCTTCCCATGGTGCCGCCGCGTTTTCACCCCTAGGAGTTTGCAACATGATGGAAACACTCTTGTCCCGGTCGGTCCGCGCGATCTGCCTCGGCGGTATGACCCTCGGCATGACCGCAGCGGTCGCACAGGAAACTTCGCAGCAGCAAAACCTGCAGCGCGTCGAAGTGACCGGTTCCCGTATCCGCCAAGTCGACCTGGAAACCGCACAGCCAATTCAGATCATGAACCAGGAGCAGATCCAGCGCACCGGTCTGGTCACCGTTGGCGACATCCTGAACAACCTGTCGTCGGCAGGCGCACCTGACTTCTCCCGCTCGGGCTCGCTGACTTCGAACAGCGAAATCGGCGGCCAGTACGTCAGCCTGCGTAACCTGGGCTCGAACCGCCTGCTGGTCCTGGTGGACGGCAAGCGCTGGACCCAGTCGGTGGACGGCTTCACCGACCTGTCGACCATCCCGTCGGCAATGATCGAACGCATGGAAATCCTGAAGGATGGCGCTTCGTCGATCTACGGCTCGGACGCGATCGCAGGCGTGGTCAACATCATCCTGAAGAAGAACATGCAGGGTGGCCAGCTGTCCGTGTACACCGGCCAGAACGAAAAGAACGACGGCAAGAACAAGGACTTCTCGCTGAGCTACGGCGCCGGCGATGAAAAAGCTTCGCTGATGTTCGGTCTGTCGCACACCGAATCGGGCCGTGTGGACACCCAGACCCGCGAGATCACCCGCTTCGGCCGTGGTCCGCTGCATGCATTCGACGGCTTGGGCGCTGGCCCATGGGGCCGTATCACCGCGGTCAACCCGGCCAATGGCGGCCCGCTGACCACCGGTCCGAACGGCTTCAACCGCGTCCTGAACCATACCGGCACCTATGACGGCGTGGGCGTCGGCGCGGATTCGCGCAACCCGGCGAACTACCACAACTTCTCGAACAATATTCAAGAAGACAAGTACAATTCGTCGCAAGACATGGACCTGCTCATCCCGAGCAAGCTGGACACCCTGTTCGTCAAGGGCGAAGTCGCGCTGCCGAAAGACATGCGCTTCAAGACCACCGCGATGTACTCGCAGCGCAAGTCGAACCAGCAGATCGCCGGCTACCCGCTGACCTCGACCTCGCAGGCAACCTACCCGGTCTACGTCGACAAGGACAGCTACTACAACCCATACGGCAATCAGGTTGCCGGCGCCGGCCTGGGCCAGGACCTGTACTTCGCCCGCCGCACCATCGAGCTGACCCGTAACACCGAAACCGAAAACCGCACCCTGCACATCGATGCCACCCTGGAAGGTGAATTCACCATCAAGGATCTGGCATGGAACTGGAGCGCTGGCTACAACCACAGCAAGGTTTCCGGTTCGCAGTTCGGCGTCGGCAACATCAACCTGCTGAACCTGAAGCGCGCCCTGGGCCCATCGTTCATGAACGCCAGCGGCGTCGTCCAGTGCGGCACCCCTGACGCACCGATCGGCCTGTCGAGCTGCACTCCGTTTGACATCCTGGGCGGCCCATCGGCTTCGACCCCGGAAGCTCTGGCCTACATCAACTCGACCTCGCAGAAGAGCTACGGTTCGACCGTCAACAGCGCCACCGCCGACCTGGCTGGTGAACTGTTCCAGCTGCCAGCCGGCGCCGTGGGCCTGGCAGTCGGTATCGAACACCGCGAAGTCAAGGGTCAGGAAGTGCCGGGCCAGTTCGAGCAATCGGGCTACTCGACCGAACTGGCAGGCGCGCCGACCTACGGCCGCTACACCGTGCGCGAAGCGTACGCCGAGCTGAACGTGCCAGTGCTGAAGGACATGCCGTTCGCAGACCTGCTGAGCTTCAACCTGGCGCACCGCTACTCGGACTACAGCAACTTCGGCGTGGCCAACAACAGTAAGTTCAGCTTCATGTACAAGCCGGTCAACGACCTGCTGGTGCGCGGTACCTGGGCTGAAGGCTTCCGTGCTCCGACCCTGGGTGACACCTTCGGCGGCGGCACCCAGACCTTCGACAACTTCCTGGATCCATGCGACACCGTGTTCGGTGAAGCTGCACGCGATCCGGCAGTCCAGGCGCGCTGCGCGGCGTCGGGCACCTTCGCCGGCTACCGCCAGGTGAACCAGGCTGGCGCGGTCATCGGCGGCGCCGCTGGCACCCAGTCGACCGTGGCGTTCAACGCAGGCGCCGGCAACCAGTTCCTGCAGCCTGAAACCGCCAAGACCCGCACCGTCGGCTTCGTGTACAGCCCATCGTTCGTGCCTGGCCTGAGCTTCGGCCTGGACTGGTACAACATCCAGATCGAGAACCGCATCACCGCGATCAGCGCGACCTACGTCGCCAACGAGTGCTTCATCAACAACAGCGCGAACTTCTGCTCGGTGATCCGTCGTGACCCAGTCACCGGCCAGATCATCAACCTGCAGCGCGGCAACGCCAACCTCGGCAACATGGAAACCGAGGGCCTGGACATGTCGATCTCGTATCGCCTGCCACGTACCGCGTACGGCCAGTTCGGCGTGCGTAACGAAACCTCGTATGTCGACAAGTTCCGTACCCGCAGCGGTGCCGATTCGGAGTGGAACAACTACGCCGGCGAGTACTTCTACAACCGCGTGAAGTCGAACACCAACTTCGACTGGTCGCTGGGCAACTGGAGCGCCACCTGGGGCTTCCGTTACTACAGCCCGGTCAAGGACATCTGCTACGACGAGTTCGAGTGCAACATGCCTGACTACGAAGCATCGTTCGGTACCGGCGCCAACAAGCTGGGTTCGGTCACGATCCACGACGTGAGCGTTGGCTACAAGACCAACTGGGATGCTCGCATCCTGTTCGGTATCAACAACGTCTTCGACAAGTCGCCACGCATCGTGTACAGCACCCAGGCTTCGGCTTCGATGGTCGATGCAGACATGTCGCTGGACCGCTTCTTCTACGTCCGCTACACCCAGAACTTCTAATGGAACGGGGCCTGCGGCCCCCCACCTGACGAGTTTCCAGATGCCCGCCCGGCCTTGCCGGGTGGGCATTTTTACTTGCTCCCCTCCCCTTGCCTGCCCGACGCGGTATCATGCTGGTTTGCCCGCGCTGCGCGCACGCCGAATCGACACCGTATGACCATCAAACTCAAGAACGACAAAGACATCGCCAAGATGCGCATTGCCGGCCGCCTGGCCGCCGAAGTCCTGGAAATGATCAAGGAATACGTCGTGCCCGGCGTCTCCACCGAAGAACTCGACCGCCGCTGCCACGACTACATCCGCAAGGTGCAGAAGGCCACGCCGGCCAACGTCGGCTACCATGGCTTCCCCAAGACCCTGTGCACCTCGATCAACGGCGTGGTCTGCCACGGCATCCCGAGCGAAAAGGACGTCCTGAAGGATGGCGATATCGTGAACATCGACGTCACCGTGATCAAGGATGGCTGGCACGGCGACACCAGCCGCATGTATTTCGCTGGCACGCCGCGCCCCGAAGCAAAGAAACTGGTCGACACGACCTATGAAGCGATGATGGCCGGGATCCGCGCCGTTCGTCCGGGCGCGCGCCTGGGCGACGTCGGCCACGCGATCCAGAAGCTGGCCGAAGGCGCCGGCTACTCGGTGGTGCGCGACTACTGCGGCCACGGCATCGGCCGCGTCTACCACGAAGAGCCGCAGGTGCTGCACTACGGCCGCCCGAACACCGGCCTGCTGCTCAAGGAAGGCATGACCTTCACGGTCGAGCCGATGATCAATATTGGCGAGGAAGACGTGATCCAGCTCGATGACGGCTGGACCGTGATGACGCGCGACGGTTCGCTGTCGGCGCAGTGGGAACACATGATCGTGGTGACGAAGAACGGCTTCGAGATCCTGACGCCCTGGCCGGACGCGAAATAAGGCGCGTCGATAAAGGAAACCCGGCCTTGGCCGGGTTCCTTTTTCAGGCGGCGGCCGTCATCCGGCCATCAGAAGCTGTAGCGCGCCGATGCCGAGAAGTAGCGGCCGTAAGGATTGTGCAATCCTTCGTTGTAGCCGGCCAGCGGGGCGCCGTTGTTGGCGCCATAGCGCGGGTCGAACGGCGCGGCCTTGTCGAACAGGTTCTGGATGTTGAAGGTCAGCGCCAGGTTCTTGACACCGGTATAGGTATAGCCGACGCCAAAACGCACCCATTCCTTGACCTTGCAGTCCGGGAACTCGCCGAGATAGCCCGGCACCGCGATGCTGGCGCTCGGCATGCTCGGGCTGGTTGCCGGCTGGTAGTGGCAGAACGCCTGGTCATACACGGTGTCATTGTCGTACTTGCGTAGCAGCGAGACCGGGCCGGTGTAGTTGACGTTGGCGCTGAAGGCGTGATTGCCCTTGGTCAGCGAGGCCGACACCTGCGTCTTCCAGCGCGGCAGGTCGATGCCGCTCGACAGGTTCCAATCCAGCAGGCCGGCGCTGTAGCCCACCAGGTTGTGCTCGGCGTCGCCAGCTTCCTGCTGCAGGGTGTACGAGTGCATATAGGCCGAGGTCAGCTTGGCGGTGAAATTGCCCCACTCGCCCAGGTTCTTGCGGAAGGCCATGTCGATGTCGACGCCGCGCACTTCGACCGAGCCCTTGTTCAGCCACGGCTCGCGCACCATCAGCAACGGCCCGGTGCCCGGGATCGGCACGCCGTTGGCGTCGGTGACGAAGTTGGCCTCATTCTGGTCGCGCACGACCAGGCCTGGGTTGCTGTCCTCGTTACGCAGCGCGTCGAAGGCCGAGCCCAGAGCGACCTCGCCCTCCTTGCGGATCTTGTAGAAGTCCAGGCCGATGTCGAAGTTCGGGGTCGGCGAGAACAGGATGCCGAAGGTGTAGCTCTTCGACTCTTCCGGCTGCAGGTCCGGGTTGGCGCCGCCCGTGCCCGAGGCCGACTTGTTGCAGTCCGCCTCGGTGGCGTTCGGTTTCGGCGTTTCCTCGTCGGTCTCGCAGCGTTTCGGATCGAACAGCCCGGTCAGGAAGAACTGCGCGCCGCCCGGCGTCACTTGCGACAGGGCCGGTGCGCGGAAGCCTTCCGAATAGGTGCCGCGGAAGGCCAGGCTGCTGGTGGCGGTCCATTTGGCGCCGACCTTCGGCACGAAGTTGGTCTTGATGCCCGGGTATTTGTCCCAGCGGCCGGCGAAGTCCATCTCGAAATTGGTGAAGAACGGCGTGCGTACCTCGACAAAGGCCGACTTGACGTCGCGCTCGCCGTCGATGATGGTGTTGGCCAGGCCGTAGATCTGGCCCGACGACAGCAGCTCGTTGGGCACCATGACCAGTTTTTCGCGGCGCGCCTCGGCGCCGACCGCGACGCCGACCGCGCCGCCCTGCAACTGGCCGAACGTGGTGTTGGCCTTGACGTCGAAGTGGGTGATCGACGATTTGTCGTCGCTGCTGGTGCTGCGGAACAGGTCCGGATTGTTCGACAGCTGGGCCAGGGTGGCGCCCTCGTTCAGCGTGCGCAGCGCCGGCAGGTACAGCCGGCCGTGGTAGGTGTCCTCGCGCCGCGCCTCGTTGTACAGCAGGCCGACTTCCCAGTCCCAGTTGAAGTGGGTGCCCTGCAGGCCGGCCAGGAAGCGTCCCTGTTCGTTGATAGTCTCGGTGCCGGTCGGCGCGTTCTCGAAGCGGTAAGCGACCGAGGCGCGCGCATTCGGGAACGGGTTGTCCGGGTGGCCGGCGGGCAGGATGGTCTGGTAGCTCGGGGCCACGCCGGTCGCGGTGAAGTTGGTCACCGGCGTGGTGTTGATCGTGATCGGGCTGGCCGTGTACTGGCGCTCGGTGCGGGCATAGGCCGCTTCGGCGAAGGCGCGCACGTTCGGCCCGAGCTTGATCACGCCGCGGGTCAGGAGGTTGGCGTCCTTGCCCTCGCCCGTGCCCTCCAGGTTCTGGTTGGTGTTGTAGTTGCAGAAGGTGCGGCCGATGAAGACGCTGGTGGCAGCCAGGCCCATGGCGGTCGAGCCGACCAGCTGGCGCGACGGATCGCAGTTGGTGGTCACGCGCAGGCGGTCGGCGGCGTTGGCCTGGGTGGCGGTGAACTGGCCCGAACCCGGCGCGGTCTCGCGGTAGAAGATCGGCGAGCCCGAGATCGTGCTGCCGTAGGGCGTGGCGTAGCGGTTCGACAGGCGGCGGTACTGGTCGAACTCGATGTCCTTGACGTCTTCGCGCAGCACGCGGTCGCGTTCGGACAGGTCGGCCGTGAAGAACACATTGTAGCCGTCGGTCTCCAGGTCGCCAGTGCCGGCGACCACGTTCACGCCCTTGCGCTTGAACTCGCCATCGTCGTTGGCGCTGGCGCGCGCCGAGATCTCGGCGCCGTTGTAGTTGGAGCGGGTGATGAAGTTGATGACGCCGCCGATCGCGTCCGAGCCATACACGGCCGAGGCGCCGTCGCGCAGGATCTCGACCCGCTCGAGGGCCGCGAGCGGGATCGAGTTCAGGTCGTACAGGGTCGAGTTGCCGTCGTTCGGATCGGCATAGGCGGCCGGCGCGATGCGGCGGCCGTTGAGCAGCACCAGGGTCGAGGTCGACGACAGGCCGCGCAGCGAAGCGCTGGAGACGCCGCGCGAGAAGCCGCCGTCGTTGGTGTCGAGATTGACGTCGCTGCCCATCGAGGGCACCAAGCGGATCAGTTCGGTTACCGTCGCGGCACCGGTCTCGCGGATATCCTTTGCCGTGATGACCTGGATCGGCTGCGTGCCTTCCTTGTCGGTGCGCTTCAGGTTGGAACCGGTAACGTACACGGTCTGCGCGCCCTCGGTTCCGGTGTTTTGCGCCGCAGCGAAGGGGGCGGCTGAAAGCGCCGTGGCGACGGCGTCCAGGCCTCGCATTTTCCTACGCATGTCATTTTGACCCTAAGCACACCAGTTATAGGTACATTTGTGAAATATCAAAGACATGTGAGATTTTTGCCCAAATGGCGGTGGACGAAAAAGGCGCTGTCATCGTTAGATATGGATGAGCGTTGAACTGCTGAGCTGATCCGCGGTCCAATCCCGGTCGTCATCGATCGGAAGCGCACGATGAAAGCGCCGAAGTTTGAGAAGCTATTCGCCCAGCCGCCTCAACTGAACCAGCCGCAGCGTCAGCAGGTGCTCGCCGCCCTGCATCCGGCTGCCGGGCTCGACCGGGTGGTCGCCCTCATCGGCAAGATCCGGTCGACGGGGCGCTGCTGCCCGAATTGCGGCTGCGAGCGCTGCCACCGGCATGGCCAGGCCAACGACTTACAACGCTTTCGCTGTTGCGCGTGCGGCCGCACCTTCAACGACCTGACCGGCATGCCGCTGGCGCGGCTCAGGCAAAAGGGCAAGTGGCTCGACTATCTGGACACAGTGCTCGATTCCCGCACGGTCAGCGCTGCAGCCAAGCGCGTCAGCGTGCACCCAACACGACGTTTCGCTGGCGCCACCGCTTTCTCGGCTGGGTCAAGGACGCAAGACGGCTGGCACGGCGACACCAGCCGCATGTATTTCGCCGGCACGCCGAGTCGTGAAGCGAAAAAGCTGGTCGACACGACCCATGAAGCGATGATGGCCGGGATCCGCGCCGTGCGCCCGGGCGCGCGCCTGGGCGACGTCGCCCACGCGATCCAGAAGCTGGCCGAAGGCGCCGGCTACTCGGTGGTGCGCGACTACTGCGGCCACGGCATCGGCCGCGTCTACCACGAAGAGCCGCAAGTGCTGCACTACGGCCGCCCGAACACCGGCCTGCTGCTCAAGGAAGGCATGACCTTCACGGTCGAGCCGATGATTAATATTGGCGAGGAAGACGTGATCCAGCTCGATGACGGCTGGACCGTGATGACGCGCGACGGTTCGCTGTCGGCGCAGTGGGAACACATGATCGTGGTGACGAAGAACGGCTTCGAGATCCTGACGCCGTGGCCGGACGCGAAATAATCACCCGAAAACGCCGGGTTGGCACATGCCGCGCCGATCACGGTGCGGCATGCTGCTCGATTCAGCCTAGATGCCGCAACGGGCGTAGCAATCGGTACGGTCCATATTACACTGGCTTTCATCGTAGCCATTGGCTACGCATGCCTGATACCCCCTGAGGCATTGCCATGCGCACTGACCCATGTCTTGCTGGAAGGCCGATACCGAGGCTGCGCTACCGAGCCCGATTGCGAACAACAGCACTGCAAGCTTCTTGCTCATACATTTCTCCTAGATGATGAAGGCGGCGACATAGCTCAGGAGCCGCGCCGCAGGTCGCGCCGATCCCGACACGGGAAATCGGCAAAATGGGCCAGCGGTCAGGGCCGTGCGATGCGGCCTGCCGCGGCAAGAGCGGCTTCCAGGTGGTCCTGGTTGAATCCGGTGAGCATCCGTTCGCCGACCAGTATCACCGGGACACCCTTCCCGCCAAGCTGCGCGAGCTCACGGTAACTTTGATCCGAATCGGAAATATTACGATCGATGAATGCGATATTGCGTTCCCGTAGATAAGCCCGCGCCTGAATGCAATAAGTGCATGAGCTCGTTCCATAGAGAACGACATTGCTTTGCTTGTCGGGATAGTAGGCGCTGTAGTCGCCCGTGGCATAGGCGGGCTTCAGCAGGTTGACGACGTAGGGAACGCTGGATCCTATGCCGAGACCAGCAGCAAGGATGAGCACATACGACAGGATGGTCTTGACGCGTTTTGCAGGCATGGATCGTTCCGGTCAAAGAGACGAATCCACGATACATATCTGTATATTATGCTGTCAATGAACTATGATTGTTGCATGGATTTATCCATAATTTAATGCTTTCGGGGTAGTGTACAGACGCAAAAAAGCCCCGGATGCGCGCGCGCATCCGGGGCGATTGGATGCCCGAAGGCTTACTTCGCGTTCATCAGCGCGACGGTGGTGTCGAGCATGCGGTTCGAGAAGCCCCACTCGTTGTCGTACCACGAGGTCACCTTCACCAGGCGGCCCGAGACCTTGGTCAGCGTGGCGTCGAAGTTCGACGATGCCGGGTTGTGGTTGAAGTCGACCGAGACCAGCGGATCGGTGTTGTAGGTCAGGATGTCCTTCAGCGGGCCTTCGGCTGCGGCCTTCTTCATGATCTCGTTGATCTCTTCGACCGTGGTGTCGCGCTTGGCGATGAACGACAGGTCGACGATCGACACGTTGATGGTCGGCACGCGAATCGCGAAGCCGTCCAGCTTGCCGTTCAGTTCCGGCAGCACCAGGCCGACCGCGGCGGCGGCGCCGGTCTTGGTCGGGATCATCGACTGGGTGGCCGAACGGGCGCGGCGCAGGTCTTCGTGCATCACGTCGGTCAGCACCTGGTCGTTGGTGTAGGCGTGCACGGTGGTCATCAGGCCGGTTTCCAGGCCGATGGCGTCATGCAGCGGCTTGACCAGCGGGGCCAGGCAGTTGGTGGTGCACGAGGCGTTCGAAATCACCGTGTCGCTGGCTTTCAGCACGTCCTGGTTCACGCCGAACACGACGGTCGCGTCGACGTCCTTGCCGCCCGGGGCCGAGATGATGACCTTCTTGGCGCCGCCCTTCAGGTGGGCCGATGCCTTCTCCTTGGTGGTGAAGAAGCCGGTGCACTCGAGAACGACGTCCACGCCCAGCTCGCCCCAAGGGATCTCGGCCGGATTGCGCTGCGCGAACACGCGGATCTTGTCGCCGTTGACGATCATATTGTCGCCCTCGACCGTGACGGTGCCCGGGAACTTGCCGTGGGCGGTGTCGTAACGGGTCAGGTGGGCGTTCGACTCGGCATTGCCGAGGTCGTTGATCGCCACGATCTGGATATCTTGCTTCTTGCCGCCTTCATAGAAGGCGCGCAGGACGTTGCGGCCGATGCGGCCATAACCATTGATTGCAACTTTGATCGTCATGCTGTGCTCCTGATTAGAAAAAAACTTTTTTCGTAACGAACATAGTAGAACGGGCTGCTCCTGGGAGCAGCCCGCGTCCGGCAAATGCTTATGCTGCGATAACTTCTTTCGCTTTCGCGACGACGTTCTCGACGGTGAAGCCGAAGTGCTTGAACAGCACCGGCGCCGGCGCCGATTCGCCGAAGGTGTCGATGCCGACCACGGCGCCTTCCAGGCCCACGTACTTGTACCAGAAGGCGGTCACGCCGGCTTCGATGGCGACACGAGGAATGCCCTTGGTGAGGACACTTGCTTTGTAGCTCGCCTCCTGGCGGTCGAACACGTCGGTCGACGGCATCGAGACCACGCGTGCGGCGATACCTTCGGCGGCCAGCGCGTCGAATGCCTTCACTGCCAGCTCGACTTCGGAACCGGTCGCGATCAGGATCACTTTAGCGTCGGCGCTGTCGCGCAGCACGTAGCCGCCCTTGGCGATGTCGGCGACCTGGTTCGCTTCACGCGCCATGAACGGCAGGTTCTGGCGCGAGAAGATCAGGGTCGATGGACCGTCCTTGCGCTGCACCGCCGCGCCCCATGCCACCGCCGACTCGACGGTGTCGCACGGACGCCAGTTGTCCAGGCCCGGGATCAGGCGCAGCGACGAGACGTGCTCGATCGACTGGTGGGTCGGGCCGTCTTCGCCCAGGCCGATCGAATCGTGGGTGAACACCGAGATCGAACGGATCTTCATCAGGGAAGCCATGCGCAGGGCATTGCGGCTGTAATCCGAGAAGGTCAGGAAGGTCGCGCCGAACGGGATGAAGCCGCCGTGCAGGGCCACGCCGTTCTGGATCGCCGACATGCCGAATTCGCGCACGCCGTAGTTGATGTGGTTGCCGGCGATGCCCGAACGCACAGGCACCGATTCCTTCCAGTTGGTCAGGTTCGAGCCGGTCAGGTCGGCCGAGCCGCCCAGGAATTCAGGCAGCACCGGGGCCAGCGCCTGGATCGCGTTCTGCGAGGCCTTGCGGGTGGCGATGGTCTCGGCCTTGTCGACGCAGGCGGCGATCGCCGCGTCCAGGGTCTTGCTGAAATCGGCAGGCAGGTCGCCCTTCATGCGGCGCTCGAATTCGGCGGCCAGCTCGGGGTGGGCGCCGCGGTAGGCCGCGAACAGCGTATTCCATTCACCTTCGGCCTGCGCGCCGCGCTCTTTCGCGTCCCAGGCTTCGTACAGGTCGGCCGGGATGTCGAACGGGATCGGATCCCAGATCAGGTGCTTGCGCACGGCAGCGATCTCGGCGTCGCCCAGCGGCGCGCCGTGGACCTTGTCGCCGCCCTCCAGGTTCGGGGCGCCCTTGCCGATGATGGTCTTGCAGCAGATCAGGGTCGGACGATCCGATTGTTTCGCCTTTTCGATGGCCGCATCGATGTCGGCGACGCTGTGGCCGTCGACCTTCGGGATCACGTTCCAGCCGTAGGCCTCGAAACGCTTCTGGGTGTCGTCGGTGAACCAGCCTTCCACACGGCCGTCGATCGAAATGCCGTTGTCGTCGTACAGCCAGATCAGCTTGTTCAGGCGCAGGGTGCCGGCCAGCGACGCCACTTCGTGCGAGATGCCTTCCATCAGGCAGCCGTCGCCCAGGAAGGCGTAGGTGTAGTGATCCACCACGTCGTAGCCTGGACGGTTGAATTCGTTACCCAGCAGCCACTCGGCCAGCGCCATGCCGACCGAGTTGGCGATGCCCTGGCCCAGCGGACCGGTGGTGGTCTCCACGCCCGGGGTGATGCCGACTTCCGGGTGGCCCGGGGTCTTCGAGTGCATCTGGCGGAAGTCGCGCAGATCGTCCATCGTCAGGTCGTAGCCGGCCAGGTGCAGCAGCGCATAGTGCAGCATCGAGCCGTGGCCGTTCGAGAGCAGGAAGCGGTCGCGGTTCGTCCAGCCCGGATTGGCCGGATTGTGGCGGTAGTGCTTGTCCCACAGCGCGACGGCAATCTCGGCCATGCCCATCGGCATGCCCGGGTGGCCCGAGTTGGCTTTCTGGACGGCGTCCATCGCCAGCGCGCGGATCGCGTTGGCCATCAGGGTGGTGGTTTGCGTAGATTTCATGGAGATCGTGGATCAGGGATTGGAAAGCGATGGCCCGCGAGGCCGTAGCCCGTTATTCTACCAGACCGGGGTGCTGCCGATTTAAAATGCAGGTTTATTCCTTCAACGCAAGCCCTCACCGAATGCCCCGTTTTTATTGCCCCCAGCCACTCGCCGCCGGCCTGACCGTCGACCTGCCGGAAGCCGTCGCCCACCACCTGCACGTGGTGCGCCTGCAGCCGGGCGCGACGCTCACCCTGTTCAATGGCGAAGGCGGCCAGTACCGCGCCACCCTGAGCGAGAGCGGCAAGCGCCGCGCCACGGCGACGGTCGACGCCTTCGAGGATGTCGAGGCCGAGACGCCCTACTCCGTCACCCTGGCCCAGGGCTTGCCTGAAGGCTCGAAGATGGACTGGATCGTGGAAAAGGCGGTGGAACTGGGCGTGACGGCGATCCAGCCATTGGCGGCCCAGCGCAGCGTCGTGCGCCTGGCCGGCGAGCGGCTCGATAAGCGGCAAGCGCACTGGCAGGGCGTGATCGTCGCCGCCTCCGAGCAGTGCGGCCGCAACCGGCTGGCGCGGCTGCATCCGCTGCTCGAGGTGCAGCCATGGCTGGCGGCGCCGGCCGACGGCGTGCGCATCCTGCTCAGCCCGCGCGCGACCGAATCGCTGGCCGGCTGGGCGCGCGCCAGTACGCCGCAAGCGGTCACCTTCCTGATCGGCCCCGAAGGCGGCCTCACGCCGCAGGAAGAAGCCGCGGCCGTCGCCGCCGGCGCCCTGTCGCTGTCGATGGGTCCGCGCGTGCTGCGCACCGAAACCGCGGGGCTGGCGGCGCTGGCGGTGCTGGCCGGCGCCTGGGGCGGTATCTGAACGTTCTGCAAAGTACATTCTTTAGTTAACATAAAAACGTCGTTCCCGCGCAGGCGGGAACCCAAGGTAGCAAGCGTCTCGACAACGCAAGCAGTACTTGGGTTCCCGCCTGCGCGGGAACGACGTGCTGAGGCAGCTGGCCTAGGACTTAGAACGTGTAGTTCGCGCCCAGGCTGAAGAAGCGGCCCACCGCGCCAGGCTGGTGCAGCGAGGCGTTGTACGAGGTCTGGTTGCCCGCGTTGCCGTAGGTGGCGACGTCATACGGGGCTTCCTTGTCGAACAGGTTCAGGATCGCGCCCCGGATGGTCAGGTTCTCGGAGACCTTGTACGCCACGTTCAGGTTGGTCGAGGTGAACGACGACACGTCGCAATACCACGCCGGCTGGACCAGGCCCTGGAAGTAAGGACGGCCGCCGACGTTGGTGCCGGTCGACGCGCAATCGGTCTCGCCCAGCGCCGGGTCGAAGGTCGAGAAGCCGCTCGTGTAGTTCACGGTGGCGGTCACGTCCAGCGGGCCGCGGGCATAGCCGAGGGTGAACTGGGCGCGGTCCTTCGGGTTGCCGGTGGCGCCGCCGACCGACGATGGCCCCTGGGTGCCGGCCAGCTGGTAGCTCTCGCCAGCCACTTCGGTCTCGTAGCCGAACACGTGCGCCGCGCTCAGGTTGGCCGTGATGGTGCCCATGTCACCCAGGCGCCAGCGGTAGCGCACATCCGCTTCGATGCCGTGGGTCTCGGTGCTGCCGGCATTGATATACGGCGACAGGCCGTACAGGATCGGACCGGCGACAGGCATGCCCGGGACCGTATTGTTGCCGGCGCCGGTGGCGATGTCGATCGTCGCCGCCGGGCCGCGCACCCAGGTCGGGACGAAGCTCGGATCGTTGCCGGCCTGGGTCACGATCAGGTTCTTGATCTGAATCTTGTAGTAATCCAGGGTCATGTTCAGGCCACGCATCGGCTCGAGGATGATGCCGAAGGTATACGACTTCGATTTCTCCGGCTGCAGGTCGGGATTGGTGGTCTGGACGTATGGCGGGCTGAACGAGCAGGCCGACGGCACGTTGCCAGCGGTGGTCTGGCTGCCGTTGGCGCACAGGATCGGATCGCTGATCGCGTTGAAGGTGAAGAAGGAACCGGCGTTGCCCACCTCGGCCGGGGCCGGCGCTCGGAAACCGCGTGCGAAGGTGCCGCGCAGGCCGATCTGCTGGCTCGGCGTCCACTTGAAGTTGGCCGACGGCGTGAACGAACGGCCGTAGGTATCGTAGTGGTCGTAGCGGCCGGCGACGCCGATTTCGACGTTCTTGATCGGGGTCGCCTGCAGCTCGGCGAACGCCGCCTTGTTGGTCTCTTCGCCGATCGCGAAGGCCGCGGTGTTGGCCACCGCGCCATTGAGCGTCAGGCTCGATGGCGGCGCATCCTGCTCGCGCTTGTGCCAGTGCAGGCCGGCCGCGAAGTTCAGCGGACCGGCGCCGAAGTTCGACAGCAGTTCGCGCGATCCGATCAGGTCGGCGTAGTTCAGGGTCGACTCGATCTTGTTGCTGAAGTGCGGCGACACCTGGTTCATGACGGCCGGCGAGTTACCGCCCAGCACATTGAAGGTGCCGTTGCGCAATGCGGCGTAGAGCGCGCTGCGGTTGACGTAGCCACTATAGTCGAGGTCGTTCTTGACCTTGGTGGCGCCGACCGAGGCAGTCACGTCCCAGCCGTAGGCGCTGCCGATCAGGTCGGCCGAGAAGCGGGTGGCGGTCGACTCGTTCCTGGTGGTCAGGGCGGCGCCGACATCCGGAATGTAGCCATACAGGCGTGCGTTCTGGCCAAACGGGTTGGTGACGTTGGCGCCAACCTGGGCGCCCGGCGCGAAGGTCGTGTCCGGCACTGCGCCGACGCGCGGGGTCAGCACGCCGTTGACCAGGGTGGTGGTGCCGTTGAAGGCCGTCGGATTGAAGGCCAGCGGCGACGTGCCTGCGCCGTTGCGGTTGTTGGTGCTTTCGCGGCGGAACATCGAGCCCTTGAACTGCACCTCCCAGTCCTCGCTCAGCTTCTTGGTCATGCCGACGAGGACGTTGACGTTCTCGGTCGGCGGCTGGATGAACGATTCGGTATCGCGCACCGAGCAACCGCCGGCGCGGTACTTGGCGAAGTTGCAGTTCGGATCCAGGAACAGGTAGTTGGCCGGGTTGTTGGCGTTGGTGACGCCGGCCGGATTGTTCGGATTGGCCGGGTTGTACAGGAAGGGGCTGCTGGACGCGGTCAGGAAATTGTTGATATTGGTTGGCACGCCCAGGGTCAGGTCGTTGCCGCCGCGTGCGCGCCAGTCGCGGTTGGCGTAGCCGAACTGCTCGCGGTCGACCACATAGATCGGGTCCTGCTTGCGGTATTCGGCGGTGATGAAGGCGTTGTAGCCGTCGGCGCCGAGGTCGCCGATGCCGGTGCTGACCGAGGCGCGCTTGGTCTTGCCGCCGCCGTGCTGGGTGTCGCCGATCTCGGCCGACAGGCGGGTGCCGTTCAGGTTCTTCTTGAGCTTGATGTTGATCACGCCCGCGATCGCGTCGGAACCGTACAGCGACGAGGCGCCGCTTTTCAGGACCTCGATGCTCTCGATGGCGTCGAACGGAATCGCCGACACGTCGACGAAGGAGCGCTGGGCGTCGTCCGACAGTGGATACGGGGCCATGCGGTGGCCGTCGATCAGCACCAGGGTGGCGCCGACGGTCAGGCCGCGCAGCGAGATGCCCGAGGCGCCGTTGGCGAAGGCGCCGGCGAAGCCGGTGCCCAGGGTGCCGGCGCCGTTGGCGGCCAGGTCGGTCAGGAGCTCGGCGACCGAGGTCTTGCCGCTCTTCTGGATGTCGGCCGCGGTGAGCACCTGGATCGGGGTCGGGGTTTCGGTATTGGTGCGGCTGATCAGCGAACCGGTCACGACGACGCGCTGCGCCGCGGGAGCAGGCGCGGCCTGGTCCTGGGCGAGTGCCGGTACGGCGCCGGCCAGGGCGCCGCTGGCGATCACGCAGGCGATCGCGCACGGCATCGACTTCAGTTTCAACATTGTGTTTCTCCTTGCTGTTCTTTGAATAGTTTTATGCGGGCGCACGTACCGGTCCGTGCTCAAGTGTTTTGCCTAAAACAAATTATCTGCATCGTGGCTGTGCAGCGTGTCATATGCAGACATGTATCAGGGACGAACACCCTCAATCGACGTTGATTGTTGAATCCCACGCCATATGAGTCATTCCATAAAACCATATCAAAACAAAAAGCGTCAACAAGCAGATGGGATATGCATATTGTTAAATCCCGGAATGGGCAGCAGACGATTGGTCGGTGACGCACTGCTGCCACGGCCTGTCGGCTGACTCCCTCATCCCTATGGAACCTGGGTCGCGGCAACGCTTACCAAGCTAAGCCATTGTATTTACGACAGTTTCAAGTGAGTATGGACGAACTAAATCATATGCATGCGGAGTCTTCGTTCAAAAAATTTCTATGTACATAGTATGCATTAGCAATAGATGTATAAAATTTGTAGTTGACTCACGAGATAGTTGCGTAGAAACGACGCTCAGTTCGATTATGTTCATTTATGACGTCGAAATGCGATGTGATAAACCATATGAGCGCCTTATTGTTACCTTCCAAAAATAAAAAATGCCCTGAAACAGCCAGGGCATTTTCTTGGAAAGCACACCAGGCGCGCGGCTGGCGAGCTTCCTGAAGCGCTTAGAACTTGTGATCGTAAGACACCGAGATCCGCGCATAACGCGGCGGCGTCAGCGACAGCGGCGTTCCATACAGGGGCGAAACCGCGTCGCCGCTGTTGTAGGCCTCGGTCACGTTCTGCGTGACCTGCTCGTTGGTCACATTGAACACGTCGAGGCGCAGCTGCAGGCCCTTCAGCAAACCCGGACGGTAAGCGACATTCAGGTCAAGGCGCTTGTCCCACGGCAGGTTGCCGACGGTGCCGCGCTGTACGATCTGGTTTTGCGGGACTTCGGCGCCGCCGCACCAGAAACTCTGGTTGGCGTAGTTGGGCGAGTCGCCAGGGTTGGCCGAGGTGCCGATGCAGCTGCGCGGGCGGCCGGCAGCCAGCAGCACGTTGCCGCCGACCGAGACTTCGGGCGTGACTTCATAGAAACCGAAGGCCTTGATCTGGTGCTTGCGGTCGTTCGGCAACAGGCCGTAGGCGCCTTCCATCAGCTCGGGATAATCCCAGGTCGAGGTCACGGCGACGTCGGCCTGGCCGTTATCGGAACGCACCTGGCCTTCGGTATTGCCCTTGTTGCGCGACCAGGTGTAGTTCACCTTGCCGTAGAAGCCGTTGCGATATGGGTGTTCCAGGAACAGGTCGACCGCGGCATAGGTGCGCTTCGGTTTCACGAAGCCCTGGTCGGCGGCGGTCAGCGAAACCTTGGTCAGGTTCGCCGGGTCGCCCGAGTAGTCGACCATGAAGGTGTTGTTACGGCCCGGGTTGAAGGTCTGGCAGGTATTACCCCAGTAGGGATTGGTGATCTCGATGCCGTTCGCTTCGGCATAGCGCTCGAACGGACGCACGTCGCAGAAGTCGTCGATGGTCTCTTTCAGCTCGCGGTAGGTCGCCTTGGCGCCGAAGGTCAGGCGCGGCGTGATGGCGCGCTCGAGCCCGATGGTGACCTCGTCCTGGTAGGCCGGCTTCATGTCGAGGGCCGCGAGGGTCGCGATGACTTTATCCTGGCCGAACTCGTTATTGCCCGACAGCGGCTCCGTCAGCTGCACCAGTCCGGTCGGGGCGCCGTTGGCGTCGACGCCGGTATAGGTGAAATACTGGTCGGTGTAGGTCGAGCGGCCGGCGCCGCGCACCGAGATATGGGTCGGGATCGGCACCGAGTAGCGGCCGAGCGTGGCGAACAGCTTGGTCTGACCATCGCCGTTGACGTCCCAGGCCGCCGCCAGGCGCGGCTGGATCTGGTTGTCCATATCGAGGAAGGTGACCTTCGATTCGTTCTGGTTCTTGAACGATTCGCTGCGCACGCCGATGGTCAGCAGCAGGTTCTTGGTGGCTTGCCAGCGGTCCTCGACATAGAAGGCGCTCTGTTCGGCGTACGAGTCGGTCACCGTCGAGAACAGGCGCTTGGACACGTAGTAACCCTGGGTGCCCAGTCCGCCGCCGCTGGCGGTCGCCGGGACCGTGCCGCCGCTCACGCCGATCGGCCGGTTCGGGTTGGCCGTCCTGAAGTAAGCCCAGGTGCCGCCGCCGGCCTTGAACACGCCGGCATTGAGCGATTCGACGTCGGTGCGGTCGTAACCCGCGCGCAGGTTATGGTCGCCGATACGGTACTCGAGGTCCAGGCGCCCCGAATCGACCTTGTCCTTCGCGTCCGGCGCCAGGATATTGCCGGTAATCGCCTGCGGGTTGGCGTAGGTGAAGCCCGGGGCGCGGTTTTCCGGCGACGAGGTGGTCGAGAAGATGTCAGCCTGGTAGTTGCTGAAGGCGTTCTCGTGCTTCAGCTCGCTGCGGCCGTAGAGCGCGGTCAGGGTCAGGTCATCGGTCAGGTTGCCGATGTAGCGCAGCATGGCTGTGCGGCCGCCGTTGTCGTCCACGTTGCGGCGGGTGGCGGTCGAGGTGACGACGCCGTTGCGGGTGCGGGTGGCGTAGTCGTAGCCGCTGTCCTCGTAGGTGCGCTTCGGGTTGTCGCCCAGCGCCGTCAGTTCGAGACGGTGGTTATCGGTGATGTTCCAGTCGATCTTGCCCATGTAGCGAGCGATTTCGCGCTCGTCGTCGCGCCAGCCGTTCTGGGCGTTCGAGGTGCCGGTGCGAAAACCGTTGACGTAGCCGCGGTCGTTTTCGATCATCTCACCGGCCAGGTACACGAACAGCTTGTCCTTGATGATCGGTCCGCCGACATAGGCTCCGTAGGTCTTCTGTTCGCGCGTGTTCTCGCGCTGGGCCAGGCGCAGCGTGTTGTCGGTGAGCGGGTTGTAGCCGGTGTTGGCGTAATAGATGTCGTTCTCGCTGGCGCGCCAGCTCTTCGGCTCGAACGTGACCTGGGCGCCCGCCTCCCAGGTATTGGTGCCGCTCTTGGTGATGACGTTGACGACGCCACCGATCGACCGGCCGAACTCGGCGCCGAAGCCGCCGACCAGCACCTGCGCTTCGGCGATCGCGCCGAACGGCAGCTGCGACGCGCCCAGGCCGGTCAGCGGGTTGGTGACCGGGAAACCGTTGATGTAGTACGAGTTTTCGGACGCCGCCCCGCCGCCGAACGAGGCGCCGCCGGCGAAGCGCGAGTCCACGCGGGTAGTGTTCGGCGCCAGCTGGATGATGCCCTGGATGTCGCGCGTCACCGGCAGCGCGGCCAGCTGGCGTGCGCTGAAGGTCGCGCCCGACGACGTCGAGGTGACATCGATGTTGCGGCGCTGGCCTGTCACTTCGACCGTCTGCACGCCCGCCTCGGCGAAGACTGCCTCGGCGTTCTGGCCGATGCTGGTTTCGACCCTGGTCGTGCCTACCACGGCATCACCCCGGTACTGGGTCACGGTATAGGAACCGGTGGGCAGCGCGGTGGCCTGGAAGCGGCCCTGCGCATCGGGCGTCACGGTGCGGCGCAGGCCGGTGGCCGGGTTTTCCAGCACGACGCGCACGTCGGCGCCAGGGGCGACGGTGCCGTACACGACCGACGTGGCGTTCGATTGCGCCATGGCCGGCGCCATCGTGCCGATGGCCAGCACGGCGCCGCCGAATGCCAGCGTCAGGGCGTGGACTAGAACGGTTTTCTTGAACATGTGTGATTTCCTGTTTTATTCCTCGCTGTTCTGGCGGAACGGGCTCGGATGGTTGTGTATGAATCACGATCTCAGCAGCGTTGGCTGCTTTCCTCTCTTGGGCCCACTGACGAAATATTCATTTAACTGATAATTCGACCAAAAGGCGCTTTTGGATAGAACCATGAGGAAACTTCTTGTGTCAATGACACAGTTTCCTTTGGTATGCATATAAACAACACTGTTTATGACAAACCATGACCGATTACGCAAACCGAATAAAAGTCGCCAAAACCGGGCATGGATGCACATATTTGGCTGGTTGTCGCACCAAATTGCACATCAAACGAAATCTTGTATCGCAATCGGCAAAATCGATACGTACACCATACAGACACGAGAAAATCGGGATGTCTGCCGCAGAACGTTCGGACGGATGTCACGCAAGGATAATTTTGTAAACTTTCAGTTACCAGAAAACAAGAAAGGATATTCGCTCTACTTATAGCGCCGTACGAAGAAGAGGACGACTCCTCGGCAGTACCGGAATCCGGTACGGTCGGCCATGGAATTTGCAAGAATGGTCGCTGGGTTTGTTGATCCAGCGCAAAGTGAGGTGCAACGATCCCGCATGCCAATGCGTGCGCGCTGATGGCCGTGCGGCGCAATACAGTGGGGACGGTGGCAGCGCCGAAAAAAAGGCCGCTCCGAAGAGCGGCCTGTCCGGCTGGCGACGGCCTTGCGGCCACCGCTCAGGATCAGAACTTGCGGTCGTACATCAGCGAGAAGCGTGCATAACGCGGCGAGGTCAGCGACAGCGGAGTCTGGTACAGGCCACTGACGTTGGCGCCGTTGTTGTAGGCCTCGGTCACGTTGCGCACGACCTGGCTGTTGAACACGTTGAACACGTCGACGCGGAACTGCAGGCCCTTGATGAAGTTGGGCTTGTACGCCACGTTCAGGTCGTAGCGGTGTTCCCACGGCAGGTTGCCCACCGTGCCGCGCGGGGTCAGCACGTTCTCCGAACGGGTCAGGCCGCCGCAGTAGAAGGTCTGGTTCGCGTAGTTCGGCGAATCGCCCGGATTGGCGGCGCTGCCAATGCAGCTGCGTGGACGGCCCGAGGCGATCAGCACGTTGGCGCCGACGACGACTTCCGGCGTCACTTCATAGAAGCCGAAGGCCTTGAGCTGGTGCTTGCGGTGGTTCGGCAGGTAGCCATAGGCGCCTTCCATCAGCTCCGGATAATCCCACGACGAGGTGACCGCAACGTCGGCCTGGCCGTTATCCGAACGCACCTGGCCTTCGGTATTGCCCTTGTTGCTCGACCAGGTATAGCTGGCCTTGGCGTACCAGCCGTTGCGGAACGGGTGCTCCAGGAAGGTCTCGATCGACTTGTAGGTACGCTTCGGCTTGTCGAAGCCCTGGTCGGCCGCGGTCAGGTTCACCTGGGTCAGGCGCGACGTATCGCCCGAGAAGTCGACCAGGAACTCGTTGTCTTCACCCGGGTTGAAGGTCTGGCAGGTGTTGCCCCACAGCGGATTGGTGATTTCGATGCCATTGGCTTCGGCGAAGCGCTCGAACGGACGCACGTCGCAGAAATCGTCGATGGTCGAGCGCATCTTGCGGTAGATCGCCTTGGCGCCGAAGTTCAGCGACGGCGAGAACGCCTTCTCGAAGCCGAAGGTCAGCTCGTCCTGGTATTGCGGATCCATGTCGCGCGCCGCCAGGGTCTCGACGACCTTGTCCTGGCCGTATTCGTTGTTGCTCGACAGCGGCTCGCTCAGCTGCACTAGGCCGGTCGGCGCGCCGTTGGCGTCGGTGCCGGTATAAGCGTAGTACTGGTTGGTGTAGGTCGAACGGCCGGCGCCGCGCACCGAAATATGGGTCGGGATCGGGACCGAGTAGCGGCCCAGGGTGCCGTACACCTTCAGGCTGGCGTCGCCGTTGACGTCCCACACCGCGGCCAGGCGCGGCTGGATCTGGTTCTTCATCTCCAGGAAGGTGGTCTTGCTGTCGTTCTGGTTCTTGAACGACTCGTTGCGCACACCCAGAGTCAGCAGCAGGTTCGGGGTCGCCTGGAAGCGGTCCTCGAGGTACCAGGCGCTCTGTTCGCCAAACGAATTGGTGACGGTCGAGAACTGGTCGCGGGTCACGTAGTAACCCTGGGTGGCCAGCGCGCCGCCGGTGCTCGCCGGCGACGGGATCATCACGCCGCTCGGGCCTTCGATCTGCGCGGTCGGATCGGTGGCACGGTAATAGGTCCAGCGGCCGCCGCCGGCGAGGTATTCGCCCGCCGCGACCGATTCGACCTTGGTCTGGTCGAAGCCGCCGCGCAGGGTGTGGCGGCCCAGGCGCCATTCGACGTCGAAGCGGCCCGAGTCGACGATGTCTTCCGAGCCCGGGGCCAGGATGTTGCCGCTGATGTTTTGCGGGTTGGCGTAGGAGAGGCCCGGCGCGCGCGCGTCGACCGTCGACGAGATCTGGAACAGGTCCGGGTTATAGCCGGTAAAGTAGTTCTCGTGGGTCGACTTGGCGCGGCCGTACAGTGCGGTGACGGTCAGGTCGTCGGTCAGGTTGCCGACGTAGCGCAGCGTGTTGAGCTTGGCGCCGTTGTTGTCGACGTTGACCAGTTGCTGGGTCGAGGAGACGACGCCGGTGCGGGTGCGGGTCGCGTAGTCGAAGCCGCTGTCCGCCCGGGTCACCTCGGGCGTATCGCCCATCGTGGTGAATTCGATACGGTGGTTGTCGGTGATGTTCCAGTCGAGCTTGGCCATGTAGCGCTCGACCTTGGTGTCGCGGTCGCGCCAGCCTACCGAGGCGTTGTTGGTGGCGACGCGGAAGCCGTTGACCAGGCCCTCTTCGGTATCGTGCTTTTCGGCTGCGGCGAAGAAGAACAGCTTGTCCTTGATGATCGGGCCGCCGACGTAGGCGCCGTACACCTTGCGGTCGACCGTGTTCTCGGCGCGCGCCAGGCGCAGCGTGCCGTCGGTGGCGGCGTTGTTCGGGGTGCCGGTGTTGCCATAGTAGATGTCGTACGGCGTCGCGCGCAGCGACTTCGGCTCCCAGGTCACCAGGCCGCCCGCTTCCCAGGTATTGGTGCCGCTCTTGGTGACGATGTTGACCACGCCGCCGATCGAACGGCCGAATTCGGCGCCGAAGCCGCCGGTCAGCACCTGCGCCTCGGCGATCGCGCCGAAAGGCAGCTGGGCCGCGCCCAGGCCGGTCAGCGGATTGGTGACGGGGAAACCGTTGATGTAGTACGAGTTCTCGGAAGCCGCGCCGCCGCCGAACGAAGCGCCGCCGGCGAAGCGGGTATCGGCCGTGGTGGTGTTCGGGGCCAGCTGGATGATCGATTCGATGTTGCGGCCGATCGGCAGCGAGGCCAGTTCGCGGGCGTTGAAGGTGGCGCTGCTGCCGGCGCTGCTGGTGTCGATGGTGGCGCGGCGGGCGCTCACCTGCACGACCTGGGTGCCATCGGCGGCCGGGGCGCCGACAAAGATCGCCTCGCCGTTGCGGCCGATGCCGGTTTCGACTTCGACCGTCGCCACGTTGGCGCCGTCGCGCAGCTGCGTCACGCGGTACACGCCGCTCGGCAGCGAGCTGGCCACGAAACGGCCCTGCGCGTCAGGGGTCAGGGTGCGGCGGATGCCGATGTCCGGGTTCTCGATCAGGATCTGGACATTGCTGCCCGGGGCGACGGTACCGAACACGCTACCGGAAGCATTCGACTGCGCCATTGCCGGCGACATCACGGCCAGGCCCAGTGCGGCGCCGCCGAAGGCGATGCTCAGTGCGTGGACCAATACGGTTTTTTTCAACATGCGATTTCCTGTCCTCTTGTCGGCCACCCTCGTGAAGCGGCCGGTGTTGGTTTTTAGTTGTAATCCTAAAGTCACTGCGTTTGTAACTTTTCCTCTCTTGTGGCAACTGACGGCATATTCATTTACTTGATAACGCTGTAGAGTTGCTTGGATTCATAAGACCATGGCATAAGTTATTGTGTCAATGACACACTCTTGCGGTATGCATATATACAACACTCTCCTATGAGAAATCCAAACCTGCAAATTAAATTCAGCCAGATTGGTGCGGCGCCGCACAATTTTGGCAATGCGAAGCACCAAACTGGCGCTACCTCGCAATATTCTGTCAAAAGTGAGTCTAACCATACAAATAGCCGTATTTACGTTGCAAGGCGCCAATCCGGTGCAAATATCATTCGGCACCATGTCATATTTAACTAATTTTCGTTGTCTATAGACTATCGTTTGTCGCATAAGGATATTTGTTCTACTAATAAAGCGTCTAAAAGAAAACCCGTATTTACACTCATCTATTACCAAATGTCGCATGCAGGGTGGCGCCGGGAACCAGGTCCCGCGCGACGTCCATGCATGGCCGCCGCTTTCGCCACACGGGCTGCATGACGCCAAGTAAAATGACGCTTTTGTTCGCCTTCTATTTGTTGCCTCACCAGCAACCACCCTTCCCATGCTGCGTATTAACGAACTCAAACTCCCCCTGAACCACCCCGAGCCGGCCCTGCGCGAGGCCATCCTGGCCCGCCTCGGCATCCAGGATGCCGACCTGGTCGACTTCAGCGTCTACAAGCGCAGCTACGATGCGCGCAAGAAGGCTGCCATCGTGCTGATCTATTCGATCGACGCCGAGGTGCGCGGCGAAGCGGCGGTGCTGGCGCGCCTCAAGCACGACCAGCACGTGATGCCCTCGCCCGACGTGGAATACAAGTTCGTGCAGGTGGGCAAGCCGGCCCCTGGCACCCCGCGTCCGGTCGTAGTCGGCACCGGCCCCTGCGGCCTGTTCGTGGCGCTGGTGCTGGCCCAGATGGGCCTGAATCCGATCATCCTCGAGCGCGGCAAGATCGTGCGCGAGCGCACCGTGGACACCTTCGGTTTCTGGCGCAAGCGCAAGCTCAATACCGAGTCGAACGTGCAGTTCGGCGAAGGCGGCGCCGGCACCTTCTCGGACGGCAAGCTGTACAGCCAGATCAAGGACACCAACCACCACGGCCGCAAGGTGCTCACCGAGTTCGTGCGCTTCGGCGCGCCGGAAGAGATCATGTACGTCAGCAAGCCGCACATCGGCACCTTCCGCCTGGTCAAGATGGTCGAACAGATGCGGGCCGAGATCATCCGGCTCGGCGGCGAGATCCGTTTCGAAACGCGCGTGGACGACGTGCTGGTCGAAGAGAGCGGCGGCGTGCGCCAGGTGGTCGGCGTGCGCCTGGCCAGCGGCGAAGAGATCGCGACCCGCCACCTGACGATGGCGATCGGCCACAGCGCGCGCGACACCTTCCAGATGCTGTACGACCGCGGCGTCTACATCGAAGCCAAGCCGTTCTCGATCGGCTTCCGGGTCGAGCACCCGCAGTCGCTGATCGACGTCTGCCGCTTCGGCCCGAACGCCGGCAACAAGCTGCTCGGCGCGGCCGACTACAAGATCGTGCACCACGCCTCCAACGGCCGCTCGGTCTACAGCTTCTGCATGTGCCCGGGCGGCACCGTGGTCGCCGCGTCGAGCGAGGAAGGCCGCGTCGTCACCAACGGCATGAGCCAGTACTCGCGCGCCGAGCGCAACGCCAACAGCGCGATCGTGGTCGGCATCACGCCCGACGACTATCCCGGCCACCCGCTGGCCGGGATCGATTTCCAGCGCGAGCTCGAATCGCGCGCCTTCGTGCTGGGCGGCGGCACCTACGACGCGCCGGGCCAGCTGATGGGCGACTTCGTCAAAGGCAGGCCCTCGACCGAATTCGGATCGGTGACGCCGTCGTTCCGCCCGGCCGTGCACCTGACCGACCTGGCGACCTCGCTGCCGGACTACGCGATCACGGCGCTGCGCGAAGCCTTCGTCGCCTTCGACAAGCAGATCAAGGGCTACTACAAGGAAGACGCGGTGCTCACCGGCGTCGAGACCCGCACCTCGTCGCCGATCCGCATCAAGCGCAATAACGACGACCTGCAAAGCCTGAACACGCGCGGCCTGTTCCCGGCCGGCGAAGGCGCCGGCTACGCGGGCGGCATCATGTCGGCCGCGGTGGACGGCATCCGCGTGGCCGAGGCGGTGGCCAGGGCGATGGCGGCCAAGTGAATGATCAGGTGAACGCGCACGCCGCCACCAGAGCCCAGGGCGTGGCCGCGCCCGCGCTGGCGATCCTGGGTTCGCTGGTGTCGATCAATGCCGGCGCCGCCTGGGCCAAGGGCCTGTTTCCGGCGGTCGGCAGCGCCGGCGTGGTGGCGCTGCGGGTCGGCCTGTCGGCCCTGATCCTGCTCGCCATCGTGCGGCCGTGGCGTTTCAAGCTGCGCCGCGCCGACGTGCCCAATCTCGTCATCTACGGCGTGATGCTGGGGGCAATGAACCTGTTCATCTACCGCTCGTTCGAACGCATCCCGCTCGGCATCGCGGTCGCGATCGAAGTCACCGGGCCGCTGGCGGTGGTGATCCTGTCCTCGCGCCATGCGCGCGACTTCCTGTGGGTGATCCTCGCCGGCGCGGGATTATGGCTGTTGCTGCCGACGGCGGCCGGCAGCGCCCCGCTGGACCCGATCGGCATCGCTTACGCGCTGGCCGCGGCGTTCTGCTGGGCGATGTACATCGTGTTCGGCAAGCGGGTATCAATGCTGGACGGCGGCCAGGCCGTGTCCTGGGGGCTGCTGGCGGCCTGCGTGTTCGTGGTGCCGTTCGGCGTCACCCACGCCGGCGGCGACCTGCTGGCGCCCGCGGTGCTGGGCGGCGGCCTGGCGGTGGCGCTGCTGTCGTCCGCCCTGCCCTATACGCTCGAGATGAAGGCGCTCAAGCGCCTGCCGCGGCGCGTGTTCGGGATCCTGGTCAGCGCCGGTCCCGCAGTGGCGGCGCTGGCGGGCTTCCTGCTGCTGGGCGAGCGGCTCACGACGCTGCAATGGCTGGCGATCGCGCTGGTGACGCTGGCCTGCGCCGGGGCGGCGGCGACCGCCGACCGGCGCTGATCACAACCAGCCGGCCTTCTTGAACCGCCGGTACAGGTAGGCGCACACGCCCACCATGGTGAGAAGCGCCAGCGGATAGCCCCACTTCCACTTCAGCTCCGGCATGAACTCGAAGTTCATCCCCCACACCCCGGCGAAGGCCGTGAACACGGCGAAGATCGCGGCGTACGAGGCCAGCTTCTTGCTGACTTCGTTCTCCTCGATCGCCACCATCGACAGGGTCACCTGGATCGCGGTGTTGATGGTGTCGCGCACCGCGTCCAGGCGGCCGGCGATGCGGTACAGGTGGTCGTGCACGTCGCGGAAGTAATCCTGGGTCTCGAGCACCACGCCCGGCACCCGGCCGCCGTACAGGCGGCCGACGGCGTCCATCAGCGGCACCACGGCGTGACGCAGGGTCTGCGCCTTGCGCTTGAGCTCATACAGGCGCTCGACGTTGGCGCGCTGCTTGCCCTGCATGCCGAAGATGTGGTCCTCGATCGATTCGAGCTCGGATTCGAGCATGTCGACCACCGGGAAGTAGCGGTCGACCACGGCGTCGACCAGCGCATACAGCACGAAGCCGGCGCCCTTCCTGAGTTGATGCGGCTCGCGCTCGGCGCGCGCGCGCACGCCCAGGAAGCCCTGGCTGGCGTCGCGCCGCACTGACAGCACGTAGTTCTCGCCCGCGAACACGGCCAGCTGGCCGACGTTCAGTTCATCGTCCGCCAGCTCCACGATCTGGACCACGACGAACAACGAGTCGCCGTATTCCTCGAGCTTGGGACGCTGGTGGCCGCGCAGGGCGTCTTCGACCGCCAGTTCGTGCAGCCCGAATTCTTCCTGCATCAGGGTGATGTCGGCGGGCGCCGGGTCGCGCAGGGCGACCCAGACGAAGGTGTCGTCCTGTTTCAGGTATTCGCTGATATCCTCGACCGGGATATCGCACAGTTTCTTGCCTTCCTGGTAGGCGACGCAGTTGATCAGCATGAGGTGAAAATGAGGTGAAAAGGTAGAGCGGGCGATGCAGGAGCTTACACCACCCGCCACACTTTTCACCATCAGGCTTTACTACGAGGCTTTACTACGAGCCTATTCCTCGCGCGCGCCGTCGATCCCCAGTTCCACGATCTTGCGCGTGATGGTGTTGCGCCCGATCCCGAGCCGCATTGCGGCGTCGTTCTTGCGTCCGTGCGTATGCTTGAGGGCTGTCCTGATCAGGGCCGATTCGAACTGGCGCCCCAGGATGTCCATCACGTCCATCTGCCCCGCGCTGAGCATGCCGGCGGCCTGCAGTTCGAGCAGGTCGATCCAGCCGTCGGGCGAGGCCGGCGCCTGCGCCGCGACCTGCATGACGATGCCGCCGGCGCCGGCCACGGGCAGCGCGCCCGCCCCCACCACGCCGTCGGCCAGCGGCACCGGATTGGCGCCGGCGCCGGCCTGGCCCTGGGTCAGGTCGCGCGGCAAGTCCTTGATCTCGACGGTCTGGCCGGGCGCCATCACGGTGATCCAGTTGCACAGGTTTTCCAGCTGGCGCACATTGCCCGGCAATTCGAGCCCGGTCAGGAAGCGCATCGCCTGCTCGCTCATGCGCTTCGGTTCGACGCCCAATTGGTGTGCGCTCTGCACCAGGAAGTGGCGCGTGAGGATCGGGATGTCGTCGCTGCGCTCGCGCAGGGACGGCAGGCGCAGGCGGATCACGTTCAGGCGGTGGTACAGGTCTTCGCGGAACAACCCGTCGCGCACGCGCTGCTCGAGGTTCTGGTGGGTGGCGGCGATCACGCGCACATTGGCCTTCACCGGCTGGTGGCCGCCGACGCGGTAGAAGTGGCCGTCGGACAGCACACGCAAAAGGCGCGTCTGCAGGTCGAACGGCATGTCGCCGATCTCGTCCAGGAACAAGGTGCCATCCTCGGCCTGCTCGAAACGGCCACGCCGCATGGCCTGGGCGCCGGTGAAGGCGCCGCGCTCGTGGCCGAACAGTTCCGATTCCAGCAAGTCCTTCGGGATCGCCGCGGTGTTCAGGGCGATGAAGGGCTGTTGCGCGCGCGGGCTGTGCTTGTGCAGCGCGCGCGCCACGAGCTCCTTGCCGGTGCCCGATTCGCCCGTGATCAGCACCGTCACGTTCGATTGCGACAGGCGGCCGATGGCGCGGAACACCTCCTGCATCGCCGGAGCATGGCCCAGGATCTCGGGCGTCTCGGCGGGCAGCGCCTCGACGCTGGCTTCGCGCAGGCTTTCTTCCAGCGCGCGCCGAATCAGCGCCACCGCCTTGTCGATGTCGAACGGCTTGGCCAGGTAGTCGAAGGCGCCGCCCTGGAACGAGGACACCGCCGAATCGAGGTCCGAAAAGGCGGTGATGATGATGACCGGCAGGCCGGGATGGCGGGCCTTGACGGCCTGCAGCAGGTCGATGCCGGATTCCCCCGGCATGCGGATGTCCGATACCAGCACCTGCGGGGTATCGGTTTCAAAGGCGGTCAGGGCCTCGCGCGCGTTGGCGAAGCTGCGGGTCTCCAGGCTTTCGCGCGCCAGGGCTTTTTCGAGCACCCAGCGAATCGATGCGTCGTCGTCGACAATCCAGATTGGTTTCATGTATTCGTGCTTCCCGCAACATGGATTCAATAAAGGACTGGTCGGCGCTTCTCGCTGCCCGCGCTTATGGCAGGGGCAGCAGGATACGGAAATCCGTCAGTCCAGGCCGGCTTTCGCACTCGATCACCCCCAGGTGCTGCTGCACGAAGGTTTGCGCCAGCGTCAGCCCGAGGCCGCTCCCGCCGTCGCGCCCGGATACGAGCGGATAGAAAATGCGGTCGCGGATATCGGGCGCGATGCCCGGTCCATTGTCGATGATATGCAAGTCTAATGCCAGCCCGTAACGAACCTTGGCCAGGGTGACCTGGCGCGCCACGCGGGTGCGCAAAACGATCTCGGCATCGCCCCCGGCGATGCGGCCGGCGAGCGCCTGGGCGGCGTTGTGGGCGATGTTCAGCACCACCTGGATCAGCTGCTCGAAATCGCCGCGAAACTCCGGAATCGAGGCATCGTAGTCGCGCTTGATGCTCAAGCCTTGCGGGAATTCGGCCAGGATCAGGCTGCGCACCCGCTCGCACACCTCATGGATATTGACGTCCCCGACGATGTGAGGTTTCCTGTGCGGCGCCAGCAGGCGGTCGACCAGGGTCTGCAGGCGGTCGGCTTCCTTGATGATCACCTGCGTGTATTCCTGCAGCTCGAGCAGGTGGTGCGGCGGCAGCTCGAGCTCCAGCAGCTGGGCCGCGCCGCGGATGCCGCCCAGCGGGTTCTTGATCTCGTGCGCCAGGTTGCGGATGAGTTCCTTGTTGGCCTGGCTCTGGTCGAGGATGCGCTCCTCGCGGTCGAGCTTCAGCTGCTGCACGTTCTCGCGCAGCTCGATCAGGAGGGTGCCGTCGCCCAGCGCGCTGACGATGCTGTTCACGTGCAGCGGCTCGCGGTTATTGCGCTGCAGGGTCAGGTCCTGGCGCAGGTCGGCGTACTGGTGGGCCAGCGCCTGGCCGATCAGGGCCGCCAGCTCGGCGCCGTTCTGGAACAGCTCGGGCAGGCGATGGCGCTGCAGCGACTTGAGCGACAGCTCCATCAGGTTCTCGGCGGCGGCGTTCGCATACAGCACTTCGCCCTCGGCGCCGGTCAGCAGCACGGCCGAGGCCAGCAGGTCGAGGCCGGCGTAGCGCGCCGGATCGCCCGCGTCAAAAGCGGGCGTGTCGTTCAAAGGTGGCAGGGTCATCTGATATTGCCGATCTCGCGCCGCAGCGCCTCGATATTGCGTTCGGTCCGGTTGATCTCGTCGCGCATCGACGCCACCCGCTCCTGGTACTTGGCGTAATTACGCTCGTTACCCTGGCGCTCGGGCTCGCCGTTATTGAATTCCTTCTTGAGGTCCGCCAGCTTGCGTTCCTCGATGCGCAGCTCGTCGCCCAGGATCTCGCGCCGCTCGTCGTCGCGCGCGCGCTGCACCACGTTGTCCACGCGCGGGAAGCCCGGCGGGGTGCTGGTGGCGGCCGGGCTCGGCGCACTTGCCGAACCCGATCCGCCCGATGCGCTCGATGAGCGCGGGGCCGGAATCGGCTTCGACGCGGCCGGCGGCGAACTGTAGCCGGTGTCGATCAGCTGGCACTTGCCGACCTTGGTGTCGGTGTACAGCGGGCGGCCGTTGGCATCGAGACAGCGGTAGATCTGGGCTTGGGCCGAGGCGCAGAACAGCAGGGCGAACATGGCCACGGCGCCATGAAAAACGATGTTTGTCATTCCTATCACTCGGTAGCTTGCATCGGCGGGAAGATGCATTGTAGTCGCGCCCGACTATACCCGAAGCAACAAAAAACGCGGGGAAAGCCATCGCTTTCCCCGCGTTTCATGGCATCGCCGTGGAGCATGGCGATGCGCAGGCACAACAGTATTGCTAACCGATTACGACGAGTAGTACATGTCGAATTCGGCCGGGTGCGGGGTCATGCGCAGACGCTGCACTTCGTTCATCTTCAGCTCGATGTAGGCATCGATCATGCTGTCGCTGAACACGCCGCCGCGGGTCAGGAACTCGCGGTCCTTGTCCAGGGCTTCCAGCGCTTCTTCCAGCGAGGCGCACACGGTCGGGATCAGCTTGTCTTCTTCCGGCGGCAGGTGGTACAGGTCCTTGGTCGCGGCTTCGCCCGGGTGGATCTTGTTCTGGATGCCGTCCAGGCCCGCCATCAGCAGCGCGGCGAAGCACAGGTAGACGTTGGCCAGCGGATCCGGGAAGCGGGTCTCGATGCGGCGGCCTTTCGGGTTCGCCACGTGCGGGATGCGGATCGATGCCGAACGGTTGCGGGCCGAGTAGGCCAGCTTGACCGGGGCTTCGTAGCCAGGCACCAGGCGCTTGTACGAGTTGGTGCCCGGGTTGGTGATCGCGTTCAGCGCGCGTGCGTGCTTGATGATGCCGCCGATGTAGAACAGCGCGGTTTCCGACAGGCCGGCATAGCCGTCGCCTGCGAACAGGTTCTTGCCGTCTTTCCAGATCGACTGGTGCACGTGCATGCCCGAGCCGTTGTCGCCGTTGATCGGCTTCGGCATGAAGGTCGCGGTCTTGCCGTAGCTGTGGGCGACGTTCCAGATGACGTATTTCAGGTTCTGGGTCCAGTCGGCGCGCTCGACCAGGGTCGAGAACTTGGTGCCCAGCTCATTCTGGCCGGCGCCGGCCACTTCGTGGTGGTGCACTTCGACCGGGATGCCCATCGATTCGAGGATCAGCGACATTTCCGAACGCATGTCCTGGAACGAATCGACCGGTGGGACTGGGAAGTAGCCGCCCTTGACGGTCGGACGGTGGCCGCTGTTGCCGCCTTCGAACTCCTTGTCGGTCGACCACGAGGCTTCTTCCGAGTCGATCTTGACGAAGCAGCCCGACATGTCGATCTTCCAGCGGACCGAGTCGAAGATGAAGAATTCAGGTTCCGGGCCGAAGTAGGCGGTGTCGCCGATGCCCGACGATTTCAGGTAGGCCTCGGCGCGCTTGGCGATCGAGCGCGGATCGCGGTCGTAGCCCTTGCCGTCCGACGGTTCGATGACGTCGCACTGCATGAACAGCGTGGTCTCTTCCATGAACGGGTCGAGGTTGGCGGTGTTCGGGTCCGGCAGCAGGAGCATGTCCGAGGCTTCAATACCTTTCCAGCCGGCGATCGACGAGCCATCGAAGGCGTGGCCGGATTCGAATTTGTCCAGGTCGAAGTGCGACACCGGGACCGTGACGTGTTGTTCCTTGCCGCGGGTATCGGCGAAGCGTAAATCAACGAATTTGACTTCGTTGTCCTTGACCAGTTGCATTACATCTGCGGCGGACTTTGCCATTCGGAATCTCCTAATTGAAAAAAGGAAGTCGAGTCATGAGAACCGACAACTTGCATCATGTTGAAGCACGAAGCATGCCAACTTGGTGACACCCCACGCGCCATCTCATTTGCATGAGGGCATGCACAAATCGTTCTTGGGGGGCGGGCCAGTTTACCCATAAAATCGCGTCGATCGGCAAGCTTGTCGAAAGATTTACAGTGCAGGCCGAATGCACCAACGGAGTGCGATCTCAGCCAGATGCACCATTTCAGAGCAGGATACACTGATCCATGGTGGTGCAGCGCGAGCGAATGCCCAAAAACGGAACGAACATTATGACTAAAGAAAACATTCTCGAGGCAGCGCGCCAGCGCGGCGCAGGCCAGCCCTATGCCGGTGCGGTGACGCCCCAGGAGGCGTTCGAGCTGCTCAAGAGCAGCCCGAAAGTCAAGCTGGTGGATGTGCGCACCAATGCCGAACGCGACTGGGTGGGCCGGGTCGCCATCCCCGATGCCCAGCACGCGGCGGTGCAGTGGGCCACCTACCCGGGCGGCGTGCCCAACCCGGACTTCGGCGCCCAGCTCGAAAAAATCGCGAGCAAGGACGATACCCTGCTGTTCCTGTGCCGCTCGGGCGTGCGCTCGCGCCACAGCGCCCGCGTGGCGACCGAACTCGGTTACGCCAACTCCTTCGACATCCTCGAAGGCTTCGAAGGCGACAAGGATGGCGAAGGCCATCGCAAGACCGTCGGCGGCTGGTGCAAGGCGGGATTGCCGTGGGTGGGCGCATGAGCGACGCCATGGAACGCCTGGTCAGGGCGCGCGAGCTGGCCGACCAGGGGCAGTATGACGCGGCGCTGCAAGAGCTGGTCTGGTTCCACGAGCACGCCCTGGAACAGGATCCCTCGTTGTATGGCGTGCGGCGCTCCTACGCGCTGGCCGACTGGGCGGTGCTGGCCGAGGCCCATCCGCCCGCGGCCGCAGCGCTCGAAGCGGTGCGCGAGCGCAATACCACTGCCCTGCTGAACGGCCAGGGCGCCCGCGACCAGCTGCTCGACGTCCTCTCGATCGACCATGCGCGCGACCAGCCGGTGCGCACGCGCGACTTGTTCCTGCAATTGGAAAAGGTGGCGCCGGCGCTGGCCGCTTCCTGCATCCGGGTCGTGCTGCCGCAGGTGATCGCCGCCGGCGACGCCGAGCTGGCCGAACGCCTGATGCCGAATCCCGAAGAGAACATCCGCCAGCATGCCGACTACCTGATGGACGCCTTCCGCGAGCGCCGCAAGCGTTTCACCGCCGCGCCCAGCATCCCGGCCGAGGTCCACAACTATGTGCAGGACGTGAACGCCATCCTGGACGTGCTGGCGGCGCGCGGCCGGCAGGCCGACGTGCGACGCCTGCGCCAGCTGGCGGCCGACGCGATTCCCGCCACCACCCTGCGCCGCGAAGTGCGCGCATCGCTCGTTCCCGGCGCGCCGGCGTGGTACGAGCGCGGCGTGCCGCGCCGTCGCAACGAACGGTTCAGTTAGGCATCACCATCAGCTGGAGGCCAGAGGCGCTGCCCGGCGTGCGATACACACGCTGGGTCGCCTTCCTGAAATCCTCCGGCTTGGCGTCGGGAATGCGCATGAAGCTCTGCGGATTCAGGTCGATCAGCGGAAACCACGAACTCTGCACCTGCACCATGATGCGATGGCCGCGGCGGAAGGTGTGGTTCACCTGCCCCAGCTCGTAGTCGATCGCTGTCACCTCGCCGGGCACGAAGGGCTGCGGCTTCTCATAGCTGTTGCGGAACTTGCCGCGCAGCGGATTGCCGCGCACTAGCTGCTGGTAGCCGCCCAGCTTCATGGCCGGCGGTGCGACGTCGTTGCCCGCGCGCGGCGAAGGGGGCGTCGGATAGTCGCTCGGGTAGACGTCGATCAGCTTGACCACCCAGTCGGCGTCCGTGCCGGTGGTCGAGACGAACAGCTTCGGGACGACGGAGCCGGCCACCGTGACGTCTTGTTCCAGCACCTCGCTCTGGTACACCAGCACGTCGGGACGGGTCGCGGCGAAGCGCTGGTCGGACACCATGTATTCACGCGGCACGCCCTGCGCCGGATAGCCGATGTAGGGCACCGGGCGCTTCGGATCGGCCACGTATTCATCGTAGCCGGCGCCGCCGGCGACCGGCTGCTGCCAGGTCAGGCTGCCGTTGGCGTTGAAATACAGGGTGCGCGCCCGGGCCGGCTTCGGCGGCCAGGCGTCGTAATTGCGCCAGACATTGGTGCCGGTCTCGAACATGGTGAACGGCGCCAGCTCCGTGGCCGGCTTGACGCCTTTCAGGTGCTGCTCGAAGAACGGGAACTGGATATGGCGCCGGAAGTAGTCGCTCGTATTGGCGTCGAAGCGCACGTGCCCGAGGCGCGCACCAATGCCGCGCATCCAGCCGCCATGCACCCATGGGCCCACCACCAGCTTGTTCGCCGCGGCCGGACTGTGGCGCTTGACCGCGTCGTGGATCGTGAACGGACCCTGGAAATCCTCCGCATCGAACCAGCCGCCCACGGTCAGCATCGCCGCCTTCACGTTCTTCATGTGCGGGCCGATGGCGCGCGACTGCCAGAATTCGTCATAGGTGTCGTGCTCGATGTTCGGCATGAACAGCGCGCGCTGGCGCTCGCTCATCGTGCCCGCGATCGCCCCCAGGGTCAGGTGCTTGAGGAAGAAATCGTAGCCGTCGGCCTCGTCGTAGTCGAAGCCGCCGCCCGACGCCGGCTTGGGCGATGGATTCGGCGCCGCGACGAACGACGAATAGAAGTCGAAGTTGGCGGCCAGCTTGAACGCGCCGCCATGATAGGAATCGTCGCCCATGTACAGGTCGGCGATCGGCGCCTGCGGCGAGGCGGCCTTGATCGCCGGATGCGAATCGATCACGCTGGCGGCGGCGTAGAAGCCGGGATAGCTGATGCCCCAGATGCCGACCTTGCCGTTGTTGTTCGGGACGTTCTTCAACAGCCAGGCGACGGTGTCGTGCATGTCCTCGGCTTCGACGCCCTCGCCTTTCGCGCGCTGCGTCTTGCCGTGCGGCGTCATCTCCTGCCACACGCCCTCGGACATGTGGCGGCCGCGCACGTCCTGGACCACGAAGATGTAGCCGGCCTCTTCGAACTCGCGCGAGGGGCCGAGCGTTTCCGGCATCCAGTCCACGCCGTAGCGCAACGCTCCTTCGGCGCGCACGCCGGCGCTGTAGGGCGTGCGCTGCATCAGGAAGGGATAGGAGCGCGAAGCGTCCTTCGGCACGTACACGGCCGTGAACAGGCGCACGCCGTCGCGCATCGGTATCCGGTACTCATACTTGGTATAGGCTTCGCGCGCCGGTCGCTCCCTCGCGGACGGCGCGGCATCCATGCCGGCCGCAAGGACGGGCGAGGCGGCCGGCCAGGCCAGCAGGCAACCCAGGACGAGGGCGGAGAACGAACGGCGGATCATGGCTTCCTTCGGGACGGTACACGGGGCCGCCAGTGTAATCCGTTTGCCCCGGGCGTGGCTATGCCGACAGGTTCCTGGCCGGCTGCCGCAACTCGCACGCGACCACGCGGTCGCGGCCTTGCGCCTTGGCCTGGTACAGCAGCGCGTCGGCCGCTTGGACCCATGCCAGGGCGGGCCCGTCGTCGACGGCGCATCAGACACCGGTGATGGAGCTGGAGTTCCACTCCTGGATCTGCGGCGTGACGGAGCGGAACTCTAGTCACAATGATGGTGTCTGAATCTACGTAAGCGTACATGCGAGAACACCATGGAAATGATGCTGAAGACCGGCGCGGCAGCGCGCCGGCTTGGCGTGACACCCAAGACGTTGCAACGCTGGGATCGCTGTGGCACGTTCTCTCCATTAGCGCGCAGCCCAACCGGCCTGCGCCTCTATAGCGAAACGCAGATTGCTGAGCGGATCGGCTTGCAGTCACGCCCGGTGCCATACCGGATCATCGCTTACTGTAGGGTGTCTAGCGCTGCGCAAAAGCCTGATTTACGCAATCAGCGCCGGGTTCTGGAAGAATTTTGCACAGCCCGTGGACTGGCAAATGTCGAGTTCATCAAAGAGATCGGCGGCGGGCTCAATTTCAAGCGCCCGCGCTTGCTGGAGCTGACCGACGCGATCGGGCGAGGCGAGGTCCGCACCCTGGTGCTGGCGCATCGGGATCGCCTGGCGCGCTTCGGGTACGAATGGTTCGAACACATAGCGCACGTGCATGGCTGCGAGCTTCTCGTACTGAATCAGGAGCGCCTGTCCCCCGAGCAGGAAATGGTGCAAGACATGATGACCATCGTGCATTGCTTTTCAAGTCGTTTAGATGGGCTGCGCAACTATCGCCGCCAGTTGGATGTTGCATTGAACAAGGATGTGCGCAATGTTGCTGTCACATCGCATCCGGCTTGAAGCCACATCCGAGCAGCGCGACTATTTCGTACGTGCGGCAGGGACGGCGCGCAAGGTCTGGAACTGGGCGCTGGCCGAGTGGCAGCGGCAAACCGCGCTGGGCCAGCGGCCGGATGCCATGAAACTGAAAAAGCAGTTCAATGGGATCAAGTATGCCCACCCGGACTGGCTCGATGCCGAAAGCAGACCGTGGTTGCGAACAATCCACCGCGATGCGCATGCACAGCCTTTCGCGCATCTTCAGCGAGCTTGGCGTCGCTACGTCGAGCAACGGCAAGCCGGCAAGAAAGCCTATCCACCGACGTTTAAACGGAAAGGTCGCTGCCGGGACGCGTTTTATATTGCCAACGACAAGATTCGTTTTGAGGGCAAGTGCGCCGTGCTGCCAAAGATCGGCGAGGTTTTGCTGACCGAGGTTCTACGGCTCCCCGGCAAGATCATGGGCGCCTGCGTGTCGCGCGAAGCCGACCACTGGTATCTGGCCGTGCAGGTCAAGCTACCGGAGCAACTGGCCCGCCTGCAGCGCCAGGGCGATGGCGTGGTTGGGGTCGATCTTGGCGTGAGCGCCGCGGCCGTTCTGTCCAGCGGCGAGAAGATCGCGGCCCCACGGCCGCTACGTGCAAGCCAGCGGCGCCTGCGCATCCGCTCGCGGCGCCATGCACGCAAGCTGAAAGCAGCGAAGGCCGGTGCCGGGATCACGGGCGCGATCCCGAAAGGGGTACGTTTGCCGGTGTCGCGCAACCGACAAAAGGATGCGCATGCGCTGGCGCGCCTGCATGCGCACATCACGCACGTACGCACCGATTTCATCCATAAGCTCACGACTCGACTGTGCCGCGAAAACCAAGCGATAGCGATCGAGGACCTGAACGTGAGCGGCATGCTGGCCAACCATCGGCTGGCGCGTGCGATCGCCGACGTTGGATTTTACGAGATCCGGCGTCAGCTCCAGTACAAGGCGCAACGTTACGACACGTTATTGGTGCTGGCGGATCGCTGGTATCCGTCCAGCAAACTGTGTTCGACATGCGGCGCGCATTACACCGGGTTGAAACTCGGTGAGCGCAATTGGATTTGCGCCTGCGGCGCGCGTCACGACCGTGATGTGAACGCCGCGGTCAATCTGCAACGGCTCGCCACCGGCGCCCTCGTGGCGAGAACGGCGCTACCCGAGGCGAGTCATGCGGCAACGTATGGCACTGCCGCTGGAGCGGTTCCAGCGGCAGGCGGGAAAGTCACGCCTGTCAGGTACGAGCACGGTCAACAGGACGGCTCGGGGCAGGAAGAGAACGGTGCGCACGTTTAGGCACCTTTTCGATAGCAGGCGATATGGGCCAGCCGCGCATGCAGCCCGGCATCCTCGGCGGCCACCGTCGCGCCGGCCCCGGCGCGCGCCGTCATCTCGTCCAGGATCGCGTCGCCCAGGTCGATCGTGCGCTCCGCGTGCGAGGCCAGCGCGCGCGCCATGTTGGTGGTGCTGGTGCCCGTATTGTCGATCTCGGCCTGGCGCGCCACCAGCGGCTTGCGCAGGCGGTCCAGGCGGTCGATCGCGGGTTGGGCGGAGTCGCACATGGGATCGCAATCGAAAAAGGAAAAATCAGGCGCTGCCGCGCACCGGATGGCCCGGCGTCGCATCGTGGCTCGCGTCGCTGGCCGTGCCCTCCTGCTGCCAGCCGCGCACGCGCTCGCGCACCAGGTGGATATGGCTGCGCAGCCGGTACAGCTCGTCCGCATAGGCCAGCGGCACCGAGATGTGGTTGACGCGGTCCTCGAGGCTGTCCAGGCGCCGTTGCAAGTCGTTGCGCACCTTGTCGTCCGGCGCCGCGCCGCTGTCCTCGAACGCCTGCTCGATCGCGCGCAGTTCGCCGTACCAGCGATAGACGCGCGAGCGCACGCGCCACACGTAGATCGGCGGCACGATCTTCGACAGCGGGATCAGGAGCGCGGTCAGCGCCACCACCACCACCCACAGGCGTTCGGCCAGGTTGGCCAGCCAGAAGCTCAGGTAGCGCTGCATGAAGGGCGGACCGTCGCGGTAGTAGCGCGCGGCTTCCGCCGCCACCGGGATCTCGGTGTACTTCGGCGACGGGAACTGGCCCTGCTGCTGGAACCAGCCGGCCCCGCCGTGGATCTCGGTGGCGGCCTTGACCAGCAGGCCCACCAGGGCCGGATGGATTTCCTCGCGCGCCACCAGGGTCGCGGTCGGCGCGATCAGGTGGTAATCCTGGGCCGGGATGTTGCGGCCCAGGTCGACGATCCCGCGCGGCAGCACCACATGGGTCAGGAACGGCAGGCGCCGCGTATACGCCTCGGCCTGGGCGAAGTCGAACAGCTTGATGCCGGGCGTCTGCAGCAGCATCTGGATCAGCGGCGCTTCCGGCGCCGAGGAAAACACCAGGCCGTCGATGCGGCCGGCCAGCAGCTCCACCGTGGCTGGCGTATCGGCCAGGTCGCCGATGCGCAGGTCTTGCGGCGCGATGCCGTTGGCGTCGAGCACCTGGCGCAGCAGGCGCGGCACGCCGGTGCCCTCCGGCCCCAGGTTGATGCGCTTGCCGCGCAGGTCGGTCAGCTTCGTGATATTGGCTTCCGCGCGCAGGAACAGCCACACCGGCTCGGTGAACAGGCTGCCCAGCGACACCAGGTCGCGGCGCTCGGCGCTGCCCTCGGCATCGGCGTTCATCGTGTCGCCGTCGGTCGAGCCGCTCTGCACGAAGGCGACGTCGGCCTCGCCCGCCAGCAGGCGCTGCAGGTTGTCGCGCGAGCCGAGCGTCGGCGCCAGCGTCACCTTGATCTCGTCGCGCGCGAGCACCGCGGCATACTGCTTGCCGAAGGTTTCGTAGGCGGAGTTTTCCTGGCCGGTGGCCAGGCGCAGGCTGCGCGGCGGCGCCGGGTCGACCCACCAGTAGGCCAGCAGCAGCGCCGCGCCGACCAGCAGGATGGTCGGGCCGGACGCCACGACCAGATCGCGCAGCGAGACGATGCTGAAATTCTGCAGGCGCGCGCGCAGGCCTTTCACCTGCGCGCCGCCGGTTGCGCCCTGGCCTGGCTTCAACGCACGCACTGGCGCTGGGCCGCCGCCGCAGGGGTCGCGCCAGGAGCCGCGGGCGCGGCCGAAGGCTCGATCATCGGCATCAGGCTCGGCGCCAGCGTCACCAGCAGCTGCACCGGCAGCGCGCTGGTGAAGTCGTAGTGTTCCGACTGCGGGCCGTGCACATAGGCCGTCATGCTGCCGTAGAAACGTTCGCCGATGTTGAAGACGAAGGTCGCCGAACGGTTCACGTAGCGCGATTCGATCAGGCGGCCGCCGCGCGCATACACGTCGAAGCGCTGGTCGCCGGTGCCGGTCTTGCCACCCAGCGCGATGATGCTGCCGTCGGCCTGCACGAAGGCGGTCTTGACGCGCTTGGCGGTGCCGTCCGAGACCACGCCCTGGATGGCGTCGGCCACGGTGCGCGCGACTTCCGGCGCCAGCACCTGTTCCTTGCCGCCCCCCTTGTTGCGCTTGACCAGGGTCTCGTACGGCGTGTCCTTGGCGAAGTGCAGCGAATCGATGCGCTCGGTGGGTTTGCGCACGCCGCCGTTGACGATGATGCCCATCAGCTCGGCCAGCGAGGCCGGACGGTCGGCCGAGGCGCCCAGCGTGGTCGCGTACGACGGCACCAGCGAATCGAAGGGATAGCCCATCTTCTTCCACTGGGCGTGGATCTTGAGGAAGGCCTCGACCTCGAGCAGGCCGGCGATGCGCTTGTCCTGGGCGTTCTTGCGGCTGGTCTTGAACAGCCACTGGTAGACTTCCTGGCGCTCCTTGACGCTGGCCGCCGTGACCTCGGACCAGGTGGCCTTGGGATGGGTGCGCAGATAGCTCACCAGCCACAGTTCGAGCGGGTGCACCGAGGCCACGTAGCCGCGGTCGGCCAGCGACATATTGCGCGGATCGTACATCTCGTACATCTTCGGGATGCGTTCCGGATCGACCTCGTTGGCGGACGGCAGGGTCGCATTGATGAAGGCGCCGAACTGGTCCAGCGTGGCGTTCGGCGCCACCGTGCGGTGGGCCGCGGCCAGCTTCGAGGCCAGCGGACGCACGCCGGAGAACAGCAGCGCTTCGATCTCCGCCGGGGTCTTGCCCTTGTATTTATTCCAGAACTTGGCCAGGAAGTCCTTGCCTTCGTTGTCAGCAAAGCGCGCCAGGTAGGCGGCGCGGCGCGGATCGTTGGCGTCGGCCAGCAGCTGGGCCGACGAGCCCGGCAGCTGGAACATGTAGAAGCGCACCACGTCGCGCATCATGCGCACGAACACCAGGTTCGTGGACTGGCGCAGGGCCTGGTGCACGTCCATGATCTTGCTGTCGTCGAGCTTGCTGAAGTTGCCGAAGGTGTGCAGGCCGCCGCCGGTCATGAAGCGCTCGTAGGGGCTGGCCGAATAGCGGCGCGCCATGGCCGCGTCGAGCATGGGCTTCAGGCCGCGGTCAGCGCCTTCCGGCAGGGTCTGGAAGTATTCCAGCGCCCATTGCGACAGGCGGTCCTTCGGATCGATCTCGACGCCATGCAAGCCGATCTTGTCGAGCGGCTCGAAGCGCTTGTGCAGCTGGTCGACGATGTCGAGATAGGTCACCAGCGTGCGCAGCTTGGCGGTCGAACCGAGGTCGAGCTTGGCGCCCTCGTTGATGTCGAGCGGCTGGTCGTAGTTGTCGGTCTGGACCCGCAGGTAGTTGACGTGCTCGCCCCGCTCCATCAGGGTGAAGCTGTACACCACCTGGGCCGGGTCGCCGTTGCCGAGCAGGCCCTTGCCGGTCAGGCCGGCCGCTTTGGCGTGCTCGGCGTCGGACAGCTGGCGCAGGGCCGCCGTCACCGCCTGCTGGGCATTGCCGTCCAGGGTCGAGACCACCGACAGGTCGAGGCGGTCGACGTTGTACAGGCGCGTGTCGCCGATCAGGTAGCCGAGGTGGTTGCGCACCGCGTTGGCCGCCTTGCGCGACACGAAGGCGTCGGCCGGCGGCGGCGCCACGCCGCTGTGCAGCGCCGGCTGCAGCTTGACGCTCAGGGCGGCGTCGCGCAGCTGCGGCGAGATCACGCCGGCCTGGGCCAGCACGCGCAGGTGGCTGTCGGTCAGCACTTCGAGGTCGGGCTCGCCGGCGCCCAGGTAATAGGCCGGACGGCGCTGGGCGATCATCAGGGACAGCGCTTCCTTGTAGGCCAGCACGGCGTCCGGGCTCGTCATCGGGCCCTTGAGCATGGCGTTCACCTTGTCGAAGTCGCGGCCATACCAGACCCACAGGCCGTCGCCGATGCCGTTCACTTCGCCATAGCCGGACTTGGCCGACAGCGGCACCGTGTTCAGGTAGTCGAGCACGATCTGGCGGCGCGAACCGGTGGTGTCTTCGCCGTCCTGGTAGGCGCGCAGGGTGGCCGAGGCCATCTGGATGATCTTGTCGGTGGTCGAGCTGGTGCGGCCTTCGGGCGAATGGCGGTATTTCTCGATCTGGGTCGCCAGCGTGCTGCCGCCGGCCACGCGGCCGCCGCCGCCCAGGCCGACGCTGGACAGGGTCTTGTCGAACACGGCCTTCGAGAAGCGGTCCCATTCGACCGCCGGGTTGCGGCGCGGATGGCTGGCGTCGAGCAGTTCGCGGTTTTCGATGAACAGCAGGCTTTGCACCAGCAGCGGCGGCGCGGCGCTGAATTCGTGGTAGAAGCGCTCGGGGAAGCGCGAGGTATAGATCGGCTGCGAGCGGCAATCGAGGATCTCGAGGCCGACCTTGGTTTTCTCGTGGTAAGTCGCGTACAGGCCCAGGTCGGCCATCTTGACCATCTGCGGCGAGATGCGCGCCTGGGCTGCGATTGCGTAGTCGCGCGTCTGCAGCCGCTCGAGGTAGCGCGGCAGGCCGGCGTAGCCCAGCCGGGTGTCGTACGGACTGGCGGCCGGGAAGCGGATCGCATCGCTGGGACCGTTTTCCATGCGGAACGTGAGTTCGCTGGCCATGTCGGCGAAGATCTTCGCCTGCAGGCGCGAGCTGCGCGTCTCCAGCACCGCCCAGGCCGCCAACACGGCAACCAGCAACAGCAGGCCGAGCAGCAGCCACAGTTTCCAGCGGCGCTTGCGCGGGGCCGGCTCGTCGTCGCCGGGCTCGCCCGCCGGGCCGGCGGGAATGCCGCCATTGCCCGCCAGGTGCGGGAAGGCTTCGTACAGGGGGACGTCGTTGCCGCCGGCCGCGAGCGCAGGAGCGCTCTCCACGGCGGCGCCCGCGGCGCTGGCGCTCGCTGGCGCCGCGGAGGTCGCGACCGCGTCGCCGAAGCTCGGCTCGAAGGTCGGCTCACTGCGCTCGTTGGCGGCACGTTTGCCGGACACATTGCTTGGCCGTCCGAGACGGCGAATACTTTCCATGATGGCTTAACCGGTCTGAATCAAAACGCTAGCAATCCCCGCCAACCTGCTCGCCATCCGTGGTGCTGCTGGTCCGTTCGAGTGGTCGTGGTCTTTGTTAGTTCGCACGCTGATGGTGCAATCCCACTCCAGATCGCACCGTCCGTAGGCAATATTCCACCACATCAATACGTCCCACGCGAGACGCCGTTTAACAAATTTGCTGCGCCTGGAATATTTTCGCAAAAAAACAACGAGGTCTTGGCTGAGTGCTATTACCGCGTGCAATTCAGGCAAGCACCCCGGGCCGTTTTAGCTACCAATATTTAACGCGCTGGAAATGCCTTTGGTGCACAGCCAGGTTTGATCCATATCGAAAGACGGATCACGCCGGCTGCGTCGCCTCTTCCGCGCGCAGCTCTTCCAACCCTTGCAGGCAGTAGTACTGGAACCATAGCCCGGCGAACAGGAAAATCATGACGTACAGCCACAGCGACACCAGGGCCAGGATCGGGAACAGCACGATCGACAGCACCGCGCCTCCCATCCAGACGATGCCCGGCAGCGCGCCGGCCAGCCCGGTGACGAAGCCGATGGCGAGCAGGGCCGAGCGGCGGCGGCGCATCAGGGCCAGGCGTTCGGCCTGGCTGGCGTGGGCGGCCAGCGCGTCGTAGCTCATCACGCGCGAGGTCACCCAGGCCCACAGGCTGGCCTGCACCAGCCAGGCCAGCGGCGGCACCGCGTACAGCGGCAGGGTGAACAGCCACAGCAGGGCGAACACGGCGGTGCTGCCCAGGTTGATCGCCACGCTGCCGAAGAACGAGCCGCCCTCTTTTTTAGCGAGCTGGGGAAACTGGCGCCTGCCCACATAGGTTTCGATGGCCGGCATCGCCACCACGCCCACGAACAGCAGGGCCGAGCCGATCATGAGCGGCAGCAGCAGCACGATCGCCATCAGCGGCACCACCATCACCTTGAGCATGCCCAGGCCGACCATTTCCAGCATGCTGCCGCTGGTCTCGAAGCCGCCGTAGTCGGCGAACATGCCGTGCAGCCAGTCGAGCAGCGGCTGCAGGCCCAGCCACATCGCCACACCCCACAGGACGAGCGCCAGCAACAGGGGCGCAAGCGACAGCAGCAGCATGCGGCCGCTGAACTGCGCGCCCAGGGCGCGCCGGCAAGCGGTCAGTACGGCGTTCATGGGGCTTTCCTTTGCAGCATGGTTTCTCCTGATGGCAGGTCGGGACGAGGATCAATGCCGCCATTCTACGGGATGGCACTTTCGAGACCCATGGACTACAATCGCCGTTCAATCTGAACAACAAGGAAGACCATGTCCACCATCACCACCGATTCCGGCCTCCAATACGAAGATCTCGTCACCGGCGAAGGCGCCGAGGCCAAGGCCGGCCAGCACGTCACCGTGCACTACACCGGCTGGCTGCGCAACGACGACGGCAGCCTGGGCGCCAAGTTCGATTCGAGCAAGGACCGCAACGACCCGTTCGAGTTCGCGCTCGGCGCCGGCCACGTGATCCGCGGCTGGGACGAAGGCGTGCAGGGCATGAAGGTCGGCGGTTCGCGCCGCCTGACCATCCCGGCCAGCCTGGGCTACGGCGCGCGCGGCGCCGGCGGCGTGATCCCGCCGAACGCGACCCTGATCTTCGACGTCGACCTGCTGGCCGTCTAAGCGCGTTTTACCGTGCGCCGTCCTGCGGCGGCGCATGGTGCCGCCGTCTTGACGGCAGCTTTTGAACTTCCCTTCTAAAATGCGGCCCGAATTCCCGTGCCCGCCCTCCTCCTGCGCTAAGATGCCTGCCGAATTGTCCAAGCGACAATACCGCACTCAACCATCACAGGAGTTTCCATGAGCTTGCAGGAACAGTTCAACCAGGCCCAGGCCGATTCGAAGAACCTGTCGGAGCGTCCCGACAACATGACCTTGCTGAAGATTTACGCGCTGTTCAAGCAGGGCTCGAGCGGCGACGTGACCGGCGAGCGTCCGGGCATGACCGATTTCGTGGCGCGCGCCAAGTACGACGCCTGGGCCGGCCTCAAGGGCACCTCGCAAGAGGAAGCCCAGCAGCAGTACGTCGACCTGATCGAAGAGCTGAAGGGCTGATCGCCCACCGGGCCGGCGTCCATGCCCGGCCCGCCATCCCGGTCATGCCGCGGCGGCGAAGGTCTTGCGCATCTTTTCCGCCACCTTGGCCTCGATGGCCGGCGCGAACGCGCCCATGAAGAAGCCCAGGCGGATGCGCATCGCGGCGCGCTGGTCTTCGAGGGTCAACATGCCCTCCACGCCGCTGCGCTCGAAGCGCAGCACATCGCCGTCCCACCTGCATTCCAGCCCGTATTCGGCCGCGATACGCTGCGCCACCTGCTCGGCTGCCGAACGCGCCGCGTCCGGGCTCAGGCTGTGCTGCTGGACGATGCTGATTTCCGCCATCTGACTGATCCTTCCTGAATCGATTGCAAACAATCCGCCATGATGCCAGTTGCGGCCGGGCTATGCCAGAGCTCGCTACAACAGACGGCGCTCGCGCACCCTCAATTGATGAGTATCAAAGCGTGCCCAGCAGGGAGCGCGAGGATGAAGGCGCAAGCCCGTCATTACGCGAGGAGTCGATATGGAAACCCCCGTCGTCCAGCCCAACCGCCTGTTGCCCGGCGACCCCGATGCGCCGCAGGCCGCGCAGCCCCCGGTGCGCTTCGTGCCCACCCCGAGCGCGCCCTACCGCCAGCAGCACCGCGCCGCGCGCCTGCTCGAAGAACCCGACGTCCCCGATCCGGGCGCGCCCCCGGCCACCGAGCCGCCGCCGCACGCCATCGGCGCCCGCGTCCTCATGTGGAAGCAAGATCCTTCGGTCAGCGAAATCGGCACCCGCAAGGCCTTCCTGCCCGGCGTGGTGCTGGCCGGTCCGCGCGACGCCCGCATCGCCCCCGGCGAGCCGGGCATCGCCGCGGTCGAACCGAACGCCTTCGGCGACTTCGTCACCCAGCCCGACACGCCGCAGTTCGACGCCGTCCATACCTTCGTCGTGGTGCGCCAGACGCTCACCATGTACCAGCGCGCCCTGGCCGCCGCCGGCGGCGCCATGCCGCTGCCCTGGCAATGGAACAGCAGCACCGATACGCGGCCGCTGCTGGTCTTCCCGCATGGCCTGCCGAACGTCATGAACGCCTTCTACAGCCGCAGCCAGGCCGCCCTCAAGTTCGGCGACTTCGTTCCCAACGGCGCGACCGAGCGGGTCTTCACCTGCCGCTCGTTCGACATCGTGTCGCACGAGACCGCCCACGCGGTGCTCGACGGCATCAAGCCGCTCTGGCTGCAGGCCGACGCCCCGCCCCAGACCGGCGGCCTGCACGAAGCCTTCGGCGATCTCACCGCGATCTTCCTGGCGCTGTCCCAGCTCGACCAGTGCGAAGCCGTGATCGCCCAGACCAAGGCCGACCTGCACGACAAATCCTTCCTGACCGACATCGCCGAGCAGTTCGGGCTGGCGCTCGGCAACAGCACCGGCCTGCGCAACGCCGACAACGACCTCAAGCTGAGCGAGGCCGGCACCCAGGTGCACGCCATCTCGCAGGTGTTCACCGGCGCTGTCTACGACGTGCTGGCCGACCTGTTCGCGCATGAACGCGATCCCGAGCGCGAAGACTGCGCCGCCGTCCTGCACCGGGTGGCCGGCTACCTGAGCGGCGTGCTGATGCGCGCCCTGATCGCCGCGCCCGACGCAGCCGCCACCTATGCCGACGTGGTCAACGCCATGCTCCAGGCCGTGACAAGCGACGGCAAGCCGGCGGCCTACGCCGACGCCATCCGCCTCCAGTTCAGCCGGCGCGAAGTCGTGGAGGCCGGCCATGGCGGCGGTGCGGATGGCACGGCCTCGTTCGTCCCCGGCCTGCCGCTGGCGGCGCGGGTCTGCGACGCCCCCGGCGCGCGGCAAGACCGGCGCGCTTGCTGCGGCACCATGCAGCTGGCCGAATACGATTGCGCCGAGCGCGTGCTGGCCGGCGAGGCACGCCTGCTGGCGCGCTGGTGTGCCGAACACGGCCGCCACGGGCCGGCGCTGCCCGGCCTGCCCGCCGCCGCGGCGCCGGCCGCCGGAGCGCCGGCCGCCGGAACGCCGGCCGGATCGTCGGCCGAACCGTCGATGCTGGCATGAAGATCAGCGCCCGCGCCTGCGGCGGCTTCGCCGGATTGGCCGAATCCTACGAGCTGGATACCGCCCGCCTGGCCGACGGGCCGGCCCTCGAGACGCTGCTGCGGCGTCTCGACTTCTTCGGCGTCGCCCCCGCCTGCCCGGTTGGCGCCGACCTGCCGCGCTGGGAAATCACGGTCGAGGACGGCCCGCTGTGCCACACCGTGTTCCTGCGCGAAGACGGCAGCGGCGGCCAGTGGCAACACCTGCTCGACTACCTGCGACAGGCCGGCTGAGCGGGGCCTTGACGGCTTCCCTCCGCAGCGACCTTAATCGCGGTCAATATCCACTGCACGGTGGCTTGACAAGCCAAAATCCGCACGCCCGTGCGGATTTCTCGTTCATTTGCTTATGTAGATTGTGTATATAGGCGAATTTGTGAGAAAAGCCGAATTGCCCTAAAATACAGTGCTTTGCTCTGTCCGGCCAGCCTATTCTCTTTCTTGCGCTCGGCGACGCGACATCCCACCAATTGATAGGACTGTTATGACCCACGTTGTCACCGAATCGTGCATCCGTTGTCGTTACACCGACTGCGTCGATGTATGCCCGGTAGATTGTTTCCGGGAAGGCCCGAATTTCCTCGCCATCGATCCTGACGAGTGCATCGACTGCGCCGTCTGTGTCGCCGAGTGCCCGGTGAACGCGATCTATGCCGAAGAAGACGTGCCTGGCGACCAGCAGCAGTTCATCAAGCTGAACGCCGATCTCGCGCGCTTCTGGCCTTCGATCACCAAGACGAAGCCGGCCCTGCCAGACGCGGAAGAGTGGAAAGACGTCAAGGACAAACTCGACCAACTGGCCCGCTAATACCGCCGCTGCGCCGCCCGTTCGGCGCCGGCCCGGGGTCGTTCTGCATGGCAGTGCTGGCTGCCATCGCCTCACCAATCAAAAATCACAGGAAGTAAGCGCATGACTATCAGTGCCACCCACGAAGCGGGCAGCATCGCTCCCAACAGTTCCTTCGCCGGCGCCATCGAAGCGGATGCCGTGATCATCGGCGCGGGCCCGGTCGGCCTGTTCCAGGTGTTCGAACTCGGCCTGCTCGAAATCAAGGCCCACGTCATCGATTCGCTGCCGGCCGTCGGCGGCCAGTGCGTGGAACTGTATCCGGACAAGCCGATCTATGACATCCCTGCCGTCCCGGTGTGCACCGGCCAGGAACTGACCGACAACCTGCTCAAGCAGATCGAGCCGTTCGAGCCGACCTTCCACCTGGGCCAGGAAGTGACGACCGTCCAGCGCCGCGAAGACCAGCGCTTCAACGTCGAGACCTCGACCGGCACCCGGTTCATCACCAAGACCATCTTCATCGCGGCCGGCGTCGGTTCGTTCCAGGCGCGCACGATCAAGGTCGACGGCATCGACAAGTACGAAGGCGAGCAGCTGTTCTACCGCGTCAAGGATCCGGCACGCTTCGAAGGCAAGAACCTGGTCATCTGCGGCGGCGGCGACTCCGCGCTGGACTGGGCCCTGAACTTCGTCGGCAAGGCCGAGTCGGTCGTGCTGGTGCACCGCCGCGATGACTTCCGCGCCGCCCCGGCCTCGGTCGCCAAGATGAAGGCCCTGTGCGACGAATACGAAATGCAGCTGATCACCGGCCAGGTGACCGGTTTCGACGAAAAAGACGGCCAGCTGACCGAAGTGAAGGTCACCGGCGCCGACGGCGTCACCCGCCGCGTGCCGCTGGACATGCTGCTGGTGTTCTTCGGCCTGTCGCCGAAGCTGGGTCCGATCGCCGACTGGGGCCTGGACATCGAGCGCAAGCAGCTCAAGGTGATGGACACCGAGAAATTCGAGACCAACGTCCCGGGCATCTTCGCCGTGGGCGACATCAACACCTATCCGGGCAAGAAGAAGCTGATCCTGTCGGGCTTCCACGAAGCCGCGCTGGCCGCCTTCGGCGCCGCGCCGTACATCTTCCCGGACAAGAAGATCCACATGCAGTACACGACGACCTCGCCGAAGCTGCACAAGATCCTGGGCGTCGAAACCCCGGTGTTCGACTAAGACGAGCATTGCCGCCACGGTTACCGCGTTCACCCAGCGTTCAGTAACTTGGCGGCGACAGAGTCCCCTGAAGCGCCCCGCCTTGCGGGGCGTTTTGCTTTATGTGGGCCGACCAACGGAGCGGGTCCGGGTAAATATGCTACAAGTGCACCATGCATAAGGGATGGCGCAGACCCTTGTTTCCACCGGCCAACGCAAATCCCCTATAATCGGATGAAGCTTATGCGCGGGCGATATTAGCGCAGTGTCAATACGAAGGAATACTTTATGCTTTATCAACTGCACGAGATGCAACGCTCCTTCCTGACCCCGCTGATGCAGTGGGCCGATGCGTCCTCGAAACTGTTCTCCAATCCCGTGTCGCCGTTTGCGCACACCCCATTTTCCCAGCGTATCGCCGCCGGCTACGAGCTGATGTACCGTCTCGGCAAGGAATACGAAAAACCGGCCTTTGGCCTCAAGACCACCACCATCAACGGTGAAGAGGTCGGCATTGTCGAGCGCATCGTCGTCGACAAGCCGTTCTGCAAGCTGCTGCACTTCAAGAAAGACATGGGCGACGCCGCCTTCGCCGCGCTCGATCAGCCGTCGGTGCTGGTCGTGGCGCCATTGTCCGGCCACCACGCGACACTGCTGCGCGACACCGTGAAAGCCCTGCTGGTCGAGCACGACGTCTACATCACCGACTGGACCGACGCCCGTATGGTGCCGCTGTCCGACGGCCCGTTCCACCTGGACGACTACGTGTTCTACGTCCAGGACTTCATCCGCCACCTGGGCCCGGACGTGCACGTGATCTCGGTGTGCCAGCCGACGGTGCCGGTGCTGGCCGCGATCGCCCTGATGGCAAGCAACAAGGACCCCAAGCTGCCCCGGACGATGACCATGATGGGCGGCCCGATCGACCCGCGCAAGTCGCCCACCGCGGTCAACGACCTGGCCATCGAAAAGCCGTATTCGTGGTTCGAGAACACCGTGATCTATTCGGTGCCGGGCAATTACCCGGGCTTCGGCCGCAAGGTCTATCCGGGCTTCCTGCAGCACGCCGGCTTCATCGCGATGAACCCGGGCCGCCACGCCCAGAGCCACCGCGAGTTCTACCAGCACCTGGTGCGCGGTGACGATGACTCGGCCGAGGCGCACCGCAAGTTCTACGACGAGTACAACGCCGTGCTCGACATGCCGGCCGAGTACTATCTCGATACCATCAAGACCGTGTTCCAGGACTACAGCCTGCCGAAGGGCACCTGGAAAGTCGGCGGCCAGCTGGTGCGTCCGCAAGACATCGAGTCGGTCGCCCTGCTGACCGTCGAAGGCGAGCTTGACGATATCTCGGGCCTGGGCCAGACCAGCGCCGCGCTGACCCTGTGCAGCGGCATCCCGAAGGAAAAAAAGCACGACTTCGTGGTCGAGAAAGCCGGCCACTACGGCATCTTCTCGGGCCGCCGCTGGCGCGAGATCGTGTGTCCGAAGATTACCGAGTTCATCCGCGCGAACGGCTGAACCGGGGACGAACAACGCAAAAGCCGTGGCATGCCACGGCTTTTTTTCTTGCTCGCTCGGCTTCAGCGTCCCGGCTTCAGCGCCCCATGACCACCTGCGCCACGCGCCCGGTCGCGATCGCGACCAAGGCATAACTTTCGCCGGCATCGACCCACTGGTGCCCGCGCGGCGGCTTGGTCAGCCGCAATGCGCGCCAGTCTTCGACCACGTGCTGGTGCGCCTGGTAGCGTGCCGGCAGGCGCTCGCCGCGCCGCACTTCCCCGGTCGCTTCCACGCTGCGGTAGCGCGTCGGACTCAAATGCGCGACCTGCGCACGTCCGGCCTGCGCGTCTTCATCCGCCTTGGCGTCCCGCTGCAGCAAGCCATCGCCTGCCGAAAAGATGGCGGCGAACAGCAGCGGCCCAATCAACTCGTTCATGTCCCATCCCCGGTGATCCAGCGTGAGCCGACAGTACAGCAGGATTGTGACAAGTCGTCTGTTAGCTCTCCCACGTAGCGAATGGATGAGCGCAGCCGGGTCCGCCAAAAGGCCGTCCGGTCGCATCCAGCCCCGTTTTGGCGGATAATGTCGGCTTGACCAGATTGAATCGCCCGCAGATCCTCCCCCCCGTGACCAGCCCCCTCGCCGACCAGCTCGAAGACCTGCTGCCGCAGACCCAGTGCACCAAATGCGGCTATCCCGCCTGCCGCCCGTATGCCGAGGCCATGGCGCGCGGCGAAGCCGAGATCAACCAGTGTCCGCCGGGCGGCATGGAAGGCGTGCGCCGCCTGGCCGCCGCGACCGGACGCGCGGTCATTCCGATCAATCCGGCCAACGGGGTCGAGCGAGCGCGCCCGGTCGCCTTCATCGACGAATCGCTGTGCATCGGCTGCACGCTGTGCATCCAGGCCTGCCCGGTCGATGCGATCCTGGGCGCGGCCAAGCAGATGCACACCATCCTGCCGAGCCTGTGCACCGGCTGCGACCTGTGCGTCGCGCCCTGCCCGGTCGACTGCATCGCGATGATTCCCGTCACCGGCGAACGCACCGGCTGGGACGCCTGGAGCCAGCAGGATGCCGACGCGGCGCGCGAACGCCACGATTTCCGCACCGCGCGCCTGCGCCGCGAGCGCGAGGAAAACGATGCCCGCCTGGCCGCCAAGGCCGTCGAAAAAATGCGCGCGGTGACCGCCGAAGTGACGAACACCCCGGAAGAACTGGCCGAGAAGGAGCGCAAGCGCGCCATCATCGCCGCCGCCATGGAACGCGCCCGCCTGAAGGCGGCCGGCAACCAGGACAAGAACTGAACCAGATGAATCCCGCCAAACGCCTGGAAATCTTTACCCGCTTTCGCGCCGCCAATCCCAAGCCGACCACCGAACTCGAGTTCACGACCCCGTTCGAACTGCTGATCGCGGTGCTGCTGTCGGCCCAGTCGACCGACGTCGGCGTCAACAAGGCCATGCGCCGTCTGTTCCCGGTAGCGAACACGCCGCAGGCGATCCTCGACCTCGGCATCGACGAGCTCAAGACCTATATCTCGACCATCGGCCTGTACAACACCAAGGCCAAGAACGTGATGGCGACCTGCCAGATCCTGGTCGAGCAATACGGCGGCGAAGTGCCGCCCGTGCGCGAAGCGCTGGAATCGCTGCCGGGCGTCGGCCGCAAGACAGCCAACGTGGTGCTCAATACCGCTTTCGGCGAGCCGACCATGGCGGTCGACACCCACATCTTCCGCGTCTCGAACCGGACCAGGATCGCGCCCGGCAAGAACGTCGACATCGTCGAGCAGAAGCTGTTGAAATTCGTGCCCAAGGACTTCTTGCACGACGCCCACCACTGGCTGATCCTGCACGGCCGCTACACCTGCGTGGCGCGCAAGCCAAAGTGCTGGAACTGCCTGATCGCGGACCTGTGCGAGTTCAGGGACAAGACGCCGGCGCCGGCCGGCGTGCTCGATCCGGCGGTGGCCGCGGCCAACGCGGCGACTTAGCGTCGCAACTTAAACCCGGGTTTCGCCGCTGGCGAACGACGCGCGCACGATGCGTCCGTCGACCACCTCGTACACGCACAGCATCTCGACCGTGCCCTTCCCTTCGGGGAAGTTGCGGGTGACGATCTCGAGGTCAGTGACGAAGTTGCCGAGCACCGTGCGCGACAGCAGGCGCGCCTGCAGGTCGGGTTCGACAAAGCGCGCTTCGTAGCGCGGACGGATCTGGTCGTGGCCTTCGGCCAGCAGCGCGCCGTGCAGGGCGAATTGCTGCGCGTTGGGCGCATAGGTGGCCATCAGGGCGTCGAGGTCCTTGGCGTTGTAGGCGTCCAGTTGGGCCTGGACCACGGCGAGAGGGGAAGTTGGCGTCATTGGCATTCGATCGGTAAGGAAGCGCGCCGCCGCTTGTCCGGACGATCCGGGCAACACGGGCGCGTGCGCATCTTACGCTGTCTGGCGTGCGCCGTTAAGCGAGCGCCTTGCGCCATGGCGCGGCCGGCGCCGCTTGCGGCTGCTGTTCGACCTTGAACACGCTGACTACCTCGTTCAGGGCCACGGTCTGGTCGCGCAGCGACTGCGCCGCGGCGGCGGCTTCCTCGACCAGGGCCGCGTTCTGCTGGGTCGCGCTGTCCATTTCCGTCACCGCCTCGTTGACCTGGGCGATGCCCTGGCTCTGTTCGCTGCTGGCGGCGCTGATCTCGCCGATGATGTCCATCACCTGGCGCACGCTGGCGACGATCTCGCCCATCGTCGCCCCGGCCTCGCCGACCAGGCGGTTGCCATCCTCGACGCAGGTGGCCGATGCGGCGATCAGTTCCTTGATCTCCTTCGCCGCGACAGCCGAACGCTGGGCCAGCGTCCGCACCTCGCCGGCGACGACCGCGAAGCCACGACCCTGCTCGCCCGCGCGCGCCGCTTCGACCGCGGCGTTGAGCGCCAGGATATTGGTCTGGAAGGCGATGCCATCGATGACGCCGATGATGTCGGTGATCCGGCGCGACGAGGCGCTGATCGAGGCCATGGTGCCCACCACTTGCTCGACCACCTTGCCGCCCTTGGCCGCCACGTCGCAGGCCGATACCGCCAGCTGGCTGGCCTGGCGCGCATTGTCGGCGTTCTGGCGCACGGTCGAGGTCAGCTCTTCCATGGACGAGGCGGTTTCCTCGAGCGCGCCGGCCTGGCGCTCGGTGCGCGCGGAGAGGTCGAGGTTGCCCTGCGCGATCTCGTGCGAAGCCACGGCGATGCTCTGCGCGCCGCCGCGCACCTGCAGCACGATGCGCTGCAGGCTGGCCGACATCTCCTTCAGGGCCAGCAGCAGCTGGCCGGTCTCGTCGTCGCTACGAACCGTGATCGCGGTGCGCAGGTCGCCGGCGGCCACGCTGCGCGCCGCTTCCACCGCCGCGTCGAGCGGCCGGGTGATCGAGCGCGACACCAGCACGCCGGTCGCCACCGCCGCCAGCGCGCCGAGCAGCATCAGGCTGTAGCTGAGCGTGGTCGCGCGCGCGCCGACGGCGTCGGCCTGCCGCACGCTGGCGGCGCTGAGCGCCGACATCTTCTTTTCCGCCTGCACCAGCAGTTCGGCCGGCGCCCGGTCCTTGCCCTTGACCGCCACGTCGCCGGCGGCGGGGTCGAAGCCGGCCGCGACGAAGTCCTGGTAACCGCGCCGGTAATCAAGGCCCATCTGCGCATGCGCGGCGCCGAACCGCGCCACCAGCGTGCGCACTTCTCCTTCGGGCAGGCTGGCCAGCAGGGCCGCGACCTGGGCGGCCACCTCGGCTTCGTTCTGCTGGAACGCGGCCCAGTACTTGTCGCGCTCGCCATCATCCTTGCCGCGCAGGAGCGTGTTCTTCCATTCCTGGAGCTGCTTGCGGAAGTGGGCCAGCATGGCCTCGACCTGCGTCGATTGCCCTTCCATGGCGACCGCCTGGCGGTAAGTGTCGACGGAGCGGTTCAGCTGGCTCATGCCGAAGAAACCGGCGCAGGCGACGAGCAGGGTGACGGCTGCAAAACCCAGGGGGAGCTTGCGGCTTAGCTTCATGTGGTGATCCTGAAAAACTGGGAATGCGGCCCGGCTGGGCGGATATGCACAGTGTATAGGCTGGCGGGCGGTTTATCACCGCCAATAGATCTTTCCAGACGGAAAGTGATACGGAACAGCGCTTACGTCCTGTCAGCGCGACACATCGCTGGCAGGAGCAAGCGCTTACTGATTACAAAAGCACCATATTGTCGCGGTGAACCAGCTCAGGCCCCTCGACGAAGCCCAGGATGCGCTCGATCTCTGTCGAGGAATGGCGCATGATGCGGCGCACCTCGCTGCTGGCATAGTTGGTCAACCCGCGTGCCAGCGGCTTGCCGGCCTCGTCGACGCAGGTGATCACCTGGCCGCGGCCGAACTCGCCGTTCACGGCCAGCACGCCAATCGGCAGCAGCGACTTGCCCTCTTTCGTCAGCTTGGCCACGGCGCCGGCGTCGATCACGACTTCGCCCGTGGTGTGCAGGTGGTCGACCATCCACTGGCGGCGCGCCGTCAGGCGGCCGGTGGCGGCCAGCAATTGGGTGCCGATCGCTTCGCCGCCGGCCAGGCGCGTGAGCACGTCCGGCTCGCGGCCCCAGGCGATCACGGTATGGGCGCCGGAGCGCGCCGCGCGCTTGGCGGCCAGCACCTTGGTCAGCATGCCGCCGCGGCCGATGCTGCTGCCGGCGCCGCCGGCCATCGCCTCCAGGGCCACGTCGCCGGCCTGGGCCTGCTCGATCAACTGGGCGTCAGGATTCTTGCGCGGGTCGGCCGAGTACAGTCCCGGCTGATCGGTCAGGATGACCAGGGCGTCGGCCTCGATCAGGTTGGCGACAAGGGCGCCGAGCGTGTCGTTGTCGCCGAACTTGATCTCGTCGGTGACGACGGTGTCGTTCTCGTTGATGATCGGAACCACGTTCAGGCGCAGCAAGGTGGTCAGCGTCGAGCGCGCATTCAGGTAGCGTTCGCGGTCGGCCAGGTCGGCGTGGGTCAGCAGCACCTGCGCGGTTTTCACGCCGTGGGCGCTGAAGCTGGATTCATAAATCTGGGCCAGGCCCATCTGGCCGCAGGCGGCGCAGGCCTGCAATTCATGGATGTCGGTCGGGCGTTTGGTAAAACCGAGGCGCAGCATGCCCTCGGCGATGGCGCCCGAGCTGACCAGGACGACGTCCTTGCCGAGCGCGCGCAGTGCGGCGATTTGAAAGGCCCAGCGGGCGATGGCGGTATGGTCGAGGCCCCTTCCCTCGTCGGTGACGAGGGAGGAGCCGACCTTGACGATGATGCGGGAGGCTTGGTGCAGTACGGAATTCATGGCGACAGGATTTTCCCCCGCGGTCGCAACGCGAGCAGGGAAAGTCCTGCCAGCAGTTCAACCGCGCAGACGACTAATAATACCCCCGAGGGCAAGCCGATCGCGAAAGCCGCAACGAGGCGGCCGGCCGGCTGGGCCAGGAGGAACAGGGCAGTAAGGTCGCCGAGGATGGGCTGGTCGCCCTGCCTGGCCGCCAACAGCGCCAACCCCGCGGTAGCGAGGCGGATGCCGACGTAGATGGCGTAGAACTGGCTGTAGCCGTTCACGCCGACGAGAAACAGGCCCATCGCGGCCGCGATGCGGTCGGGATCGAGCATGGCCGCGAGCGCGGCCAGCGAACTGGCGGTCGCGACCAGCTGCAACAGCTGGCCGCGCAGCCAGGCGCGGGTCCATTTGGTGGCAGGTAGTACGCTTGCGCTCAAGTTCAGTCTTCGATGATCTTGAAGCGTGGATCGTCAGGATCGATCGACGAGATGCCGCGCGCTTCCTCGGTCATCGAGGTTTCTTCGGCGCGCTGCTCGGAATGGCGCTTTTCTTCGAGGTGCAGGTAGATCGCGTTGATCAGGTCCTGGCAGCCTTCGCGGTTGAGGGCCGAAATCTCGAACACGGGGCCTTTCCAGGCCAGGCGCTTGATGACGTCCTTGACGCGCTTCTTGCGCTCGGCGTCGTCGAGCACGTCGAGCTTGTTCAGCACCAGCCAGCGCGGCTTGTTGAGCAGCTCTTCGTCGTACTTTTCGAGTTCCTTGATCAAGGCCTTGGCTTCCTTGACCGGATCGACCTTCTCGTCAAACGACGACAGGTCGACAATGTGCAGCAGCAGGCCGGTGCGCGCCAGGTGGCGCAGGAACTGGTGACCCAGGCCGGCGCCTTCGGACGCGCCTTCGATCAGGCCCGGAATGTCGGCGATCACGAAGCTCTTTTCGTGCGACACGCGCACCACGCCCAGGTTCGGGTGCAGGGTGGTGAACGGATAGTCGGCGATCTTCGGCTTGGCGTTCGACACGGCCGTGATGAAGGTGGACTTGCCGGCGTTCGGCATGCCCAAGAGGCCCACGTCGGCCAGCACCTTCAGCTCGAGGCGCAGGGTGCGGCGCTCGCCATCCTTGCCCTCGGTCTTCTGGCGCGGCGCGCGGTTGGTCGAGGTTTTAAAGTGGATATTGCCCCAGCCGCCCTCGCCGCCCTTGGCCAGCAATTCGGTCTGGCCGTGCTCGGTCAGGTCGGCGATGATCTCGCCATTATTGTCGTCGATGATCAGCGTGCCGACCGGCATGCGGATAGTAATATCTTCGGCGCCCTTGCCATAGCAATCGGAGCCGCGGCCCGGTTCGCCGTTCTTGCCGGTATGGACTTTCGAGTAACGGAAGTCGACCAGGGTATTCACATTGCGGTCGGCAACCACGTAGATCGAGCTGCCCTTGCCGCCGTCGCCGCCGTCCGGACCGCCGAATGGGCGGAACTTCTCGCGACGGAACGAGGCGCACCCGTTGCCGCCGTCGCCAGCGATGACTTCAATTCTTGCTTCGTCAATAAACTTCATGATTGTGACCGCTAAAAAACTAAAAAGGCCCTACCGTGGGCAGAGCCTTTCGATGGAAGGCTTGCGCCTTGCAAAGAAGCGCCGCTGATGCGGCGCAAATGCGTTATTACGCTGCGACTGCTTCGTTAGCAACGACGGTCACGAACTGCTTCGAGCCCACGCCTTGCTTGACGAACTTGACGGTACCGTCGACCAGCGCGAACAGGGTGTGATCCTTGCCGGTGCCGACGTTGGCGCCAGCGCGCACTGGGGTGCCGCGTTGACGGATGATGATGCCGCCGGCGTTGATTGCCTGGCCGCCGTAGACTTTCACGCCAAGGCGTTTGCTTTCTGAGTCACGGCCGTTGCGGGTAGTACCGCCGCCTTTTTTGTGTGCCATTGTATTACTCCTTGATGACTAATGCTGGGAACCGGACGGCGATTAGCCGTTGATCGAAACGATCTGGATTTCGGTGAAGTTCTGGCGATGGCCCTGACGCTTCTGGTAGTGCTTACGACGGCGCATCTTGAAGATACGGACCTTGTCGTGACGACCATGCGAAACCACTTTCACCAGCACCGTTGCACCTTCGACCAGCGGAGCACCAAACTTGATGCTGTCGCCCGCGCCAACGGCGAGGACCTGATCGATCGTGAGTTCGGAACCAATGTCAGCCGGTATCTGTTCTACTTTAAGTTTTTCACCAGCGACAACTTTGTATTGCTTGCCACCGGTTTTTATGACCGCGTACATGATTTGAAACCTCATCAAATGTTAAAAGAATCCGCCAGCAACAGAGCCCCGCGCAAGCGCGCTGGACTGTTCGTAAGCCGGGGAACAGGGGATTATACATAAATCGCCGCGATGCGTCAAAAGCGACTGACGATCTCTTCCGTACGTGGCATGCCGCCAACGCCGCACCGACGCCCAGGATCCGCTCAAGAGCGAGCTCTACCCTGCCGGTGGGACGGATATCCCTTGCATACCGTATAATCGCGGCACTCTTATAGTTAACCCACGTTTCGCAGGTCAGCCTTGTCAGCCGCCACTCAACACGCCCAACAGAACTCCATCGTCCAGTCGATCGCCCCAGACATGGAGGCCGTCAACACGGTGATCCGCCAGCGGCTGCATTCCGACGTCACCCTGGTGAACCAGATTGCCGAGTACATCATCAGCGCAGGCGGCAAGCGCATCCGTCCAGTGCTGGTGCTGCTGCTGGCCAATGCCTACGGCTACCGCGGCACGGCCCACCACGAACTGGCCGCCGTGGTCGAGTTCATCCACACCGCGACCCTGCTGCACGACGACGTGGTCGACGAATCCTCGATGCGCCGTGGCCGCCAGACCGCCAACGCCCTGTTCGGCAATGCCGCCTCGGTGCTGGTGGGCGACTTCCTGTACTCGCGCTCGTTCCAGATGATGGTTGGCCTGGACAATATGCGCGTGATGCAGATCCTGTCCGACGCCACCAACGTGATCGCCGAAGGCGAAGTGCTGCAGCTGCTGAACATGCACGACCCGGACGTGACCGAGGCCGCCTACCTCCTGGTGATCCGCTCCAAGACCGCCAAGCTGTTCGAAGCGGCGGCCGAGCTCGGCGCACTGGTGGCCGGCGCCAACGACGACCAGATCGCCGCGGCCGGCGAATACGGCCGCTCGCTGGGCACGGCCTTCCAGCTGATCGACGACGTGCTCGACTACGCGGGCGACGCCGCCGAGATCGGCAAGAACCTGGGCGACGACCTGCGCGAAGGCAAGCCGACCCTGCCGCTGATCTGGCTGATGGAGCATGGCACGCCGGAACAGCGCGCGCTGGTGCGCAACTGCATCGAGCAGGGTGACGAGCAGCAATTCGATGCGGTGCTGGCGGCAGTGACGTCCAGCGGCGCGCTGGATTACACCCGCAAGCAGGCCGAGGAAGCGGCCCGCCGCGCGTCGAATGCGATCGCCGATTTGCCCGACAGCGTCTTCAAAAACAGCCTCCTCCAGCTCAGCAGCTTCGCTGTTGACAGGAACCACTAAGTGATTTTATAGTAATGCCTTCCCGGGGTGACCTGTAAAGACACCCCGAACCGTCGGGGTGTAGCTTAGCCCGGTAGAGCGCTACGTTCGGGACGTAGAGGCCGGAGGTTCGAATCCTCTCACCCCGACCATTTCTTCTCGTTGATTCTCAACGATTTTCCTTGGTTCTCAAGGACTTACAGTACCAATGTCGCGAGTGAGTGTTACACCAGCTGAGGAGCAAGCTGTGTGTAGCCACCTAATCAAACGCGGCAGCCGGTATTTGATTCGCCGCAAAATCCCTGTTGACTTGCAGAGCCATTACGGCCGCACCCAAATAGTCAAAGCACTTGGCACCAGTGACCGCCGCGAAGCTGAACAGCTTTGCCGTATCGAGGGTGTCAAGTTCGATGTGGAGTTCGCGAGCGTTCGTGCCGCGCTTGCCGCTTCCGCTCCAACTCAGCCCACGCCTGCACCGCCCGCGCCACTGGTTCGCCCATTCGGATCAACGCGGATGAGGTTGCATCGCGAACGCTCGGCCCACCGGCGGGACGCTGCTGCTGCACAGGGTTATGAGGCTCTGGCCGCGTTCAATGAACGAATGAGGCGCGGCCTTGACGATCAAGAAGTGATTCTGTGTGGCGATTCAGGGAAGTCTGGCCCTGATCCAGTCGAGCCAAGTCGGGGGCATGGTGATGCTTCGCGGGCTGTCTTGGTCTTCATCGTCGTAGTAAGTTAATTTGTCCGTCTCAATACCGATGGGTTCATGTCCCGGCTCTCCATCCCAAAAGACCTTGTAGCGTCTCCTTGCAAGAAGCGCCCCTTGCTCATTAAGGACAGTCAGCTGAACGGCTTCCATACCATCCCCAAAGAAGGGACTGTTGTCCACTCCGCTTCCACAAATGTTGATGATGTATTTCTTGCCATTAAAAACTTTGACCCCGCCATTTAATTTCTCGTTGTAGTTGTTAATACGGCAGTCAGTTCCATCCCCATGACCGCCAATCAACGTCCCTACTGAGAAAACAACAACAAGCCAAATAATGACAATGGGGGTCATCTTGATAAATTCTTGACTTGGGGATTCAGCAGTTTTAACGACCCTAAAAGCTTTGTATCCAAAGAAGACAAGGATACCAAAGACAAGTGCAAGCCCTGTCTCTTTGGCAAAGTACAGCGAGGCTAGAACAAGTCCGTTGTGGAATCGGCGCGGGAGAAACCAGTCAATGACAATCCATACTAAAATCAGAACAATGATTGAAGCAAGAATTAAGGCCAAATTCTTTAGCGACTTGTAAAAGTATTCCCGCATGGTCAACATACCGTGTCCGCTTTGAATACGGCTGATTGGTTGGAATTACTGCCCCCGAACATCAGCCGTTTGGTTTACATGCTTCTTCCAAAGTTAGTTTGATTGGCTTTGGCAGCTTGACTTTCTTAGGTTCCGTGTAGATTGCAAAATCGCCACCTCGGCCAAATTTCTCTCGCCATTTGTGATAATCGCTATTGCGAACGGGATAGTACACGTCCTGTGTGCGCATCTCGCCGAACATGCCCTTGAGGATGTCAACAGGCTTGTCGAAACCATCTTCCGTGTATGGGCCGTTCCCCCACTGTATGTCCTCGCCATAGTTGGCCGCAAGATCCGACGCAACAGCAGTCGGAACAAGTATTACACCGTTCCGGTTCCAATGGCCCAGGTATTGAGAAGCTTTCTTGCCCGGCTTGTCTGCGAATGAGTAGCTGTCCCGCGCATAGACATAAATGTGCGTCACCTCAACATGAGACTGGCAACAATAGACCGGGGCAGCCCCCTTAGGATACTTGTAATACTTCTCTGTGTAGACGCGGGCCTCAGCTACCGCCGCGCATAAGGCGAAGTTCGCCAAGGATGCTGTAAGATCAGTTAGGCCGTAACTCCAATCCAGTGTGTCGAAGTTGCTCACGACCTCCCTTTGGAATTGAAATTCTTTGTGCAGCTTCTGGATGTTACGGCCTGAATGGGCAAAGGCATCGAGTTCCCCTGAATAGGCGATGCCGTTGTCAATGAATTTCCGTGTTAACAGGTGCCCGACTTTCTCCCTGATTAACTTAATCGCCCTGTCATTGTAAATTCCACTACTGATTAGATGCTCGTATTTAGCCCGTACTTTCGGATACTTCAATACGAAATCCATTGACACAATCTTGGTATCTACCATGTCGTCTGGGTAGACGTACTTCGAATCGTTCTGAATCTCATGTTTTCTACCATTGAACCACCGCCTTGCCAGCTTAGCGGCGACGGGGAAACCCATGTGTTCCATCGCCTCCGGTAGATCAAGCATGTCGAATGGTGGCGGGGCTTTGCACTCCTCAACGGGTTCCTTGCTTTTGACTTGTGCGTTTGAGACCTTGGACGCCTGCGCGGCCTTTTCGCTCATAGCTCCGGCAGCAACCGCTGGCGAGGGGGCAGCTTTCTTTGCCTCTTGCTCTTGCGCAGCGGCTTTTGGATCAAGCTTCGGCTTCTCTGCTTTCTTCGGCTCAGGCGGCTTCTCGCCGGGCAACGGCGGGGGCTTTCTCTCCATGAGGATTGCCGCCTGCGGGTTCTTGAGCGGCTTACAGCCTTCCGTCTTGTCGACCAGCTTCCAGACCTTCTGGAGCGCAAAGAACCCGGCGAAGTCGAGCCTGTAGTACGGGATTCGGATTTGCGCTGGCATGGACTCTCGGGCAAGCAGATGGGAAGCTGACATTGTTGCTTGCCTTGCTCTGGGACAGGTTAGCGAACGTCAACTCAGGGAGTGGGCTAAGGCCTTCCAGTGCCTATGGATGCGAGCGGTCCTCCAAAGTGGCGACTTGTCATTCAGTCTGCTACACTACAGCTTTCCACGTGTAACACTGCACGCGACGTAAGTCATTGATTTGTAACGGCTCGGTGAAGTTCGAATCCTCTCACCCCGACCACAGAATTCAAAAAGCCAGACCAGGCATCAGCCGGTCTGGCTTTTTTCATTGTTACATGCCTGGCGTGGTCTCCACCGGCGCTCTTTGCTGGGCATCGAACGCCATCGCCAGGATGTCTGGTTGCCTACGCCAGTTCGGTGACGAACTGCGAAAACGGGCGACGCACTTTCTTCAGGTCGACCAGCCAGTCTCCTTCATCCGCACGGTAGCCAATAGGCAACAGGATCACCGAACGCAATCCCCGTTCGCGCAGCTTCAGGATCTCATCCACCTTGGCAGGATCGAACCCTTCCATCGGCGTGGCATCCACCTTTTCCTCGGCTGCGGCAATCAGCGCACTGCCGAGGCCGATATAAGCCTGGCGCGCGGCGTGTTCGAAATTGGTCTGGGCATCGCGTTGCGGATACGTCGACAGCAACTGCTGGCGGTAGGCTTCCCAGCCTTCGTTTCTGAAGCCGCGCTCGGCGTTCACCAGATCGAACATCGCGTTGATGCGCTCAGCCGTATAGTTATCCCACGCGGCAAACACGAGCAGATGCGAGGCTTCCGTCACCTGCGCCTGGTTCCAGGCATGCGCCCTGATCTGTTCACGCAGAGCCTCGTTCGTCACCACGAACATCTCGTACTGTTGCAGCCCACTGGAACTGGCCGTCAGGCGCACCGCTTCGAGAATGCGGTCGATCTTCTCCTTGGCGACCTTCTTGGTTGGATCCATTTTTTTGGTGGCGTAACGCCACTGCAAGGTTTGCAAGACATTGGACATGCAGAATTCCTTCTATGTGAGTGAATAATGCGCCATGATGCCCGACCCCGCAGTTTCTTGCCGAGCGCCGCCCAATCTGCCCGCGGCATGTGTTTATTTCACCTACCTCTTCCACTCAAAACGTACTGCGCAACCGAACGCCCAGCTGACGCGGCGTCCCCACCAGCACCCGCATGGCGCCGTCGGCGGACGTGTAATAAGCGCCCTGGGTCGGGCTGCTGGCCAGGTTCGGCACGAAGGACGTGGCGTAGTTGGCGTACAGCGACAGTTGCGGGCCGAGCTTGTAGAGCGCGCCGAAGCGCCGCAGCACTTCCGAGCCGGAGATATTCTGCGTCTCCACGAACTCGAGGCCAACGCCCTCCTCCTGGCGGTAGCGCTGGAACCTTACCGAGGCCGCGACGATCCAGCGCTCGCCGAGCGCCATGCTGTCCTGGGCGAACACCGAGGTGGTGGACTCCGGCATTCCTTCCCGATGTGGCCCCATGGCTAAGTACGGCACGCTCAAGCCCGGGAACTCTGGACCATTGTCCTTTGGTCTGATTGAACGATGAATATCTCTCCCGTAGGATGACATTCTCAAACTCAGGTTTCTCGGGGAGGCGCCTCATGATTCTCGCTAAACTTTCTCATCCGGCCCGCGTGGCGGCGGGATGCTGTCTTCTTGCCTTGTCCGCCTGTTCCAATCAAGCGTTGAACCACGAGCTTGCCGCCAGTCGGGAGGCGGTCGATCAAGCGCAGATGGCGGGTGCGGAGGTCAACGCTCCCGCGAACTACGGTGTCGCGGTCGACAAGCTGGGGCGGGCCAATGCCGCCGCCACCGGCCACCACAAGCATGACGCGATGCGCCTGGCCGAGCAGGCCAAGGTCGACGCCAATCTGGCGCGTGCCAAGAGCGAATCGACCCAGGCCAGGCTCGCGGCCGCCGAGATGGCCAAGAGTAATCAGATATTGCGCGAGACAATCAACCGCGCATACCCGAACCAGTAGAGGTGAGAGATGAACCACATCCTTCGATCAAGCATGGGCGCGGTCATTGCCGGCATCATCGCAGCGGGATGCTCGACGACCCCGCCTGCGTCCAATGTGGCTGCCGCCAATACCGCTATCGGCAACGCCCAGCAGGCGATCGACCAGGCGTCCGCCGATCCCCACGTCGCCAAATACGCTGCAAGCGAACTGGAACGCGCAAGCGCGTCGCTGCAGAAGGCGAAAACGGCGTGGAATGACAAGCATGACCTGACGACCACGACGCATTTCGCCTATATCGCACAGCAACGCGCCGCGACGGCGCAGGAATTCGCAGGCGAGCGGGCGGCGGGCGAGGCAGTGACGGTTGCGGCGGCGGAACGGGACCAGGTGTATTCGTCGCTTGCAGCAAGAAGCGGCAAACCGAAAGCAATCACGGAACTGGCGCAAAAAGACCTGGTAGGCTTCGCCCCCGGCCGAGCGAACATCCCGGCCAGCGCCAAGCGCGCGCTTGACGAGTTGGCAGCCACATTGAAAAGCAATCCCGAGCGCGAGGTCGTGATCGAAGGGTATACGGACAATATCGGCGGTCGCCGTTACAACCAGGCCCTGGCCATGAGACGGGCAGATGCGGTACGTGTCGCCCTGCTCCAGCGTGGCATCAACTCCGGCCGCATCGCCATCCGGTCTCACGGCGAACAGAATCCGGCGGCCAGCAACAAGAGCAGGATCGGGCGTCTGGAAAACCGGCGTGCGGAAGTCGTCACGGGCGACTCCAACACGCAAATGCTGGGTTCGTCACAAATCTCTTCCACGACGTCGAGCGACGAAAACGGGCAATCCAAGCAACCCGAGCGATGATGCCTGGGGCACGGATCTGCATGCGCATGGTCCGGATATCCTCGCCCCAGCGACAGGATTGGAAAAGCCAGATACGGTGAGCCGGTCTGGCTTTTTTACTGCTTGCAGGTCTTCCGGCGTCGGACCGTGATGTTCAGGCCAGGGCATATCGGCTCGGGTAATCACCAGTGTTTGTTCCAATACCGCCATCCGTTTTATGATATGCATCGCAAGCCGGTCATTGCCGTCACCGGCTGGCATCCAACCTTCAACCAAAAGGAATCCCATGTCCGAAACCCTCACCGTCACCACCGCCGACCGCAGCTTCGACTGCTACGTCGCGCGTCCCGATGTCGTCGGCACCTACCCTGTGATCATTGTGATCCAGGAAATCTTCGGCGTGAACGCCGGCATCCGCAGCATCGCCGACAACTACGCCGCCAAGGGCTATATCGCTGTCGCCCCCGACCTGTTCTGGCGCACCGACCCAGGCATCCAGCTCTCGGAGGCAAGCGAAGCCGACGTCGCCAAGGCCTTCTCGATGTACCAGGCCTATGACTTCGACCACGGCGTGCAGGACATCGCCGCCACCATCAGCGCCGCGCGCACGATGGAAGGCAGCACCGGCAAGGTCGGCGTCACCGGCTATTGCCTGGGCGGCCTGATGACTTACCTGGCCGCGGCCCGCACCGATGGCGACGCCTTCGCGGCCTATTATGGCGGCGGCACCGACCAGTACCTGCACGAGGCCAAGCATATCGGCGCTCCCCTGCTCTACCACCTGGCCGGCGCCGACGAATACATCGGACCGGAAGCGCAGGCGCAGATCAAGGCCGCGCTGGAAGGCAAGGCCGATGCCGAAGTGCATGTGTACCCGGGCCGCGACCACGCCTTCGCCCGTCCGGGCGGCAGCCACTACGACCATGACGATGCGACGCTGGCCAACAGCCGCACCGACGAGTTCTTCGCCCGCACCCTGCGCTAAGAGCCCTGCATCAAGCCCTATCGACTGCCGGCGCCATGCCGGCAGGCGCCGTTCCCACTTCGCTTCCCTTCACTGATCCGCTTTTTTCCGCACGCCGCCATGCGTGCGGCGTTCCTCCAAGGCTCATGCTCTAATTCCAACGCCGCTGGACTCCAGACCGTCCGGCACGCCTTGCCTTGGAGAAGCCATGCTCGAATCCGTCGGTACGCCCACGCTCTATCTCTCATTCTCCGCCTTCGTGGTGGTCATGCTGGCCATCGACTTCTTCGGGCTCAAGACCGCCGGCGACCACAAGGTCAGCACCAGGGAAGCGGCCCTGTGGTCTCTCGTGTGGATCACGGTCGCCCTCGCCTTCGGCGGCTGGTTCTACTGGTACCTGGACGGCATCGCCGGGCCCGTCGTCGCGCGCGACAAGGCCCTGGAATACCTCACCGGCTACCTGATCGAAAAATCCCTGGCGGTCGACAATGTGTTCGTCTGGATCACCCTGTTCAGCTTTTTCGGCGTGCCGGCCCAATATCAAAAACGCGTGCTGATGTATGGCGTGCTCGGCGCCATCGTGCTGCGCGCCATCCTGATCTACCTGGGCGCCCTGCTGCTGGCCCAGTTCCACTGGATCCTCTACGTATTCGGCCTGTTCTTGCTGTACACCGGCATCCAGATGCTGATGTCGGCCGACAGCGAACCCGACCTGGCCGACAACAAGCTGCTGAAATGGCTGCGCGGCCATATGCGCATCACCAACGAATACCATGGCGAACGTTTCTTCGTCATCCAGAACGGCCTGCGCTACGCCACCCCGATGTTCATCGTGCTGATCATGGTCGAGATCACCGACGTCATCTTCGCGGTCGACTCAATCCCGGCGATCTTCGCCGTCACCAGCGACCCGTTCATCGTGTTCACGTCGAACGTGTTCGCCATCCTGGGGCTGCGCGCGATGTACTTCCTGCTGGCCGACATGGCCGACCGCTTCCACCTGCTCAAGTACGGCCTGGCCGGGATCCTGATCTTTATCGGAATCAAGATGCTGCTGCTCGATATCTACAAGATTCCGACCGGTATCGCGCTCGGGGTCGTCGGCGCCATCCTGGTCGTCTCGGTCGTCGCGAGCCTGCTGACGACCAAGCCGACCAAGCCGCAGAAGACCCCGCCACCGGCCGCCTGAGAGTCGACGCCGCGCAAGCCCGCGCGGCGCTTCTATCCCGCTGGAACGCCAACTCTCCCGAAGCCTGATCTTCGCCAGAGCCGCCGCGTTCGCTCCGACTACTGTATCTCGACCACCCCGCCGCGCCCATCAGGGTGCGGCGGCATGGCGTCTTGACACGAAAGGAGAATCTCATGGCGAGGTTCGGCGTAGAAGCAATCCGGTACTTCAACCATGCGCGCGCCGCCGGCGTGAGCACGGCGGGAGACCTCACGTACACCTTTAATAGAAGCAATGGGTTCGACAGCAAGTTGCGCTCGGCCGGGCACACGCGCGCCTTCTACTGGGCCAATACCGACGTCTGGGAGACCGACATCCGCGACGTCGACCAGGGCGGGAGCGACCGCAACTGGGTCGACGACGTCGACCTGTTCTGGATCGAGACGCACGGCAATTCCGAGGCCGATGGCCGGGCGCGCATGCTGTACGACATCGCGCACAGCGAATGGCGCACCTGGTCCGACGGGTGGCAACTGGGCGAGGACTGGAACAGCGAATGGGTGATGGCCTATTCCTGCCACACCGTCAACCTGGACGCCGTCGCCGGTCTGTGGAACATCTTCGCGCGCCTGCACATCTATTGCGGCGCCTGGGGCGACATGTACGACGGCATCACCACCGACGAATGCGGCGAGGACGTGGCCGACAACCTGGTCGACGGCGACACCGTCTCGGGCGCCTGGCACGACGGCGTGTCCGACTGGTGGGTCGACAACCATCCGGTCACCGTCTGCGTGGGCGACGCCGCCACCTGGAATGGCGGCGCCATCCGCTGGGATCTGTCCGCCCTGAACCGCGACCACCTGTGGGGCCACGGCGGCGTGAGTCCCGACCTGGCGCCGGCGCAGCAGGCATGTCTCTTGTGGAAGTGGACGGAGGGCTGAACCATGAACCAGCAAACCCTGATCGATACCCTGATGAAGACCGGCGCGCATGCCGTGCCCGGCCGCGCCGACGTGATCGCGCTCACCCCGCTCACCCGCGACGACGCGCGCGCCAACATGAACCGCTTCCTGACCGCGCTGCACGAAGCCGACATCTGCCGCCACGACCGCGCCAACCTGGCCGACCGCGGCGAGCGCAGCGTGGTGCACCTGGCCGACGGCGCGCGCGCCGTGGTCTACCACGCCTCGGGCGCGCTGCAGTACGTGTCCGGCCTGGCGCCGTTCCAGGCGCCGTGGCAGCGGCTGGAAGAAACGCCGGTGCTGGTGCGCCAGCTGGAACAAACCGCGCAGCGCATCGACCTCGCCGCCTGGGTCGGTGAGCGCGGCAGCCTTGCCTTCGAACGCCTGTGGCAGACCAAGGCGCGCGGCAGCGACCGCGACCAGAAGCTGTCGGACACGCTGCTGGTGCGCGCCACCGGCGCCTGGCGCCATGCGGTGGGAGAAATCCCGGTGCTGGGCGCCGCCTCGGTGGCGCTGCGCCTGGCCGGCGACGGCACGGTTGACGCGCTCGCGCTGAACATCCGCCACAGCGATGCCGAAGTGCTCGACAGCGCGCCCGTCATCGAGGCCGAACTGGCGGCGCGCCAGCTGGCCGAACGCCTGGCCAGCGTGCTGGGCAAGTCGAAGGACCGGCTGCCGGGCGACGTCGTGCAGTCGGCCGTGATGCGCTTCGGCTATCTCGACCTGGGCAAGCGCAAGGCCCAGCGCGTGCTGGCCCCGGCCTACGTGGCGCAGGTCGTGCTGCAGCACCGGCTCGAGCGCCAGGCCTATGTGCTGGCGGTGTCGGGCACCGAGCGGCCGTACATCGAGCTGCCGCTATTCGGCAACGAGGCGCCGGTGGTGCGCTCGCGTGGCTTGCATCCGGAGTGCCGTGACGGGGCATCGTGATCCGGTCACACCACGGCTGAGCGCACCTCCTGCAACAGCGACCTGATCTCGGGCAGGCACGACCCGCAGTTGCCGCCGGCCCGCAGGCAGGCGGTCACCTCGGCCGGCGTCGTCAAGCCCTGCTTCGCGATCGCCGCGCAGATCGTGTTGCGGCCGACGCCGAAGCAGGAGCAGACGGTCGGTCCCGGGTCCGGCCCCAGCGTCGGCGCGCGGCCGGCCAGCAAGGTCGCGCGTTCGCGTGCGCTCAGTTCGGCTTGCGCGAACAATCCGCCGAGCCAGGCGCGCGCCGGCAAGTCGGGCCGGCGCGACGCGAACAGGCAGGCTTCCAGGCGACCATCGACCACGAGCGCCGCCCGCAGCATGCCTTCCGACTTGTCCTCGTACTCGATCCAGTCGGCGTCCTCGTCCGCCCCGAGCAGCGCGCGCGCCATCGCGGGCGATACCGGCTCGCGACCGCCCAGCTCATAGCGCAGGAAGCCGCTGCCGCGCACGCGCGTCCAGTGCGCCACCCGTTCCAGGTTCAGTTCGGTGCGGCTCAGGATGAAGCCATGCCAGGCCACGCCGAACGGTTCCACCCGCACCGGCGTGTGCTTGAACTCGGGCTCGCCCGACACCGGATCGACCTCCGGATTGACCAGTGCGCCGACGCGCGCATCGGAGGCGTTGTGCCCATTCCAGTGGATCGGCACGAACACCGCGCCGCGCGCGATGCCGCCGCCATGCGCCACGCGCGCCACCATCGCGCCCCACTGCGAGCTCACACGGGCCAGTTCTCCTTCGCGCACGCCGGCCAGCAGCGCGTCGTGCGGATGCAAATCCACGAAGGGTTCTGCGGTGTGGCCGGCCAGGCGCGGCGACTTGCCGGTGCGCGTCATCGTATGCCATTGGTCGCGCAGGCGCCCGGTGTTGAGCGCCAGCGGATACTCGCCGCCCGGCGCGTGCACAGGCGCGCGCGGTGTGGTCGCCACGAAGCGCGCCTTGCCGTCCGGGTGAGAGAAACGACCATCGCCGAACAGCCGCGCGGTGCCCTCGGTCGGCGCGCGCAGCGGCCATTGCACCGGTTGCAGCGCATCGTAGGCCGCGCGGTCCATGCCGACCAGCGGATCGAGCCGGAAAGCGCGGCGGTAGCCGTCTTCGTCATTCTTCCAGGTGGACAGGCGCGCGTGCTCATCAAAAATCGCGTGCGCGCCGTCGTAATCGAAGCCGGCAAAGCCCATGCGCCGGGCCACCTCGCACAGCGCCTGCCAGTCGGCGCGCGCTTCTCCCGGCGCCGGCAGGAAGGCGCGCTGGCGCGAGATGCAGCGCTCGGAATTGGTCACCGTGCCATCCTTCTCGCCCCAGGCCAGCGCCGGCAGCAGCACGTGCGCATACGGCGCGACGTCGGTGTTCGCCACCACGTCCGACACCACCACCAGTTCGCAGGCGGCCAGCGCGCGCCGCACCTGGTCGGCGTCCGGCATGCTGACTACCGGATTGGTGGCCATGATCCACACCGCCTTGACCTTGCCCGCCTCCACCGCGCGGAACAGGTCCACCGCCTTCAGGCCCGGCTTGTCGGCGATGCGCGGCGCGCCCCAGAAGCCGCGCACCGCCTCGCGGTGGCCGGCGTTGTCCAGGTCGAGGTGGGCCGCCAGCATGTTCGCCAGGCCGCCCACTTCGCGTCCGCCCATCGCGTTCGGCTGGCCGGTCAGCGAGAACGGGCCCATGCCGGGACGGCCGATGCGGCCCGTCGCCAGGTGGCAGTTGATGATGCCGTTGACCTTGTCGGTGCCGCTCGAGGACTGGTTCACGCCCATCGAGAACGCCGTCACCACTTTTTCGGTGCGCGCGAACAGTTCATAGAAGGCGCGCAGCTGGTCCGGATCGACGCCGCAGGCGCGCGCCACCTCCTCCATGTCGCCGCCAAGCCTGGCCTCGTCCAGCGCCGCCTCCATGCCGCTGGTATGCGCCGCGACGAAAGCGTGGTCGACCGCGCCTTCGCGCGCCAGATGGGCCAGCAGGCCGTTGAACAGCCGCACGTCGCTGCCCGGCTTGAGCGGCAGGTGCAGGTCGGCCAGTTCGCAGGTGGCCGTGCGGCGTGGGTCGAGCACGACGATCTGCAGCTCGGGCCGCGCCTCCTTCGCCTTGACGATGCGCTGGAACAGCGTCGGATGACACCAGGCGGCGTTCGAACCGACCAGCACGATCGCGTCGGCCAGTTCGAAGTCCTCATAGCAGCCCGGCACCACGTCTTCGCCGAAGGCGCGCTTGTGGCCGGCCACGGCGGACGACATGCACAGGCGCGAATTGGTGTCGATATTGGCGCTGCCGACGTAGCCCTTCATGAACTTGTTGGCGACGTAGTAATCCTCGGTGAGGATCTGGCCCGAGACGTACAGCGCCACCGCATCCGGCCCGTGTTCGGCGATGATGCGTTTGAAGCCGTCGGCGACGGTGTCCAGCGCCTCCTCCCAGCCGGCGCGCGCCATGGCGCCATCGCGCCGGACCGCTGGCGTCAGCAGGCGGCCATCGAGACCCAGCGTCTCGCCCAGGGCCGAACCCTTGACGCACAGGCGGCCGCGGCTGGCCGCATGATCGGCGTCGCCCTCGATCAGCGCGCCGCCATCGCCCAGCGGCGTGGCTTTCACGCCGCAGCCGACGCCGCAATAAGGACAGGTGGTGCGGATTTCTTGCAGCGGGATCGGCATGTGCGACATAAATGACTCTCTTCTACGCGGCCTGCGCTTCACACATGGCAGGCCCGAACAACAATCGATCGCGCAGCGCCGACACGTCGGCCCCACGCTGGATCAGGTCGAAATACCAGGGACCATCGAGCACGTCGCCATACAGCACGGCGCCCGTGATGCGGTTCCCCTCGAGCACCAGGCGTTTATAGATGCCGGCGCGGCGATCGCGCAGCACCAGGTCTTGCGTGCCCGGCCCGCCGACGATGTCGCCGGCCGAATACAAATCGATGCCGGTGACTTTCAGCTTGGTGGCCGTGGCCTGCTGCACGTAGCGGCGATGGCCCAGGCCGGCCAAGTGGGCGGCGCACACGCGCGCCTGGTCCCAGATCGGCGCCACCAGGCCGAAAGTCGCCTTGCGATGCTGGACGCATTCGCCCACCGCGTACACGCGTGGATCGTAACTCTGCAAGGTGTCGTCGACCACGATGGCGCGCTCGACGTGCAGGCCCGCGGCGCGCGCCAGCGCCACATTCGGACGCACGCCGGCCGCCATCACCACCAGGTCGGCCGGCGCCTCGCTGCCGTCCTTGAAGCGCACGCCCTCCACCTTGCCATTGCCGAGGATGGCCTCGGTCTCGGCGCCCAGCAGGATGCGCAGACCGCGCCGCTCCAGCGCGCCCTTGAGCAGCAGCGAAGCATCGACGTCGAGCTGCTGGTTCAGCAGGCTCTGGGTGAGATGGACCACGGTCACGTCCATGCCCTGCCGCAGCAGGCCGTTGGCCGCTTCCAGTCCGAGCAGGCCGCCGCCGATCACGACCGCATGCCGGCCCTCGCGCGCCGCCTGCAGCATGGTGTCGACGTCGTCCAGGTCGCGAAAGCCCACCACGCCGGGCAGCTCGGCCCCCGGCACCGGGACGATGAACGGTTGCGAACCGGTCGCCAGCAGAAGGCGGTCGTACTGCACCTCCTTGCCCGAACGTGCGCGCACGACGCGCCGCTTGCGGTCGATCGCCACCACCGGGTCGCCCGCATGCAGGGTGATGCCGTGCTCCTCGTACCAGCTGCGCGGATGCAGCACGATCTCGTCCGCCGTCTTTTCGCCGGCCAGGACCGGCGACAGCATGATGCGGTTGTAGTTCACGCGCGGCTCGGCGCCGAACACGGTGATGTCGTACAGATCGGGCGCCAGCGCCAGCAGCTCCTCGACAGTGCGCATGCCGGCCATGCCGTTGCCGACCACGACCAATGACGGTTTCATGCGGCGACCCACACCTGTCCGCCGTCGATCCGCGCCGGATAGCTGGCGACCGAATGCGCCGGCGCTTCCAGGCACTCGCCGCTCTGCAGGTCGAAATGCTGCTTGTAGATCGGGGACGCAACGACGATGCGCTCGCCGATGCTGCCCACCAGTCCGCGCGACAGCACGGCGGCCTGCGAATTCGGATCGTAGTTATCGATGGCGAACACCCTCGGCTCATCGGCGCCGACGCGGAACACGGCCACCTGGCGGCCGTTCAGCAAGGCGCACACGCCGGTATCGGGCACGATGTCGGAAAGTAGGCAGACGGCGGTCCAGTGTTCGAGTTGAAGATCACGGTGCATGATGCTCTCCTTTATGCTGCGCTGGCGATGGGAATGACGCGACGGCGTTCGTCGAAAGTGGCGGGACGCACCTGCCCGCGCTCGGGCACGAACACGACGTTCTCGTCGACCTGCGCGCTGTTGACGAAGTGGCGGAAGCGGCGGCGCACGGTCGGATCGGTGACGGCCTCCTTCCATTCGCAGGCATAGGTGTCGACCACGTGCTGCATCTGCGCTTCCAGCTCCTGCGCGATGCCGAGGCTGTCGTCGACCACCACCGCCTTCAGGTAATCGAGACCACCTTCCAGGTTCTCGCGCCAGGTGCTGGTGCGCTGCAGGCGCTCGGCCGTGCGCACGTAGAACATCAGGAAGCGGTCGGTCAGGCGCACCACCTCTTCTTCGGAGAGGTTCGAGGCGATCAATTCGGCGTGGCGCGGCTTCATGCCGCCATTGCCGCACACGTACAGGTTCCAGCCCTTGTCGGTGGCGATCAGGCCGACGTCCTTGCCCTGGGCCTCGGCGCATTCGCGGGTGCAGCCCGAGACGCCGAACTTGATCTTGTGCGGCGCGCGCAAGCCTTTATAGCGGTTTTCCAGCGCGATGGCGAAGCCGACGCTGTCGCCGACGCCATAGCGGCACCAGGTCGAGCCGACGCAGGATTTCACCGTGCGCAGCGACTTGCCATAGGCGTGGCCCGATTCGAAGCCGGCCGCGATCAGCTCTTCCCAGATCGCCGGCAGCTGGTCCACGCGGGCGCCGAACAGGTCGACCCGCTGGCCGCCGGTGATCTTGGTGTACAGGCCATACTTCTTGGCCACCATCCCCACTGCGATCAAGCCGTCGGCCGTGACTTCGCCGCCCGGCATGCGCGGCACCACGGAGTACGTGCCGTCCTTCTGGATGTTGCCGAGGAAGTAGTCGTTCGAATCCTGCAGGCTGGCGTGCTTCGGTTTCAACACGAAATCGTTCCACACCGAGGCCAGGATGTTGGCGGCGGTCGGCTTGCAGACATCGCAACCGAGTCCCTTGCCGTGGCGCGCCAGCAGCTCGCCGAAGTCGCGGATAGCCCCGACGCGCACCAGGTGGTACAGCTCCTGGCGCGAGTAGGCGAAGTGTTCGCACAGGTGGTTGTTGACCGCCACGCCCAGTTTCTTCAGCTCGGCATTGAGGACCTGCGTCACCAGTGGCACGCATCCGCCGCAGGCGGTGCCGGCCGAGGTGCAGCTCTTGAGGGCGCCGATGGTGGTGGCGCCGCCGGCCACCGCTTCGCACAGCGCGCCCTTGCTGACGTCGTTGCACGAGCAGACCTGGGCCGTGGCCGGCAGCTTGTCGACGCCGATCGCCGGACGCGCCGCGCCGGTGTCGGGCAGGATCAGGTATTCCGGCGCCTCCGGCAGCTCGATCCTGTTCAGCATCGTCTGCAGCAGCGCGCCGTAAGCCGACGCCTCGCCCACCAGCACGCCGCCCAGCAGGTATTTGCCGCAGCTGGAGACGACGATCTTGCGGTAAGTCTGGCGACGTTCATCGAGGAACTGATAGCTGCGGCTGCCCGGCGTGGCGCCGTGGGCGTCGCCGATGCTGGCCACGTCCACGCCCATCAGTTTCAATTTGGTGCTCATGTCGGCGCCAGCGAAACCGCATTCCGTGCCTGCCAGGTGCCGCGCCGCGGTGCGCGCCATATCGTAGCCCGGCGCGACCAGGCCGAACAGTTGGCCGTTCCACAAGGCGCATTCGCCGATGGCATAGATGTGCGGGTCCGAGGTCTGGCAACGGTCGTCGATGACGATGCCGCCGCGCGGGCCGATCTCGAGGCCGCAAGCGCGCGCCAGCTCGTCGCGCGGGCGGATGCCGGCCGAGAACACGATCATGTCGGTGTCCAGGTGCGTGCCGTCCGCGAACTGCATGCGGTGGGTGGTTTCTTCGCCATCGACGATGGCCAGCGTGTTCTTGCCGGTATGGACGCCGACGCCCAGCTCCTCGATGCGGGTGCGCAGCACGCGCGCGCCTGGATCGTCGACCTGCACCGCCATCAGGCGCGGCGCGAATTCGACCACGTGCGCGTTCAGGCCCAGGTCGCGCAGCGCCTTGGCGCATTCAAGGCCCAGCAGGCCGCCGCCGACCACGACGCCCGACTTCGACCGCGCGCCGCATTCCTGCATCGCCTCCAGGTCTTCGATGGTGCGATAGACGAAGCAATCCTTGCGGTCGGCGCCCGGCACCGGCGGCACGAAGGGATACGACCCGGTCGCCAGCACGAGGCGATCGTAGGCGACGGAGGAGCCGTCGGCCAGGGTCACCTGCTGCGCCGCGCGATCGATCCCGACCACTTTCGCGTTCAGGCGCAACACCATGTCTTGCCGGTCGAAGAAGCCGGGCGCGACCAGCGACAGGTCGTCCGCACTTTTACCGGCAAAGAACTCCGACAGGTGCACGCGGTCGTAGGCCGGCCGCGGCTCTTCGCCCAGCACCGTCACGCGCAGGTCTTCCCGGCCGCTGGCGGCCAGGGTTTCGAGGAATTTGTGGCCCACCATGCCGTGGCCGATGACGACGATATGCATTTGCTGCTCCCTAATCAAGCTGCTGCGGCTGCCGGCGCCGTGCTGGCGCTGGTCGCGGTGAATCGGGCTGCGATGGCGCAGACGCTGGCGACCAGCACCAGGCCGCTGAGGATCGTGAGCGTCTGCTTGATGTCGCCCGTGCCCTTCATCAGGAAGCCGGCCGCCACCGCGCCGACGTTGCCGCCGGCGCCGACGATGCCGGCCACGCCGCCCAGCGCCTTCGGCGCGATGAACGGCACCAGCGCATAGGTCGCGCCGCACGCCATGTGGGTGAACAGGCCGAACACCAGCATCGCGACCACGGCGAACACCACGCCCTCGGCCTGGGCGAACCACAGGAGGCCAAGGCCTTCGCCGATCATCAGCACGAACAGCACGGTCACGCGGCGGTTCAGGTCACCCGACAGAGCCGCCTTGTCCGACAGCCAGCCGCCCAGCGCGCGGGCGAACAGCGCCAGCAGGCCGAAGCTGCCGGCGGCCATGCCGGCCTGGGCCAGCGACAGGTCGAAGTGCTCGACGTAGTACACGGCGGCGATGTTGTGGATGAAGATCTCGATGCCGAAGCAGGCGCCATAGGTGACGAACAGCAGCCAGGCGCGGTAGTTGCGGCAGCCGGCGACGAAGCTCGCCCAGCCGCCCTTGCCGCCGCCCTCTGGCATGCGGCCGGTCTTGCGCAAGTCGTCGTAATTGCCGGCCGGGCAATCCTGCGTATAGCGCCAGTAGAAGAAGGCCATCACGATCATCATCACGCCGGGCACCACCAGCGCCAGGCGCCAGCTCAGCGACTGGCTCACGCCCAGCATCACGATCGCGGTGAGCATCAGCGGCATGACCGCTTGCGCCGCGCCGCCGCCGGCATTGCCCCAGCCGGCCGCCGCCGCGTTGGCGGTGCCGACCACCTTCGGGCCGAACATGACGGAAGTGTGGTACTGGGTGATGACGAAGCTGGCGCCGACCGCGCCGATGCCCAGGCGCGCCAGCAGGAAGGCTTCGTAGCTCTGCGCCAGCGCCACGCCCAGCACGGGAATCGCGCCCAGGAGGAGCAAACCCGTGTACGTCTTGCGCGGGCCGTAGCGGTCGCACAGCGGGCCGACCAGCAGACGCACGAAGATGGTGATCGCGACCGCCGCGATATTGATGTTGGCGATCTGCTCCATCGAGAGCCCGAATTCGCCCTTGATGACCGGCATCAGCGGCGCGCAGGCGAACCAGGCGAAGAAGCAGATGAAGAAGGCGACCCAGGTCAGGTGGAAGGCGCGCATGGGCGCGCCCTGGAAGGAAAAGAGCTTGATGCTGTCCGCTTTGCTGGCCATTGTTCTTCCTTTGAAAAACGAAAAGGCGTCCGCGCTTGCTGCCATGGGCAGTAGCTGCGGACGCCGTTGTCCTGTTGCCGTCCCCGCGTTGGGCCGGCGCTAAGTGAAAATCGTGAAGAGAATCGCCATTGATCCTGTCAGAGGTATGAGCAAGAGGCGTGCCACCGCGGCTTCAGGGGGCGTACCTCAACGGACCGCATCCGGATGCTGCATTGCGGTGCATCGCTCACCATGATGATGCGCCCGCATGCACCGCGTTCAAGATCGCGCTGGTGCGCGGGCCCAGGCCTGCGGGTCGCCGCCATCCCATACCCGTCCGCCGAGCAAGGTCGAGCTGCGCATCGGAGAGGCGGGCAGCATCGTGCCGGTGCGTTCGGCCGCTTCGCGATACAGGTCGATGCGGTTGACCTGGGCCGCCAGCGCCAGATAAGGAGGCGCTTCGCGCAGCAGGCCCCAGCGCCGGTGCTGGGTCATGAACCACATGCCGTCCGACAGCCACGGGAAGTTGGCCTCGCCGTCGGCGTGGAAGCGCAGGCCGTTGTGACCGCGCCAGCCGCCGCCTCCCCGGTGCTCGTCGATGTGGCTGCCGGCCAGGCAGAACTGCAGCGTCTCGCGGCTGGCGTTGACATAGGCGGGACTGGCCAGCACCTCGGCCGCGGCTTCGCGGTTGGTGCGCGAGGCGTCGAGCCAGCGCGCCGCTTCCAACAGCGCGGCAATCATGGCGCGGCAGGTGTTCGGGTGGCTGGCCGCGAAGGCGGCGCGCGTGCCGAGCGCCTTGCCCGGATGGTTCGGCCATATCTGTTCGCTGGACGCGGCCTGCACCCCGGCGCCGTCGCGCTGCGCGCGCTGGCCCCACGGCTCGCCCGCGCAGAAACCATCCATATGCCCGGCCGCCAGGCTGGCCGCCATCTGCCCGGGCGGCACCGTCACCGCCTGGCAGTCGGTGAGCGGATCGATGCCATGCGCGGCCAGCCAGTAATACAGGAACATCGCGTGGTTCCCGGTCGGGAAGGTGTGGGCCAGGGTCAGCTTGCGCCCTTTCTCGTCCACCTCGCGCCGCAGCAGGCCGGGATCGCGGGCGGCGTTGGCGAGCGCGCGCGACAGCGTGATGTTCTGGCCGTTCTGGTGCAGGTTCATCAACACCGCCATATCGCACTGCTGGGTGCCGATGCCGTTCTGGATGCCATACACCATCCCGTACAGCGCATGGGCCGCGTCGAGCTGCTGGCCGATCAGGCGGTCGCGCATGGCGGTCCACGACAGCTCGCGGGTGAGCTCGAAGCGCACGCCATACTGCTCGTCGAAGCCGAGCACCGACGCCATCACCAGCGGCGCGCAATCGGCCAGCGGCATGAAACCGATGCGGACGGTCTCGATCTCGGGCCGGTCGGTGCCGGCGATCCAGGCGCCTTTGCCTGCCAATGTCATACGTCTCCTTGTCCTTGTATATAGTAAAGCGTGGCCTAGCCCAGCAGGTCTTCCACGTCGATCAGGCGCTGCGCGACTTCGGCCAGCTTCAGGTTCTTGTTCATCGCCAGGGTGCGCAGGCGCTGGTAGGCCTGCTCCTCGGTCAGGCTGTAGCGGTTCATGAGCAGGCCCTTGGCGCGATCGACGGTCTTGCGCTCCGCCAGCTTCTGGCGCGTGTCGCTCAGCTCGTCGAGCAGCTTCTGCTCGCGCCGGAAGCGCGCCAGCGCCACGTCCAGCACCGGCTTGACGCGTTCGGCCTGCAGGCCGGCCACGATATAGGCCGAGACGCCGGCGTCCATCGCCGCGTCCATGCTGGCCGGCGCATCGTCTTCGGTGAACAGGACGATCGGCCGCCGCGCGTCGCGGGTGGCGATCACGATGTGCTCGAGCACGTCGCGCGCGTCGGACTCGCTGTCGGCGATGATCAGGTCGGGCTGCAGCTGGGCGATGCGCTCGGGCAGGAAGACGTCGGCCGGGAGCGAGGCGATCAGGTCGTAGCCCGATTCGAGCAGGCCGATGCGCAGCGCCGTGCTGCGCCGGGCCTGCGCGGCCTGGGCGGCATCCGGGTCGATGCCGGGTGCTGTTGCGGAAAGCACGACGACGATCCGCAGGTGTGGTGAAGCACTGTCTCGCGATTTCATGTGCTTACGATATGCAAGATTCGCACCAGGCGCGAGCATCGACGATTGCCCATGCCCTTCTTATGCAAAACCCCTTGGCCGAGATATTCGCATGACGAATATCTTGCATGAGAGCAACTTTGCAACCATTCATCAGACGCATCGCTGGAATCACAAATCTAAAGTTTGTTTATGACGGAGACGCCCCTATACTGCAACGCAACATCGAAGTATTTATCTTAGGGGAACTATCATGACTGCAGCCATCCAACGCACCAGCTTCTTCGCGGCAGCCATCTCGGCCATCCGCAGCTTCTCGCAAGAACTCTACGTCGCCCACGGCGGCTACGCTCCGGCAGTGCGGGGTTGATCATGCACCCGCTCGAATATATCACCATCGCCCTGGCCGTCGTGGCCGTGGCAGCCCGCGTTTCCATGTTCCTGCCGCGTCCGCCAAAGGGTCCGTTCAAGGCCATGTAATTCATGTGCGATTGCGGCGCACCATCGTCGCAATACCCGCTCCGCCTCTCGCGCCGGCCGTACTGACGTACCGCCGGCGCTTGTCTTTACAGCAAAAAAAACCTGTCATATTTCGCGGTCGCGGTGAGTGCCTGCGCTAGAATGCATGCGCATTTCTGGCAAGCATCTTTGGCAACCAAGCCATTTCTCACTCATCAGACTCCACATGCGAACACCTGCACTTACCCTGTTTGCGGCCTCTTTCGCCGCACTGATCGCGCTGCCGGCGGCGGCATCCACCCCCATCACCCTCGACCAGGCCATGAGCCATCCAGACTGGATCGGCACCCCGGTGGAAGACGCCTGGTTCAGCTGGGACGGCAAGCAGGTGTACTACAAGCAGAAGCGCACCGGCTCGCCCGTGCGCGACGTGTTCCAGGTCGCGGCCGGCAAGGCCCGGCTGGTAGCCGATGCCGAACTGCCGAAGATCGACAGCGCCGACGTGGTCTACAACCGCAACAACAGCCGCATGCTGGTCCTGCGCAACAACGACCTGTTCGAGCGAGACCTCAAGTCGGGCCAGCTGGTCCAGGTCACGCGCGGCGCCAGCCGCATCACCGCCGCCCAGTACACGGCGGACGAACGCGCGGTCCAGTACCGCATCGGCAACGACTGGTATGTGTGGGACCGCGGTAGCCGTGTCACCGGCCCCGCCGCCCTGCCGCGCGCCGCCAAGGACCCGAACGCGCCCGAGGACGATCCCTACCGTTCGACCGAACTGCGCCTGATCGAGCACCTCAAGCGCCAGAAGGATGACCGCGACGCCCTGCGCGCGCGCGCCGACGAACTGCGCCGCGCCGACGCCTCGATGGCGCCAAGCCCGGTCTACCTGGGCGACAAGGTCACCATCGAAGGCAGCTCGCTCTCGCCCGACGGCCGCTGGCTGCTGGTGGTCACCGCCGCCAAAAGCGCCGACAAGGGCCGCGCCGGCAAGATGCCGCGCTACGTGAACGAGTCGGGCTACGAGGAAACCGAAGACGTGCGCACCCGCGTCGGCCGCAATATGCCGGTGCCGCATGCACTGAAGCTGGTCGACCTGCGCACCAACAAGGTGCAGGACATCGCCTTCGACGCGCTCCCGGGCGTCAACGTCGACCCGCTGGCCGAGCTGCGCGCCGCCGCCAGGAAGGACCCGCTCAAGGGCAACCGTCCGGTGGTCGTCTCGGGCGGCCGCAACGCGATCGACTGGAGCGCGAACGGCGCCAACGTCGCCGTCATGCTGCGCGCGGTCGACAACAAGGACCGCTGGATCGCCAGCGTCGACCTGGGCGCCGCGAAACTGAAGCCACTGCACCGCCTGACCGACGGCGCCTGGGTCAACTACGACAACGCCGAATTCGGCTGGCTGCCGGACAACCGCACGCTGTGGTACCTGTCCGAGGAAAGCGGCTACTCGCACCTGTACACCAAGGACAGCGCCACCGCCGCCGCCCCGCGCGCCCTGACCACGGGCAAATGGGAAGCCAGCGACGTGCGCTGGACCTATGACGGCAGCACCGCCTACATGCTGTGCAACCGCGAGACCCCGGGCGACTACGAAGTCTGCGCCGTCGACGCCAACGGCGCGAATGGTGCGACCAAGGTACGCGAAGTGACGAAGCTCGATGGCGTCGAGAAGTTCGCCCTGTCGCCGGACGAGAAGAAGCTGCTGGTGCACTGGTCGTCCAGCTACACGCCGATCCAGATCGCGACCGTGCCGGTCTCGGGCGGCGAAGCGAGCAAGCTCACCGACACCCGCACGCCGGACTTCAAGGCGCGCGAGTGGATCCAGCCAGAGTACGTGGCCGTGCCTTCCAGCGCCGGCGGCGATCCGGTGTGGGCCAAGCTGTATCGTCCGGCCCAGCTCGAGCCGGGCAAGAAGTATCCGGTCGTGATGTTCGTGCACGGCGCCGGCTACCTGCAGAACGTGAGCAAGCGCTATCCGAACTACTTCCGCGAGCAGATGTTCCATAACCTGCTGGTGCAGAACGGCTACGTGGTGCTGGACATGGACTTCCGCGCCTCGAAAGGCTACGGCAGCAAGTGGCGCACCGCGATCTACCGCCAGATGGGCCATCCGGAACTGGAAGACTACGTCGACGGCGTCAAGTACATGGTGAACCAGCACCAGGGCGACGCCGCCAACGTCGGCATCTATGGCGGCAGCTACGGCGGCTTCATGACCTTCATGGCCCTGATGCGCGCGCCGGACACCTTCAAGGCCGGCGCCGCGCTGCGCCCGGTGACCGACTGGACCACCTACAACCACGAGTACACCGCCAACATCCTGAACACCCCGGACATCGATCCCGAGGCGTACAAGAAGTCGTCGCCGATCGAGTACGCGCAGAACCTGAAGGGCCACCTCTTGATCTCGCACGGCATGATCGACGATAACGTGTTCTACCAGGATTCGGTGCGCATGGCGCAGCGCCTGATCGAGATGAAGAAGGACAAGTGGGAACTGGCGAGCTATCCGCTGGAGCGTCACGGCTACGTGCAGCCGGAGGCGTGGTATGACCAGTATCGCCGGATTTATGAGCTGTTCGAGCGCTCGCTCAAGCAGAAATAATCCCCGGTAATCCGGAAGGCGCCTGCGGGCGCCTTCTGTCGTTTACGGGTGCGGCCCGAGGAAGTCGAGCAGGGTCAACGCGACGACCTTGGTCGCGCGGCGCAAATCTTCCAGCAGCAGACGTTCGTCGGCCTTCTTGGCGTTCGATTCCTCCACCGTGCGCGGCCCTGCGCCATACAGCACCGCCGGGATGCCATGTTCACCATACAGCCGCGCATCCGCATACAGCGGCGTGCCATGCGCGGGAATCTCCTCGCCCATGACGGCGCGCCCATGGCGCTGCAAGCGCTCGACCAGCGGCGCCACGCCCGGCAAGGGCCGCAGCGCCTGCGACAGCAGCAGGCGCCGGATCTCGAGGCGGATGCCGGGCAGGCCGCGCACCGCGTTCTCGATCAGGGCGCGCACCTGCGCCTCCACCAGCGCCGGGTCTTCTTCCGGGATCATGCGCCGGTCCATCCGTAACACCACCTTCCCCGGCACCACATTGGTATTGGTCCCGCCATCGATGCGGCCGACGATCATGGTCGGCGAGCCGATGCCTGCTACGGCGCTGCGGATCTTCTTCAGCGCCGGCAGTTCGCCATAGATCGCGTTCAGCACTTGTGTGGCGGCCTGCAGGGCGTCGACCGCCGTCTCGGGGATCGCGCCATGGCCCGCCCTGCCGTGCACGGTCACTTCGAGCTGCAGGCAGGCGTTGTGGGCGGTGACGATGCCATGGCCGAAGCCGGCCGCGATCACGTAGTCGGGGCGGGTCAGGCCCTGCTCCAGCAGCCAGCCCGGTCCCAGCAGGCCGCCGACTTCCTCGTCGTAGGTGAAGTGCAGTTCGACCGCGCCCGACAAGGCCACGTCCATTGCCTCCAGCGCGCGGGTCGCGAACACATAGGTGGCGAAGTCGCTCTTGGAGACCGCCGCCGCGCGCCCGTACAGGTAACCATCGTCGATCACGGCGCCATACGGCGGTCGGGTCCAGCCTTCGCCCGGCGGCACCACGTCGCCGTGGGCGTTCAGCGCCAGCGTGGGGCCGTCCCCGCCATAGCGGCGGCGCACGATCAGGTTGGTGATGCTCTCCAGGCCATGGTCGCGCACCTGCTGCGCCGGCACCGCATGGCGCTCGACCGGCCAGCCGGCGCTTTCCAGCATTCCCGCGATTGCCTCGGCATGCGGCGCGTTATTGCCCGGCGGCGTATCGGTCGGGATCCGCACTACCTCCTGCAGGAAGGCGACCTGTTCGTCGAAGTGGGCGTCGATCCAGCCGGTGACGCGTTCATGCAAGGGATTGTTCATGGCGCCTTTCCTGTGTTTGTGCCGGTGACCGCGCCGGCCTCGAACCAGGCCCCCACCTGGGCGCGTTCGGCATCGGTCATGTGGGTGAGATTCGCCAGCGGCATGGCTTTCAGTTGCACCGTCTGCTGGTAGATGCGGGCCGCATGCTGGCTCACCAGCTCCGGCGTGTCGAGCATCACGCCGCCCGGCGCCGCGGCGAAACCGGGTTGCGTCGGCTGCTGCGCGTGGCAGGACACGCAGCGCTGGTCCATGATCGTGCGCACCGCCGCAAAGCGCGCCGCGGCGTCGACACCGGCGGCGGCCGCCGGATCGGCGCCGGCGCGCGGCCTTGGGGCCAGCACGACCGCCAGCGCCAGGAGCAGCGCCACGCCGGCGGCCGGATACCGCCATTCGATGCGGCCCTTGTGGCGCAGGTTGAAGAAGTGGCGGATCAAGACCCCGGCCAGCATGATCACGCCCAGCACGGCCCAGGCATGCGGATGGTTGTAGGTCATCGCATAGTGGTTGCTGATCATGATGAACAGCACCGGCAGCGTGAAATAATTGTTGTGGACGCTGCGCTGCTTGGCCTTGATGCCGTGGCTCGGGTCGGGCTTCTCGCCCGCCAGCATGGCGTTCACCATCTTGCGCTGTCCCGGGATGATCAGCATCGCCACGTTCGCCACCATGATGGTGCCGATCATCGCGCCCACGTGCAGGTAGGCGGCGCGTCCGCTGAGCAGGTGGGTGAGCACCCAGCTGCTGCCGACCAGCAGCAGCCAGATGGTGGCGCCGAACGCCAGCTGGTGCTGCACCAGCTTCGACCGGCACAGCAGGTCGTACACGATCCAGCCGACCACCAGGCTGCCGATGCCGATGCCGACCGCCTGCCAGCCCGTGAGGTCGGCCACGCTGCGGTCGACCATCATCGCCTTCGCGTTCAGGTAGTAGACGACGGTCAGCAGCGCAAAGCCCGACAACCAGGTGGAATAGGCCTCCCACTTGAACCAGTGCAGCTCCGGCGGCAGCTCGGCGGGCGACACCAGGTATTTCTGCGGGTTGTAGAAGCCGCCGCCGTGCACCGCCCACAGCTCGCCGGACACGCCCTTGCGCTCCAGGTCGGAACCTGGGGCCGGCGGTTTGATGGTGTTGTCGAGCCAGACGAAATAGAACGAGGCCCCGATCCAGGCGATGCCGGTGATGATGTGCAGCCAGCGCAGCAGCAGGTTGAACCACTCCAAAGCATATGGCGCCAGGTATCCGGTGTCGAACATGGGCTTCCTCGTGAACGCTGAGATGGATCGAAGATACGCTGATTCCAATTTCTGCGACATGAAATTTAGCGTATATTCAACATATCTACCTTGATATACGTTCCGCCCTTGCGATGTCCAGCCTGCCCCGCAACCTCGACCTGCACCTGATCCGCATCCTCTACCTGCTGCTGGTGGAGAAGAACGTCTCGCGGGTGGCGCTCAAGCTGAACCAGCCGCAGCCCTCGATCTCGGCTTCGCTGCGTAAGCTCCGCGAGCTGACCGGCGACCCGCTGCTGGTGCGCGGCGCGCGCGGCATGGTGCCGACCCAGCACGGCGAGAGCCTGCTCAAGCCGGCCAAGCGCATCCTCGACGAAGCCGAGAGCCTGTTCGTGCGCAAGGCGCCGTTCGTGCCCGAGCAGGCGACACGCACCTTCCACATCGCCGCCCCCGACTATCTCGACGCCCGCTTCCTGCCGAACGTGGTGGCGCTGCTGCGGCGCGGCTCGCCCGGCAGCAAGGTCGTCATCCACGCCCTCGGCCCCGGCCTGGACTACCTGCGCATGCTGTCCGACGGCGACATGGACCTGGTGATCGCCAACTGGGACGAACCGCCCGCCCACCTGCACATGTCCAAGCTGTTCGAAGATCCGATCATCTGCACCATGCGCGCCGACAGCCCCTACGCCAGGCGCACGGCGCCGGACGCGATGACGCTCGAGGATTACCTCGACCTGCCGCACGTGGCCCCGACCCAGATGCTGCCGGGCTACCACGGCGTGATCGACGCATACCTCGAGCGCCACGGCCTGCAGCGCCGGGTGGCGGTCGAGTCGCCCTATTTCGGCGTGATTCCGTATATGCTGACCCAGAGCGACCTGGTGCTGACCACCGGCCGCCAGTTCATCCGCGCCTTCGAAAAGACGCTGCCGCTGAAAAGCTTCACGGTGCCGCTCAAGTTTCCGCCGATGCGCTTCTACCAGCTGTGGCACCAGCGCGTGCACCAGTCCACCGAACACAAATGGCTGCGCGACCAGGTGAGCAGCGCGGCGCGGGCCCTCAATCAAGAATAGCCAGGAGCAGACATGCCGACGATCCAGGAGCTGAACCAACTCGACGCCGACGCTTTCACCAAGGCGCTGCATGGCATCTACGAGCATTCACCCTGGATCGCGCAGCGCGCCGCCGCGGCCCGCCCCTTTGCCACCCTGGCGGCGCTCAAGCTGGCCTTGCAGGCGGCGGTCGACGGCGCGACCGATGCGCAGCAGCTGTCGCTGCTGCGCGCCCACCCGGAGCTGGCCGGCAAGGCCGCCATCGCCGGCGAGCTGACGCCTGAATCGACCGGCGAACAGGCCGCATCAAACCTGGATCGCTGCACGCCCGAAGAATACGCCCGGCTGCACGCGCTCAACGCGCAGTACAACGAACGTTTCGGCTTTCCCTTCATCCTGGCCGTGAAAGGTCCGACCGGACGCGGCCTGGCGCGGCAAAGCATCATCGACACCTTCGTGCGCCGCCTCGACAACGCCCCTGGCGACGAGCTGCGCGAAGCGCTGCGCCAGGTGCACCGCATCGCCGAGATCCGGCTCAATGCCCTGCTCGGCATCGAACCCGCCATCGGCGTCACCGTGATGGACTGGTGCGAGACCCTCGGCGCCATCAGCGACAGCGACGCCGACCTGACCTGCGCCTACATGACGCCGGCCCACCGGCGCACCGCCGCCGCCATCGCCGGCTGGATGCGCGACGCCGGCATGGCGGTCCACATCGACGCCGTCGGCAACGTGGTCGGCCGCTACGCCGCCGCCCGGCCGGGCGCGCAGACCTTGATCACCGGCTCGCACTACGACACCGTGCGCAATGGCGGCAAGTACGACGGCCGGCTCGGCATCCTGCTGCCCATCGCGCTGGTCGGCCGGCTGCACGAACGCGACGAGCGCTTGCCCTATGACCTCGAAGTGATCGCCTTCGCCGAAGAAGAAGGCGTGCGCTTTCGCAGCACCTTCCTCGGCAGCAGCGCGGTGGCCGGCGGCTTCGACCCGGCCCTGCTCGATGCGCGCGACGCCGACGGCGTTCCGATGCGCGAGGCGCTGGCCGCCGCCGGCCACGATCCGGCCGCCATCCCCGCCATCGCGCGCGATCCCGCCGGCGTGCTCGGCTTCGTCGAGGTGCATATCGAGCAGGGGCCGGTGCTGCTCGAGCGCGGCCTGCCATTGGGCGTGGTGAGCGCGATCGCGGGCAGCTCGCGCTACCTGGTCGAACTGAAGGGCGTGGCCAGCCACGCCGGCACCACGCCGATGGGCATGCGGCGCGATGCGGCGGCGGCCGCTGCCGAGATCGTGCTGCTGGTGGAACGCCGCTGCAGCGGCCCGGCCTCCCTGGTGGGCACGGTCGGCCAGCTGGAAGTGCCGGCCGGCTCGGTCAACGTGGTGCCCGGCGCCTGCCGCCTGTCGCTCGACATCCGCGCCGCCGACGACGCAACCCGGCTGGCGGCGGTGGACGACATCCTGGCCGGCATTAGCGCCATCTGCGCGCGGCGCGGCATCCAGGAAAAACTGTACAAGCTGCTCGAGATCGACGCCGCGCCGTGCGCGCCGCGGCTGATGGCGCAGCTGGAAGCCGCGGTCGAACGCGCCGGCCTGCCATCCTTTGCATTACCCTCCGGCGCCGGCCACGACGCGATGCGCATGGCGCAGCTGACCGAGGTCGCGATGCTGTTCGTCCGCTGCGGCAACGGCGGCATCAGCCACAATCCGCTCGAGACCATGAGCGCCGACGATGCCGAAGTCGCCGGCGCGGTGATGCTCGACTTCCTGCGCAACTTTACTCCGGTGGCAGCGCCGGCAGGATCAGCGTCGTGAGCAGCTTCTCCGTCAGCGGATGCGGCCCCGGAACGCGGAAGTTGGTGGTGGTGATGACCACCACCGTGTTCCATTCCGGCAGCACGTAGACCTTGTTGCCGCCCAGGCCAGACATCGCATAGGTGGCCACCTTCCTGTCGCCCACGGTGAAAGGCTGCAGCCACCACAGGTAGCCGTAGTCGACGCCCTCGCGCACCCGCGCATGCGGCTTGATCGAGCGCTCGACCCAGCCTTGCGGCAGCACCTGCTTGCCGGCCCACTTGCCGCCGTTCAGGTAGAGCTGGCCCAGCTTCCAGAGGTCGCGGCTGCGCAGGCTCAGGCTACCGCCGGTCATCGCCGTCCCCGACGGCTGCAGCTGCCACTTGACCGGCTCGATGCCCAGCGGCTTGAACAACACCTCGTCGGCGAAGTCCTGCACGCTGCGTCCGGTCGCGCGCTCGAGCAGCGGCGCGATCAGGGCGGTGCCCGCAGTGCAGTAGCTGAAGGCGCGGCCATACGGCTGCTTGTCGGGCGGCGGCGTCCACTCCGGGAAGCCGCGCACCGGCAGGTCGAGGTAGAAGCGGCTCCAGTCCTCGATCAGGTACATGCGCTCTTCGTGCCCGCGCGAGAACTCGTTGAAATCGTCGCACTCGACGATGGAACTCATGGTGAGCAGGTCTTCGACCGTGATGCGGTCCTTGCGCGGATCGGGGTGCGCGACCGGCATCTTGTCCTTGAAGAAGGGCATGATCGGCGCATCGACCGTGAGCAGCTTGCGCTCGACGGCCGCCCCGACCAGCATGCCGCCCACGGTCTTGGTCACCGAACGCGTGTTGCGCAGCCCTTGCGCCCCTTCGCCGTCGAAGTACTGCTCGTAGAGCACCTTGCCGTGGCTCGCCACCAGCACGCTCGTGATCTGCTTGAAGTTGCCGGCCTTGATCTCGCCCGTCACGGCATCGAAGCTCGCCGCGCCGGCGCCGCCCGCCGCCAGGGCGCAGGCCCCGGCAATCGCACATCGAAGATACTTGCGCATGCATTCCTCCTCGTCATGGAAACCGGCAATCTAGTGCGCGCCCCGCCCCTTCATCATGAGACCGTAGACCACGGCGGCGATCGCGACGCCGACGAACCAGGCATACGTATAGATCGTCTTGAAGGCCTCGCCGACATCGGGGAAGCTGGCCGGGAAGGCGGCGTTCAGGAAGCCCGGGATGTTGGGCAGCACGCCCAGCGCGAAGGCGGCCAGCGCCGCCTTGTTCCAGCCATTGCCATAGCCGTAGATGCCGTCGTGGCGGTACAGCTGGTCGACCTCCAGCACGGTCTTGCGCACCAGGTAGTAGTCGACCACCAGCACGCCGGCGATCGGTCCCAGCAAGGCCGAGTAGCCGACCAGCCAGGTCATGATGTAGTTCTGGGTCGACTCCAGGATCTTCCACGGCATCATGAGCAGCGCCAGCCCGGCCGTGATATAGCCGCCGGTCCGATAGCTGATGCGGCGCGGCGCCAGCGCCGAGAAATCGTAGGCCGGGCCGACCAGGTTGGCCGCCAGGTTCACGCTGACCGTATCGACCAGCAGCACGATCAGGGCCACAAGCACCGCGATGCCGGTCATGCGGCTGGCCAGGTCGACCGGGTCCCATAGCGCCTTGCCGTACAGGACCACGGTGGCCGAGGTGACGATCACCGCCAGCGCCGCCAGCAGGCCCATGGGCAGCGGCAGGCCGACGGTCTGGCCGACCACCTGGTCGCGCTGCGACTTGGCGAAGCGGGTGAAGTCGGGGATGTTCAGCGCGAGGGTCGCCCAGAAGCCGATCATGGCGGTCAGCGACGGCCAGAAAGTGGACCAGAACCGCCCTTCTTTCGGCCCGCCGGGCACGAACTGCGAACGCTGCTCGAGCAGCGGGCCGAAGCCGTCGGCCCCGACCTGCCTGTGCACCCACCACAAGAGCACGAAGCAGATCGCGATTTTCAAAGGGGCGGTCCAGGTCTCGAGCTGGCGGATCGATTCCATGCCGTGCACCACGAAGTACAGCTGGATCGCCCAGAACGCGAGGAAACAAACCAGCTGCGCCAGATTGATGCCGAGCCAGGCGAGCGGCTCGCCGCCGATCGGAGCGCCGTTCATTACGCCCAGCAAGGTATAGATCATGCTGCCGCCGAACCAGGTCTGGATGCCGTACCAGCCGCAGGCGACGATGGCGCGCATCAGCGCCGGCAGCCTGGCGCCCCGGGTGCCGAACGAGGTGCGCGCCAGCACCGCGTAGGGAATGCCGTACTTGGCGCCGGCATGGCCGATCAGCAGCATCGGCACCAGTACGATGGCGTTGGCCAGGAATACGGTGAGCACCGCCTGCCAGCCTGACATTCCCGCCTCCACCAGGCTGGCGGACAGCGTGTAGGCGGGGATGCACATCACCATGCCCACCCACAGGGCGGCGAAGTGGTACCAGCGCCAGGTGCGCTGCGCTGCGGTGGTGGGAGCGAGGTCGTCGTTCCAGAGGTCGTTGCTTGAAGAGGTCGGATGAGTCACGGTGCACGTCGGTTGAAATCGATGCGCGCGAGTGTAACGCAAACGTCAATACGACGCGAAGACCTCAGGCCTGCAGGTCGGCATGGATCGCCTGCGCCGCCTGCAGGCCATGGCGGCGCGCCTGCATCGATTCCAGGAGCGGGGCCACGCAGTCGCCGCCGGCATAGATGCCCGGCAGCGCGGTGCGGAAGCACCCGTCGACCTGGATGCGGTCGCCCTCGCGCGACTGCTGGCGCACGGACGGGTCGAGCTCGGCCCCGGCCGCGCGGCCCACCGCCTTGAACACGGCGTGGGCGGCGATCTCGGTGAAGCCGCCGGTGTCGACCACCCGGTCGCCCAGCAGGCGGGTCTGCTCGAAGCGCACCGACCCGACCGCGCCGCGTTCGTCGCGCAGCACCTCGAGCGGCGCGACCCAGCCGCGCACCCGCACGAAGCAGGCGCGCGCGACTTCTTCTTCGCGGCCGTCGGGCGCCAGGGCGTGGCGCAGCGCCAGGGTGACATCCTGGGCGCCCAATTGCTTGAGGCGCGCCGCCATGCCGACCGCGCCGCGGCTCGCGCCGATCACGATCGCGCGTTGCGGCACCGGCAGCGCCAGCAGGTCGTCCAGCGCATACACGGCGGCCAGCCGGCGGCCGGCGTCGACCAGGCCCGCCGGATCGCTGCCGGACAGCGCCAGCACGCGGCTGGACGCCAGGCCGACGCCGATGAAGATCGCGTCGTGCCACAGATGCAGGTCGGCCAGCTCGAGATCGACGCCCAGCTTGCGGCCATATTCGCAGCGGATGCGGCCCTGCGCCACCAGGCGCGCGAACAGCGCCTGGTCGGATGCGCTTGCCGCCATGGTCTCGCGCTCGCGCGAGCGGGCCTCGTACAGCACGACGCCATTGCCGAGCAGCGCCAGCCGGATGGCGCAGGCCATGCCGGCCATGCCGGCGCCGACCACGGCGACCTGCTTGCCGGTCGGCGGCGCCGGCTCGCCGGCCAGGAGGGAATGCTCTTCGGATGCGAGGTCCAGGGCGTCGGTGGTGGCGGTCATCAGTCTCTCTTTCCTTTCATGCGGGGCGTGGCGCGCCCTCTTTCTTGGTGTCAGCCTGGTATCAGGCCAGTCGCGTCAAGACCCCGGCCAGCTTGCCGAACAGTTCGTCGACGTGTTGTTTTTCCAGCACCAGCGGGGGCGACAGCGCGATGATGTCGCCCGTGATGCGGATGAGCAGGCCGTCGGCGAAGGCCTGCTTGAGCGCCGCATAGCCGCGCGCGCCGGGCTGGCCCGCGATCGGCGCCAGCTCGATGCCGGCGATGATGCCGATCGAGCGCAGGTCGATCACGTGCGGCAGGCCGCGCAGCGATTGCAGCGCTTCCTCGAAATATGGATGCATGCGCGCCGCGTTCTCCAGCACCCCCTGTTCGCGGAACACGTCCAGGGTGGCCAGCGCGGCGGCGCAGGCCAGCGGGTGGCCGGAATAGGTGTACCCGTGGAACAGCTCGATCCCGGCCGGCCCCTCCATGAAGGCGTCATGGATGAAGGACTTGCTGAACACCGCGCCCATCGGCACCGCGCCGTTGGTGATGCCCTTGGCCGTGGCCATCAGGTCGGGCTCGACGCCGAACCAGTCGCCGGCGAACGGCGTCGTCAGGCGTCCGAAGCCGGTGATGACTTCGTCGAAGATCAAGAGGATGCCGTGGCGGTCGCACAGCTCGCGCAGGCGCTTGAGGTAGCCCTTGGGAGGAATCAGGACGCCGGTCGAGCCGGATACCGGCTCCACGATCACCGCCGCGATGGTCGACGGGTCGTGCAGGGCCACCAGTCGTTCCAGGTCGTCGGCCAGTTCGACGCCGTGTTCGGGTTCGCCGCGTGCGTAGGCATTGCGCTCCAGGTCATGCGTGTGGCGCAGGTGGTCGACGCCCGGCAGCAGGGGCCCGAAATGCTTGCGGTTGGCGCCGATGCCGCCCACCGAGATGCCGCCGAAGCCCACGCCATGGTAGCCGCGCTCGCGGCCGATCAGGCGCGTGCGTCCGCCCTCCCCGCGCGCGCGGTGGTAGGCCAGCGCGATCTTGAGCGCGGTGTCGACCGCTTCCGATCCCGACCCGGTATAGAACACGTGGCCGAAGCGGTGGCCGCTGAACTCCATCAGGCGTTCGGCCAGTTCGAAGGCGGCCGGGTGGCCCATCTGGAAAGTGGGCGCGTAGTCGAGCTGGCCGGCCATGGCGGCGATGGCTTCGGCGATCTTCGGCTGGCCGTGGCCGCAGGGCACGCACCACAGGCCGGCGGCGCCGTCGAGCAGCTCGCGGCCATCGACGTCGCGGTAATACATCCCCTTGGCGGAGACCAGCAGGCGCGGATCGCGCTTGAAGTCGCGGTTATTGGTGAATGGCATCCAGAAGGATGACATCGCGGCAGGCCTGGATTCGTACATATTGCGCTCCTCGTTCGATGGCGCCCTGAAGCATTTAAGTTTGAACAAGAATGGCGAGTCTGGCAACAGGCACGCGGCATCGGGCATGCGCCATCGCAAAACCATGCACGACGCATCGTGTTAGCGAGAAGAAATAATCGTGGTGCGCAGTCATGTCTACAGGCGTCACGGCAGTGGTATGCTAGCGCTTATCACACTGGCAATGCGAACCATGTCGACTTATATCACCCCTGTCCTGACCACCGAACGCCTGGTGCTGCGCCCGCTGGCCGCGAGCGACGCGCCGGCCCTGTACACCATCTTCTCCGACCCGGCCGTGGTGCGCTACTGGAGCGCCGAGCCGTGGACCGACATCTCCTTCGCCGAAGCCGCGATCGCCCGCGCACTCGAGGCCTACCGCGACGAGACCGAGCTGCGTTTCGCGATCGAACTGGCGTCGAACCGCGAGCTGATCGGCACCGTGGGCCTGCACCACTTCTTCAACCAGAACAATCGCTGCGAACTCGGCTACGCGCTGGGCAGCGCGCACTGGGGCAAGGGCTATGCCTTCGAAGCGCTGCAGGCGGCGCTGGACCATGGTTTCCGCGAGGTCGGCCTGAACCGGGTCGAGGCCGACATCGACCCGCGCAACGAAGCCTCCGGCCGCGTGCTGGAAAAACTGGGCTTTCGCAAGGAGGGCTTCATGCCGCAGCGCTGGCTGGTGCACGGCGAGTATGCCGACACCGTCTTTTACGGCCTGCTGCGCGACTACTGGAACGACAGGACGGCGCACTGATGGCAAGGCGCACTCCCACGATGAAGGCCCTGGCGGCATGTTCGAGCCTGGCGCTGTCCCTGCTGGCCATGGCGCCGCAATCGGCCGCGGCCCAGGCCACGGTGCCGACCTGGCGCGAGATCACGATCTATGCGAGCGACGCCGGCTATCCGGCGGCGCTCGCGCGGCGCGGCGTGCAGGGCAATGTGACGGTCGAACTGGCCCTCGACGACAAGGGCCGCAAAGCGGTGGTGGCGGTACGCGATTCCTCGCGCTCGGCCGAACTCGACGCGCTGGCGCTGGCCATGGCCAGGCGGCTGGACATCCCCGCCAGCGGCGCGCACCGCACCGGCCTGGTGACCTTCAAGTTCAAGAAAGACCACAGCGCCACCATCGCCACCAAGAGCTGCGCCGATTTCAACGTCGACGCCGCCTGGCAGGCCGCCACCTTCCCGGAACGCAGCCTGCGCGAGTTGCCGGTGACCTATGAGAGCGTCGGCACGCTGATCTACAGCCTGCACCGCGAAGGCTCGGCGCGCCAGTCCTTCCCGGCGCTGGAACCGATCCTGAACGCCACGGTGGCCGCCTGCGCGCGCACGCCCGAGGCCGGCATGCTCGACGTGATGCGGCAAGAGGCGCTCAAGCTGATCGAGCAATAAAGCGCGTAAAACAGCGTATTGACGGGGTCGAAAGCGCCCCCGTTCATCCGCCCTCACGACCGTCCGTCGCCGAAATCGCACCGTTTATCGGATCGCTCTTGGCGTAACATGGGTGCATCCCTACAGTAGGGTCATCTTTGTTAGAAAGGACTTGCACGCATGAAAACCATTCATACGCCCACCAGTCGCTTCCAATCGATCCTGCGTAATATGGAAGTGGCCGGCCGCACTACCTGGCGCCTGGCGAAGTCCAGCGCCCGTTCGCTGCGCCGCATGCCGTGGCCGGTGCTGCTGGTGATCGCGATCGTGCTGGCGGCCCTGATCACCATCGTGCCGATCGTGCTGGCGCTGTTCGTCGGCCTGCTGCTGCTGAAATTCCTCGCCATCGCCATCTTCGGCCGCGAACCGCGCCGCATCAAGCACTACACCGGAGAATAACGCCGATGGCCGCCGCCCAGATCAACCGCGCCCTCGACTTCGTCCGCGACGCTTTCCGCGAGGCGGGCGTGCTGTGGTGGCGCTTCTTCGACTGGCTGGCGCTGATCGAGTGGCGCCAGCTGTACCTGGTCTGGTTCCTGGTGTTCGTGACCGGCATGTTCGTCAAGCTGACGGAGCCGGCGATCTGGTTCATCCTGATCTCGTTCGGGGTCAAGGTGCTGGCCGGCGGCAAGCGCCGCGCCGAGCTGCTGGCGCGCGACGCCTCGACCAAGGCCGACGTCGCCAATCTCGAGCGGCGCCTGACCGAGGCGCAGATGGCCACGCTCCAGGCCCAGGTCGAGCCGCACTTCCTGTTCAACACCCTGGCCCTGATCGGCCAGCTGATCGAAACCGACCCGAAGGAAGCGGCGCGCGTGCACGGCTACCTGATCGAATACCTGCGCGCCTCGCTGCCGCAGATGCGCGCCGCCAAGGGCGCCGGCGGAACCCTGGGCAAGCAGGTCGAATTGTCGCGCGCCTACCTGTCGATCATGCAGGCGCGCATGAAGGAAAGGCTGGCGGTGCGCTTCGAGGTGCCCGACTTCCTCGGCAGCGCGCCGTTCCCGCCGATGATGCTGCAGACGCTGATCGAGAACGCGATCAAGCACGGCCTGGAGCCGAAGGTCGCCGGCGGCACGATCACGGTGCGGGCGCGGGTCGAAGGCGCCACCCTGTGCGTCGACGTGTGCGACGACGGCGTCGGCTTCAACCTGCATGCCGGCAGCGGCGTCGGGCTGGCCAATATCCGCGAGCGGCTGGCGCTGTTGTATGGCAAGGATGCCGAACTCGTGATCGAAGCCCTGCCCGGCGGCGGCGCCTGCGTGTCGATCCGCCTGCCCTATCGCATGACGGAAGACGGCTGATGGCGCCCACGCACCCGACGGCCCTGATCGCCGACGACGAAGCGCCCATGCGCGACCAGCTGCGCGCGCGCCTGCACGAGGCGTGGCCGGCGCTGCGCATCGTGGCGGAGGCGGCCAACGGCGCCGAAGCGGTGGCGCTGGCGCGCGAGCACAAGCCGGACATCGCCTTCCTCGACATCCGCATGCCGGGCATGGGCGGCATCGACGCGGCGCGCCAGATGTACGAGCGCTGCCACATCGTGTTCGCCACCGCCTACGACCAGTATGCGGTCGAGGCCTTCGAGCACGGCGCCATCGACTACCTGCTCAAGCCCGTCACCCTGGCGCGCCTGGAAACCACGGTGGCGCGCCTGCGCCGCCGGCTCGACCACACGCCGCAGGACATCGGCGCGCAACTGGCCCGCCTGGCGCAATTGGGCGACCAGTTGCTGATGCAGAACGGCGCCGCCGCGGCCGCCGCCAGACCTGCTTATCTGCGCTGGATCCAGGCGCAGGCCGGCAACAGCCTGCGCATGGTGAGCACGCGCGAAGTGCTGTTCTTCCAGTCGGACGACAAGTACACGCGGGTGCAGACCGCCACCGGCGAGCACCTGATCCGCAAGACGCTCAAGGAACTGGAAGAAGAGCTGGACCCGGACGAGTTCTGGCGCATCCACCGCTCGACCCTGGTGCGCGTGGATGCGATCGCGGAAGTGCGGCGCGACCTGCGCGGACGCCAGATGCTGCGCCTGCGCGGCTACCCGGAAGAACTGGAAGTGAGCCGCAACCACGGCGCGCTGTTCCAGCAGATGTAAAGCGACGTCAACGCTGCGCCGGCGTATTCAGGTAGTTGTCCTTGACCCGCACGTAGTGCTCGGCCGAGTAGCGCAGCCAGGCCTTTTCGGCGTCCGTCAGCGGACGCACCTTCTCGGCCGGCCGGCCCATGTATAAAAATCCGCTTTCGAGCCGCTTGCCCGGCGTGACCAGGCTGCCGGCGCCCAGCATCACCAGGTTCTCGATCACGGCGTCGTCCATCACGATGCTGCCCATCCCGACCAGGCAGTCGTTGCCGATGCGGCAGCCGTGCAGGATGACCGAGTGGCCGACCGTGACGTAGTCGCCAATGACCAGGGGCGAACCCTGCGGCTTGTGGGGCGTGCGGTGGGCGACATGGCCCATCGTCAGGTCCTGGATATTGGTGCAGCTGCCGATGACGATGTCGTTGACGTCGCCGCGCAGCACGGCGTTGCACCAGACCGAGGAATCGGCGCCGATGCGCACGTTGCCGATGACCTGGGCCGATTCGTGAAGATAAACGCCGTCGGCGAGTTGCGGCAGGGCGTCGAGGTAGGGGGCGATCGGCATGGCGGTCTATTCGATGACAGGAATTCGTCATTTTAACTTGGGCATGTTTACTGCTATGCTGGGCCGGTCTCGCCCACGGTCCACGCCATGCCGCTCCAAGCCACCGCTACCGCCACCTTGCCCATCTGGTCCATCTTCTGGACCTTCCTGAAGCTCGGCCTGACCTCGTTCGGCGGCCCGATCGCCCATCTGGGCTACTACCGCAACGAGTTCGTCCTGCGCCGCCAGTGGCTCGACGACGCGCGCTACGGCGACCTGGTGGCGCTGTGCCAGTTCCTGCCCGGGCCGGCGTCGAGCCAGGTCGGCTTCGCGCTCGGCGTCCTGCGCGGCGGCGGCCTGGCCGGCGGCCTGGCGGCCTGGATCGGATTCACGCTGCCTTCGGCGCTGCTGATGTTCGCGTTCGCGCTGGGCGCCGCGAGCCTTGTCGGCTTAGGGGCGGCGGGCGTCGTGCATGGCCTGAAGCTGGTGGCGGTGGCCGTGGTGGCCCATGCCGTGTGGGGCATGGCGCGCACGCTCACGCCGGACCGCCGGCGCATCGCGATCGCGCTCGGCGCCATCGCGATCGTGGTCCTCGTCGATGGGCCGACCGGGCAATTGGCCGCCATCGCCGCGGGCGCCGGCGCCGGATACCGGCTGTGCCGGGGACCGGTCGCGCAGTCCGGCCCGGAACTGTCCATGCCGGTCAGCCGCCGCGCCGGCATCACGGCGCTCGTGCTGTTCGGCGTCCTGCTGCTCGGGCTTCCGCTATTGTCCGGCCTGACCGGGCATCGGCCGCTGGCGCTGTTCGATGCCTTCTACCGCTCCGGCGCGCTGGTCTTTGGCGGCGGCCACGTGGTGCTGCCATTATTGCAGGCCGAGACGGTGGCCACCGGCTGGATCCCGAACGAGACCTTCCTGGCCGGGTATGGACTTGCGCAGGCGCTGCCCGGCCCGCTGTTCGCCTTCGCCGCCTTCCTCGGCGCCCAGGCCGGCATGACGGCGGGCGCGCCCACGGGCGCCGCGCTCGCCCTGCTCGCGCTCTTTCTTCCCGGCCTGCTGCTCGTCTATGGAACCTTGCCGTTCTGGGACGGCTTGCGCCGTCACGCGGCCGCGCGCCACGCCATGATGGGCGCGAACGCGGCCGTGGTCGGCATCCTCGCCGCCGCCTTGTACCACCCGGTATGGACCGCCGCCGTGTTCGACATCCGCGACGCCGGCATCGCGCTGGGCGGCTTCATGCTGCTGACGCTGTGGAAGGCGCCATCGTGGATCGTCGTGATCCTGCTGGTGGCGCTGGGGGCTGTTGGCGCGTCATAGCTTCTTGTATATCTCTGGATTCAAACCTGCCGGCCCCGGCCCCTCGCTGCCGCGATTCAGGTCGATCAGCGTCCGTCCACGCAAGGGCAGCCCGGCGCCATGCAGTTCGACTTCGAGCGTGATGCCCGATTCGAACACGATCCGGTTGGTCTGGAACACCTTGGTCACGGTCACCGTTGCCCCCTTGGGCACCGGGGCTTCGAACACGACTTCGGACCCGCCGATGCCTGGGCGGGGAATCAAGGTGAGATAGTCGGCCGGCGCGCGCGAGTGCCGGCCGATGCCATAGGCGTCGACCTCGCCGATGATCTCGTACCGGGAGCCCACGACCTTCCTGAATTCCTCGTGGTGGCTGACATCGGCATAGGTGACCTCGCACGAACAGCCGGAAAGCATGGACGCGCAGGCACACAGGACAATGCAGGGAAGCGGACGCATGGGGTGATCTCCTCGACGGCAAGGAAGCGGCTGGCGTGCCGCAACCGGAAAGGCCATCCTGCCGCTTTCGCCGCGACGCTTCCACGAAAGCCGGCAAGGTGCCGTCATCTGCGCCTGCAAGGAGCGTGCGACGATCCCGGGTATCGTCAGCCGAACAGCCCTTCGTCGGAACCGTCGCCGTCGAAGAAGCCGCCCAGGCTATCCTCGCTGCTGTTGTCGGCCAGGCTGTCGTCGGCGCCGCCGCCTGGCTCGTCGATCGCCCCGATGCCGGCCTGGTCCGCCAGCGCCCCGCCCCCGGCCGCCTCGGCCGCGCCACCGTCGGCCGCGTTGTCCGCCAACAAGTGGTTCGAGGCGCCCTGCCCGTCATTGCCCAGCAGGTTGCCGATGCCGTGGAACAGGAAGCTGCCGGCCGCCACCCCGGCCGCCGTGGCCGCCATCGTGCCCAGCATGCTGCCGCCGGCGCCGCCCAGGAAGCCGCCGCTTCGCGCCGGCTGGGCCTGCGGTGCCGAGCCGGTCGGTCCGTTCTGCTGGTAAGCCCCCTGCTTGACTCCCGGGACCGGATTCGATGGCTGGCTCTGCGCGGAGTTTCCCCATTGGTTCGCGTCGAGGAATCCCCCGCTTCCTCTCCCGCCCTGGCTTTCGAGCTCGGCGATACGGGCCTTGGCATTGCCCAGCGCCTGCTCCACCAGCAGTGCGCGCTGCACCAGCAGGTAGGCGGCGTCCGGCTGCTGGGCCACGGCGCGCTGGATCAGTGCGTCGGCCTCCCGGTCCTTGGCCACGCCACGGGCCTGCACCAGCTGGCCCAGGAAATCCTGCAACATCTTTTCGTCGGATGGGTTCATTGTCGAGCTCCTGTCTGATGGACGGTATTCCACTATGTTGTGGATCAGTCATCGCTATTTCAAGTCGTACGGCAGGCGCGAGTTCGCCTGCGCCATCCCGGCCGGCATGTGATCGCTTTCCGCCGCGCTTGTTGCTATGCTATCGGCTGGCGCCGCGAGCGGCATTCATCATTTCAAGGAAGCACAACATGGTCTCGCTGCAAGAGCAGTTATTGAAAGCCGGCCTGGTCGACAAGAAGAAGGTCAAGCAGGTCAACCAGGACAAGAGCAAGCAACACAAGGAAGTGTTGCGCACCGGCGTGGAAAAGGTCAACGAATCGCGCGAAGCCGCGCTCGAGATGCAGCGCAAGAACGCGGAACGGGCGCGCGAACTGAACGCCCAGCGCGACGCCGCGGCGACCCAGAAAGCCATCCTGGCGCAGATCGCCCAGCTGGTGCAGCAGAACAAGCAGTCGAAGGGCAAGGGCGACGTGCCCTACAACTTTACCTTCGGCACCAAGATCGAGCGCATCCACGTGACGTCGCAGATCGTCGAGCATCTGGTGGCGGGACGCCTGGTGATCGTCCACATGAATGGCAGCTTTGAACTGGTGCCGCGCGTGATCGGCGAAAAGATCGCCCAGCGCGATGCCTCGATCGTGGTGCAGATCAAGAAGAAGGTGCAGGAAGTGGAAGAAGACGATCCGTACGCGGATTACAAGATTCCGGACGACCTGATGTGGTGATCGAAGGCGGCCCCAACGCAGACCCGATGGGGCCGCTGTGACGAAGCTTACTGTTTCGTCTTGTTTTCCACGTCCTGCACGTCCGAACCGCTCTTCTTCGAAGACCGCTCGCCTTCCTTCTTCGGCTGCCCCAGGCCGGATGCGGTGGTTTCCTGCTTGCTGCTGCCCTGGAAATCGGGGTCGACGATGTTCGCGCTTTCCGGCCCTTCCGCGGCCGGATTCTCCCGCTTGTCGCGGTCGGTATTGGCCGGAATCTGCCGATCGACGGTTCCCGTCCGTTCAGCCTGGGTTGTATTCGAACTGGTCTTGTCCGCCTGGGCTGCGGCGCTCGCGGCGATGATCACACCACTCAACAGCACGATGACTTTCTTCATGACTACCTCCAATTCCAGGTTAAAGCATGTAAGGATGTCATCATGGTGGTGACCGAATCGCGGATCACAAGGCCTGTTTAATTGCCGAGGTCACGCCCGCCGAAGGCATTCGGCAACTGCGCCGCCGCAGTGGTCTCGAATATGTCGCCGCCCAGGTTGGTCAGCACGACCGGCAGTTCGTTGCCGCCCAGTTCCAGGATCACCTGGCGGCAGGCGCCGCACGGCGCGATCGGGCCCTCGGTCTGGCCGATCACGGCCAGGGCCGCGAAATCGCCCGGCTGGTAGCCGCTGGCGATGGCGCTGAACAGGGCGGTGCGCTCGGCGCAGTTGCACAGGCCGTAGGCGGCATTCTCCACATTACAGCCGCGGAAGATACGGCCATCCTTGCACTCCAGCGCGGCGCCCACCTTGAACTTCGAGTACGGGGCATAGGCCAGCTCGCGCGCGGCGCGCGCTTCATCGATCAGTTTCGCGTATTTCATGATTGGTCCTCAGCTCAGGGACGAACGGTGCGGTGGATCATCGGCTCGACGGCCGGCTTGTCAAGAGCGATGCGGTAGGCGGCCTGCACCTGGCGGATGGCCTGCTCGGCGGCTTCCCGGGTGCGCGCATGCACCATCGCCAGCGGCTGGCCGACGACGATCGCATCGCCCAGTTCCACCAGCCCGGTCAGGCCGACGGCGAAGTCGATCGCATCCTGCGGACGCACGCGGCCACCGCCCAGCGCCACCACGGCCAGGCCCAGTTCGCGGGTGTCGACCGCGCTCGCATAGCCGGCCTGCAGCGCAGGCGCGGGCACGATGACCGGCGCCGTTTCCAGGTAGGCATCGGGCTTGTCCATCAGGTCGGCCGGGCCGCCCAGGGCGCTGACCATGCGCGCGAAACGCTCGGCGGCTTCTCCCGAATCGAGGGCCGCCTGCAGCCTGGCGCGCGCTTCCTGCTCGCTCGACGCCAGGCCGGAGATGACGAGCATCTCGGCGCACAGCGCCATCGTCACCTCGTGCAGGCGCGCCGGGCGCGATTTGCCGCTCAGGTAGTCGATCGCGACGCGCACTTCGACGGCGTTGCCGGCGGCGTGGCACAGCGATTCGTTCATGCCGGTCAGGATGGCCGAGGTGCGGGTGCCGGCGCCGTTGCCGACATTGACGATCGATTCGGCCAGTTCCAGCGATTTGGCCGGGGTCGGCATGAAGGCGCCGCTGCCGACCTTCACGTCCATCACCAGCGCATCCAGGCCCGCCGACAGCTTCTTGGACAGGATCGAGCCGGTGATCATGGCCACCGATTCCACGGTCGCCGTGGTGTCGCGGATGCTGTAGAAACGCTTGTCGGCCGGCGCCAGCTGGGCGGTCTGGCCGATGATGGCCACGCCCACGTCCTGCACCACCTGGCGGAACTTTTCGGGTTCCGGCACGGTGCTGTAGCCCGGGATCGAATCGAACTTGTCGAGCGTGCCGCCGGTGTGGCCCAGGCCGCGCCCCGAGATCATCGGCACGAAGCCGCCGCAGGCCGCGATCATCGGTCCCAGCATCAGCGATACCACGTCGCCGACGCCGCCGGTCGAGTGCTTGTCGACCACCGGGCCGGGCAAATCCAGCGATTTCCATTCCATGACCTGGCCCGAGTCGCGCATCGCCAGCGTGAAGGCGACGCGTTCATCCATCGTCATGTCGTTGAAATAGACCGCCATGGCGAAGGCCGCGATCTGGCCTTCGGTGACGCTGCCGTCAGGGATGCCGCGCACGAAGAACTGGATCTCTTCGGCGGAAAGGACGCCGCCGTCGCGCTTCTTGCGGACGATTTCTTGGGGGAGGAACATGATTGTGTCCGTTTTCGCTAATAGCTTGAAAACGTCATTCCCGCGGAGGCGGGAATCCAAGTCGTTCGCGATACGCTAGCTTGCTTGGATTCCCGCCTGCGCGGGAATGACAGGGTTTGAGGTTCCGGGCTGATTACACGCCGTACGGAATCCAGACATTCTTGACCTGGCTCGCATGCTGCAGCACCGTGCGGCCGCAGGCCTGCTTCGGATCGAACCAGTCGCGGCCCTTGGCGCCGCCGGTCCAGGTGCGCTTGAGCGATTCGGCCGACAAACGCTCGACTTCGGCACAGCCTTCCGCCGAACCATCATGACGCCACACCGCATCGATATCGCCATGCGTCGCCAGTGTGCGCGCCAGCTCGTCGGCGGAGCCAGTGACGATGTTCAGCGCGCCGCCCGGCAGGTCCGAGGTATCCAGCACCTGGTACAGGTCGATGCTCGATAACGGATGCTGCTCCGACGGCACCGCCACCACGCGGTTGCCCAGCGCCAGCGCCGGCGCCACCAACGAGATGAAGCCCAGCAGCGGGTTCTCGTTCGGGCACACGATGCCGATCACGCCGACCGGCTCGTTGAGCGCGACGGTGATGCCGTGCATCGGCGGCTGGTGCGCCGCGCCGTCGTACTTGTCGGCCCACGCCGCCCAGTAGAACAGGCGCTCGATCGAGGCGGCCACTTCGCGCGCCGCACCCTTCGAACCGGTCTGCTGCGCAATCCGCTGCGCGAATTCGTCGGCGCGGATCGCCAGGTTCTCGGCGATGTAGTACAGCACCTGCGCGCGGTTGTGCGCGGTCGCCCTGGTCCAGCCGGCAGCCTTGTGCGCCGCTTCCACGGCGTTGCGGATGTCCTTGCGGCTGCCTTCGCCGATGTCCGCCAGGAAGTCACCATTGGCGCCATGGATGGCGCGGCTGTAGGCGCCGTCAGGGCGGGCCTGCTTGCCGCCGATGTACAGCTTGGCGGTGCGGTCGACCGCGAACGGGCTGTCTTCCTGCGCCGGCCTGGCCTTGGCTTTGTCGGCCACGATTGGCGCCGCTGGACGCGCATCTTCCGCCAGCGGCGTCAGGTACTCGACCATGCCTTCCTTGCCGCCTTCGCGGCCATAGCCCGATTCCTTGTAGCCGCCAAAGCCGCAAGCCGCATCGAACTGGTTGGCGGTGTTGATCCACACCACGCCGGCCTTGATCTGCGGGACCACGTCCAGCGCCAGGCTGATCGATTCGCTCCATACGCAGGCCGCCAGACCATACACGGTGTTGTTCGCCAGTTGAACCGCCTCGGCCGGGGTGCGGAAGCTCATCGCCACCAGCACCGGTCCGAAGATCTCGGCCTGGGCCACGGCGGCCGAGGTCGACGCGCCCGTGATCAGGGTCGGCAGATACCACGAACCGGTCGCCGCCAGTTCGACGTTCGGCTGCCATACTTCGCAACCTTCGGCGCGCGCCGACTCCACGAGGCCGTGGATGCGCTGCTGCTGCACCGGATCGACCAGCGCGCCGATATCGTTCGATTTGTCCAGCGGCGAGCCGACGCGCAGGTTCTGCATGCGCGCCTTCACCTTGGCGATGAAGCGGTCATAGACCGACTCCTGCACCAGCAGGCGCGAACCGGCGCAGCACACCTGGCCCTGGTTGAACCAGATCGAATCGACCAAGCCTTCGACCGCCGCATCCAGGTCGGCGTCGTCGAACACGATGAACGGCGACTTGCCGCCCAGTTCCAGCGACAGCTTCTTGCCGCTGCCTGCGGTGGCCTTGCGGATCAGGCGGCCGACTTCGGTCGAGCCGGTGAAGGCGATCTTGTCGATGCCAGGGTGATTCACGATCGCTTCGCCCACGCGGCCGTCGCCGGTGACGATGTTGACCACGCCGCTTGGGACGCCGGCGCGCTGGCAGATCTCGGCAAACAGCAAGGCGGTCAGCGGCGTGTACTCGGCCGGCTTGAACACGACCGTGTTACCGGCGGCCAGCGCCGGTGCGATCTTCCACGCCAGCATCAGGAGCGGGAAATTCCACGGCACGATCTGGCCCACCACGCCGACGGCGCGGTAATCCGCGAATTCTTCGGACTGCAGCTGCGCCCAGCCGGCGTGATAATAGAAGTGCCTGCTTGCTAACGGCAGGTCGGCGTCGCGGGTTTCGCGGATGGTCTTGCCGTTGTCGAGCGTCTCGAGCACCGCGAACAGGCGCGCGTGCTTTTGCAGCAGGCGCGACAAGGCATACATGATCTTGGCGCGGCCATGGCCGCCGAGGGCGACCCAGCCCGGCTGCGCGCGGCGCGCGGCGGCGACGGCGCGTTCGACGTCGTCCTGCGTCGCCTGCGTCACCTGCGCCAGCTCGCTGCCGTCAGCCGGATTGTTGGTGGCGAAGGTCGCGCCGGCCTCGCTCCAGGCGTTGTCGATGAACAGGCCGAAGCGGCGGCCACGCTGGTCCAGCCACGCGAGCGCTTCCTTGGTACTCTCTGGTGCAGGACCGTAATCCATGGTGTTCAGAATCTCTTTGATTGTTGGCATGACGAAGTCCGGAATTAAGGTTGCGCGTGGCGATGGGCGGCCGAGTAGTTCCCGGTCACGTAGTGCTCCAGCTGGCGCTCGATGTCGGTCAGCAGGCTGGAAGCGCCGATGCGGAACAGGTGCGGCTGCAGCCAGTCGTTGCCCAGTTCTTCCTTCATCACGGTCAGGTATTGCAGCGCCGACTTCGCGGTCGACACGCCGCCGGCCGGCTTGTAGCCGATCTGGAAGCCGGTCTGTTCGTAGTAATCGCGGATCGCGCGCACCATCACCAGCGACACCGGAATGGTGGCGTTGACGCCTTCCTTGCCGGTCGAGGTCTTGATGAAATCGGCGCCGGCCATCATGCACACCCAGGATGCCTTGGCCACGTTTTCCAGGGTCACCAGGTCGCCGGTGGCCAGGATCGCCTTGACGTGCGCTTCGCCGCAAGCCTGGCGATACGCCACCATCTCGTCGTACAGCGCCTGCCAGTTACCGGTCAACACGTGCTGGCGGGTGATGACGATGTCGATCTCGGTGGCGCCCGCGGCCACCGACAATTCGATTTCGCGCACCTTGGTTTCCATGCTCGACAGGCCGGCCGGGAACGCGGTCGACACGGCGGCGATCGGCAGGCGGCCCTGGATCACTTTCACCGCGGGCTGGATCATCTCGTGGTACACGCACACGGCGCCGGTCGACAGCGTTTCGAGGCCGAGGGCCTGCATCAGGTCGGCGCGCAGCGGACGCATCGCCTTCATGCACAGGCGCTCGACGCGGCCCGGCGTGTCGTCGCCGCTCAGCGTGGTCAGGTCCATGCACTCGATGGCGCGCACCAGCCAGGCGGCCTGGTATTCCTTCTTGACCGTGCGGCGGTTCGCCAGGCTGGCGGCGCGGCGGTCGGCCGCGTTGCGGTTGACCTTGAGGCTGTTCACCAGGCCCAGGTCCAGCGCAATGCCGGTATTACGTTTGAAATCCAGGGGCTGGCTCATAACAGTGCGGTTCCGTTCGAAAGTGGTTTGACGCCGAGGTGCTGCGCCAGCGTGGCGCCGATGCTCGAGAAGGTGTCGGCGGTCGGTAGTTCCTGCGCCTTGACATTCGGGCCGAAGAAGATCATCGGGATGTGCTCGCGGGTGTGGTCCGAGCCAGGCGCGGTCGGGTCGCAGCCGTGGTCGGCGGTGATCACGACCAGGTCGCCATCCTTCAGCTTGGCCATGAATTCCGGCAGGCGCGCGTCCAGCTCGTGCAGCGCGTTCGCATAGCCGGCGACGTCGCGGCGGTGACCGAAGTGCATGTCGAAGTCGACGAAGTTGACGAAAGTGAGCGACTTGTCGCCCGCTTCGTCGGCCACTTCCAGCAGGCGGTCGAACAGCGCCATATTGTCCGGGCCTTTCACCAGGCGCGTGACGCCCTGGCCTGCGAAGATGTCGCTGATCTTGCCCAGCGCGATCATCTCGCCGCCAGCATCTTTCACATGGTCGAGCAGGGTCGGCGCGATCGGCGGCACGGCGTAGTCGTGGCGGTTCGACGTGCGCTTGTAGTCGCCGTTGGCGCCCACGAAAGGACGCGCGATCACGCGGCCGATATTGTAGGGCTTGACCAGCTCGTAGGCCGCTTCGCACACCTGGTACAGGCGCTCGAGGCCGAAGTGTTCCTCGTGGGCCGCGATCTGCAGCACCGAGTCGGCCGAGGTATACAGGATCGGCTTGCCGCTGGCGACGTGCTCGTCGCCCAGCTCGTTGATGACGGTGGTGCCCGAGGCGTGGCAGTTGCCCAGCCAGCCCGGCACGCCGGTCAGTTCCTGCAGCTTGTCGGTCAGCTCGGCCGGGAACGACGGCACGGTCTTGGGGAAGTAACCCCAGTCGAACAGCACCGGCACGCCGGCGATTTCCCAGTGGCCGCTCTGCGTGTCCTTGCCGGTCGACTGCTCGCGGGCGACGCCCCAGGCGCCAGTGAAGCCATCGCGCAGGTCGAAGCCGGGCGCCCACTCGCCGCTCGCCTTGTGCGCGGCAGCCGCGAGGCCCAGTTTCTCCAGGTTCGGCAGCGACATCGGCTTGCCCTCTTTCGCCGCCCACTTGGCGATGTGGCCGAAGGTGTTGGCGCCCGCGTCGCCGTATTTGTCGGCGTCCGGCAATGCGCCGAGGCCGAAGGAATCAAGCAGGAGGATGAATGCGCGTGACATGGTCTTCGCTCTTCCTATTCAAATGATTTATGCGTCGGCGCGCGGGGTCGAGCCCAGGCGTTCGCTCAGTTGCTCAATAAAGGCATGGATCAGCTTGACCATGTCCTGCGCCGCGACGGCGGCGTACTTCAGGGTCTGCTCGTGCGACAGCGCGAACGGCGACAGGCCTTCGGCCAGGTTGGTGATGGCCGAGACGGCGGCGACCTTCAGGCCGCAGTGGCGCGCGGCGATCACTTCCGGGATCAGCGACATGCCCACCACGTCGGCGCCCAGCGTCTTGAAGGCGCGGATTTCGGCGACGGTCTCGAAGTGCGGGCCGGCGGCGGCCAGGTACACGCCTTCGTGCAGGGTGATGCCCTTCTCGGCCGCGACAAGCTTGACCTGCTCGCGGATCTCCGCGTCATAGGCGTTGGACATGCTGAAGAAGCGCGGGCCGAAGCGCTCGTCGTTCGGGCCGGCCATCGGGCTGCCCGGCAGGAAGTTGATATGGTCGGTGATCGCGACCAGGCTGCCGGCGTCGGCTTCGACGCGCAGCGAACCGGCGGCATTGGTGACGAACAGCAGTTCGCAGCCGATTTCCTTGAGCGTGCGGATGGCCGAGGTCATCACGCCCGGACCGTAGCCTTCATAGAAGTGGCCGCGGCCCTTCATGCAGGCGACCGGGACGCCGGCCAGGGTACCCAGCACCAGTTCGCCGGCGTGGCCATGCACGGTGGAGATCGGGAAGCCCGGCAGGTCGGCATAGCTGATCGACACCGCGTCGACCAGCTGTTCGGCCAGCACGCCCAGTCCGGAACCGAGGATCAGCGCCACACGCGGGGCGAAACCCGGCTTGCGGGCGCGGATGATGTCGGCGGCTTCGAATGGGGTATTGCTGGACATGATATTCCTTGTTGAAAACTGGGTGATGTGGGATCGCGGATGAGAGAGGCAGCTGCCCAGCGCACACGAGTGCGGCGCATTTGGACAACTAGATATTATAACTATGCATGATTGGCGATATGTATGGCAAATACACTTTTTCTTCCCGATTTATATCTTTTATAGATAAATTATGCGAAGCGAGAGAGAGGTGCTTACACTGGGGGAAAGATTCGTTGACATGCTCCAAACAATTGTCTAGCATGATAAAACAATTGTCCTGGGCGCCTGACGGCGCATTTGAACGCGATGCCGAAAAAAGAACAGTTATACGAGCTGATCCGTTCTAACCCCTTCATCTCGCAACAAGACCTGGCCGGCCATCTCGGCCTGTCGCGCTCCGCGGTCGCCAACTACATCGCCACCCTGGTGCGCGAGCGCCGCATCCTCGGTCGCGCCTACGTGCTGCCCGACCATCGTCCGATACTGTGCGTCGGCGCGGCCAACCTCGACCGCAAGCTACGCACCATCGGCAAGCTGACCGTGAATACCTCGAACCCGGCGCGCCAGACCGAATCCTTCGGCGGCGTCGCGCGCAACATCGCCGAGAACCTGGCGCGCCTGGGCGCCCCCACGGCGCTGGTCACGGCGGTCGGCGGCGATTCGTCCGGCCGCGCCCTGCTCTCCTACGCCGACGAAGCCGGCATCGACACCCGCGGCGCGCTGCGCGTGGACGGCGCCGCCAGCGGCACCTATACCGCGGTGCTCGACGAGGACGGCGACATGCGCGTGGCGCTGGCCGACATGGAGATCAACGAGTCGCTCACGCCCGATTTCCTCGCCACCCGCGAACAGCAGCGCGCCGGCGCCGCCCTGATCGTCGCCGACCTGAACCTGCCGCGCGAGACGGTCGCCACGCTGCTGGAGGGCAGCCGGCGCGACGGTGTGCCAATGGTGATCGTCGCCGTCTCGGAACCGAAGATCGACCGCCTGCCGCGCGACCTGACCGGCCTGCGCCTGTTGATCCTGAACGTGGGCGAGCTGGCGGCCCGCGCCGGCCGCCCGCTGGCGACCGCTGCCGACATCGCCGCGGCCTGCGCCGAACTGCGGCGCGACGGCGTCCGGGACGTGATCGTCACGCGCGGCGCGCAAGGCGCCATGTTCACGACCGCGACCGGCATCGCGGCGCTCGAAGGCCAGCCTGTCGACGCGCCAGCCGTGGTCGACGTCACCGGCGCCGGCGACGCCTTCGGCGCCGCCGTCTGCTGGAGCCTGTACAACGGCCAGCCCGAGCTGGACCTGGAAACGGCCTGCCGCCGCGGCCAGCTGCTCGCCGCCATGACCATCGCCTGCGCGCAGACCGTCTGCCCGCAACTGGCGCCGGGGCTGTTCGACGCCCCGGTCCAGGACCTCGTTACCGACTGAATAAAGACCCGACCATGCAATCCTTCCTCCTGTTTTCGCCCGAAGTGGCGGCCGCCCGCGCCGCCGGCAAGCCGATCGTCGCCCTCGAATCGACCATCATCTCGCACGGCATGCCCTACCCGCAGAACGTGCACACCGCGCGCGAAGTCGAGCAGGTCATCCGCGACGCCGGCGCCGTGCCGGCCACCATCGCCATCATTGGCGGCAAGATCTGCGTCGGCCTGTCGGAAGACCAGCTCGAGACGCTGGGCTCCTCGCCCGACGCCATCAAGGTCAGCCGCCGCGACCTGCCATACGTGCTGGCGCAGGCCCGGCTGGGCGCGACCACCGTCGCCGCCACCATGATCTGCGCCGAACTGGCCGGCATCGAAGTCTTCGTCACCGGCGGCATCGGCGGCGTGCACCGCGGCGCCGAGACGAGCTTCGACATCTCGGCCGACCTGCAGGAGCTCGCCCAGACCAGCGTGGCCGTGGTGTGCGCCGGCGTGAAGTCGATCCTCGACATCGGCCTGACGCTCGAATACCTCGAGACCCACGGCGTGCCGGTGCTGGCCGTCGGCCAGCCGGGCTTCCCCGCCTTCTTCACGCGCGACAGCGGCTTCAAGGCCGACTTCCAGCTCGACTCGCCCGAGGAACAGGCCGCCTTCATCCGCACCAAGTGGCAGCTCGGCCTGAAGGGCGGCGTGGTGGTCAGCAACCCGGTGCCGGCGGAGTCGGCGATGGCGCCCGACGAGATCGACGCCATCATCCACCAGGCCCTGGGCGAAGCGCAGCAGCAGGCGGTGACCGGCAAGCAGGTCACGCCCTTCCTGCTGGCCCGCATCAAGGAGCTGACGGGCGGGCGCAGCCTGGCCACCAATATCGCGCTGGTCAAGCACAACGCCCTGGTCGGCGCGCGCCTGGCCGTGGCGCTGCACCACAAGGCTGCCTGATGAAAACGAAGAGCGGCGCGCCATGTCGATCGACCTGAAACAGCTCAAATACTTCCTGGCGGTGGCCGAAGAAAAAAGCTTCAGCCGCGCCGCCGAGCGCCTGCACATCTCGCAGCCGCCGCTGTCGCAGCAGATCATGAAGCTCGAGAGCGAGCTGGGGGTGAAGCTGTTCACCCGCACCACGCGCAGCTTCGAGCTGACCGTGGCCGGCCGCGCGCTGATGGTCGAGGCGGCCGAGCTGCTCGGCAAGATGCGCATGACGATCGACACGATCCGCCAGATCGACCGCGGCGAGGTCGGACGGCTACGGGTCGGCATCGTCGGCTCGGCGATGTGGGGCCCGATCCCCGGCCTGCTGGAGCAGTTCCAGAGCCAGTTTCCGCGCGTGAGCTGGACCATCCACGAGCTGGGCCCGAACGACCAGTGGGAAGCGCTGCGCAGCAAGCAGATCGACGTCGGCTTCTGGCGCGAGCCGCGCATCGAGCAGGACGTGCTCAAGCAGGCCAACCTGCGCCAGGAACTCTGTTTCAGGGAGCAGTTCTGCGTGGCGGTCAATGCCCGCCATCCGCTGGCCGCGCGCGACGCCATCGCCCTGCCCGAGATCGCGGGCGAACCCATGCTGACCCTGCACCTGGACCAGTCGGCCGAGCCGCGCTACCTGCTCCAGTGCTGCGTGAACGCCGGGTTCCAGCCGACCATCTTCCAGGAGGCGGCCGAGCCGCAGACCCTGCTGGCCATGGTCGGCGCCGGCCTCGGCGTGGCGCTGATGCCCGAAACCACCAGCCGCATCGGCTGGCCGGGCGTGCGCTTCCTGCCGATCCACGCCCACGCGCCATCGGCCAACCTGTACATCAGCTACCCGGCCCAGGACGATGCGCCGGTGGTGCGCGCCTTCCTCAAGATCCTGTTTCCCGAAGAACAGCCGGCCTGACGACTTCCGGTTATCTTTTTCTGCTCGGCCCGCCATGTGCGGGCCGAACCGTTTTTGTACCGCCTTCCCATAAGTCCTAGCGTAAATTGCGCATTTTTTGCGCAAGAAACCCCCGCACGATTGAGTTCAATTAACTATTTCTCAACTTTGTCTCCGGTATGATGGTTATCAAGTTCATCAATTTCTACAGGATTCCGTATGACTACAGCGACGCGGCGGTACGATGGGATCGGCGTGGAAACGGGCGACGACGCCGCCTTCGATGACATCGCATCGCTGCGCCGGGCGGTGGACGAACGCATCGACCAGCTGCTCTCCGGCAGCCCCCACGACCAGCTCACCAGGGCCATGCGCTCGTCCGCGCTCAGCGCCGGCAAGCGCATGCGTCCCCTGCTCCTGATGCTGGTCGCGCGCGACCTCGGCTGCAATTCGCCGGCCCTGATCGACGTCGCCTGCGCGGTCGAGCTCGTGCACGCGGCCTCGCTGATCCTCGACGACCTGCCCTGCATGGACGACGCCAGCTTGCGCCGCGGCAAGCCCGCGATCCACATCCAGTATGGCGAAGACGTCGCCATCCTCGCTTCGGTGGCCTTGCTCAGCCGCGCCTTCGGCGTGCTGTCGCAGGCCCAGGACATCGCCCCCGCCACCCGCGCGCGCCTGGTCGCGACGCTGGCGCAGACGGTCGGCGACCAGGGCCTGGTGCGCGGCCAGTTCGAAGACCTGCACGGCGGCACGCGTTCGCCCGAGGCGATCGCCACCACCAACGAACTCAAGACCGGCTTGCTGCTCGGCGTCGCGGTCGACATGGCCTGCATCGTCTGCCATGCCGACGAGCAGGTCGCGCAGCAGTTGCGCGCCTTCGCGCTGGCGGCTGGCCAGGCCTTCCAGATCAAGGATGACTTCCTCGACGGCGCCGGCAACGACAGCGCCGTCACGGGCAAGGACACCGGCAAGGACGTCGGCAAGGCCACCCTGATCAACACGCTGGGCCGCGACGAAGCGCAGCGCCGCCTGGCGGCCTGCCTGGTCGAAGCCGACCGCTGCCTCAGCGCCGCCGTCGGCGCCCACGGCCGCACGCGCCGCTTCGTGTCCGGCCTGTTCGCGAAAGAAGGCAAGGGAAAGCGCTTCGCCCCCGAGCTGGCCAAGGCGCGCGAGCTGCGTGCGGGCGCCCAACTGGCCGAGCTGCGCCTCTCCTGAAGCCGGCGGTCCGCATGGCGCATTTCGCGGTGGTGGCCCCGGCGCTCTACAGCCACTTCAATACGCTGACGGTGCTCGCGCGCGAACTGCTCGCGCGCGGGCACCGCGTCACCTTCGTGCACCGGCCGGATGCCGCCGCCTACGTGAAGGACGAACGCATCGGCTTCCATGCCGTCGGTCTCGACACCCACCCGGCCGGCTCGCTGCCGGCGATGCTGGCGCGGGTGGCCAATCCCGGCTCGCCGCTGGGCCTGCGCCGCGTGATCCTCGACATGGCGGCCAGCACCACGATGCTGTGCCGCGAACTGCCGGACGCGCTGCGCCGGCTGCAGGTGGACTTTCTCATTGCCGACCAGATGGAGGCGGCCGGCGGCCTGGTGGCCGAGGGCATCGGCATGCCCTTCGTCTCGGTCGCCTGCGCCTTGCCGGTCAACCGCGAGCCGGGCATTCCGCTGCCCGTCATGCCCTTCATGTATGAAGACAGCGAGCGCGCCTTCAAGATCGTCGAAGGCAGCACCATGGTCTACGACTGGATGATGCGGCCGCACGAGCGCGCCATCTCCGCCGCAGCCCGGCAACTCGGATTGGGTCCACGCGGAAAACTGCACGACTGCCTGTCGCCGCTGGCCCAGGTCGGCCAGGTCGTGCCGGGCTTCGATTTTCCACGGCGCGCGCTGCCGCCGCATTTTCATCACGTCGGCCCGCTGCACAGCGGGGCCGCGGTATCGGCCCAGACGCCGGCCGAACTGGCGGCGCTGCTGCCGTCCGCATCGAGCACGCGCCCCTTCGTCTATGCCTCGCTCGGCACCCTGGTCAGCCAGCGCTTCGGCCTGTTCAAGCGCATCGCGCAAGCCTGCGCGCGCCAGGACGCGCAACTGCTGGTCGCCCACTGCGGCGGCCTGGATGACGGGCAGGTAAGCGCGCTCGAACGCATCGGCGACACCCGCGTCCACGCTTTCGTGCCCCAGCTGGCCGTGCTGGCGCGCGCCGACGCCGTCATCTCGCATGCCGGCGCCAACACCGTGATGGAAGCCGTCGCCACCCGCACGCCGATCCTGGCGCTGCCGATCGCCTTCGACCATCCGGGCGCCGCCGCCCGCGTGGAATACGCCGGCGTCGGCCTGCGCGCCTCGCCGCGCTTCGCGACGGTGGCCGAACTGTCGCGCAAACTGCGCCGCCTGCTCGACGAGCCAGGCTTCCGGCAACGCATGGAACCGCTGGCCGACCAGATCCGCCAGGCCGGCGGCGCGCCGCGCGCGGCCGACGTCATCGAGGCCGCGCTCGGCCTGCAACCCGCGACCCGAGGCCTGGCCAGCCATGGATGAACGCGGCAAGCCCGACTACGACCTGATCCTGGCCGGCGGCGGCCTGGCCAACAGCTTGACCGCGTGGCGCCTGCGCAGCGCGCGCCCCGAACTGCGCATCCTGCTGCTCGAACAGGGCAAGCGCCTGGGCGGCAACCATACCTGGTCGTTCCACGACAGCGATCTCGATGCCGCGCAACTGCGCTGGATCGCGCCGCTGGTCACCCACCGCTGGCCGCGCTACGACGTGGTGTTTCCCGATCTGGCCCGCACACTGGCGGGGGGCTATGCCAGCATCGCCTCGCACGACCTGGCCCAGGTCGTCGCACCGGCACTTGGCGCGGCGCTGCGCACCGGCGTCTGGATCGACGAGGTGACGCCGACCACGGTGCGGCTGGCCGATGGCGAAACCCTGCACGCGCGCGCCGTCATCGACGGCCGCGGCATGCGCCCCAGCAGCCATCTCGCGCTCGGCTACCAGACCTTCCTCGGCCAGGAACTGCGGCTCGACGCCGCCCATGGCTTGACGGCGCCGGTGATCATGGACGCCAGCGTGGCCCAGCAAGGCGGCTACCGCTTCGTCTACCTGCTGCCTTTCGGGCCCGACCGGGTGCTGGTCGAGGACACGCACTACGTCGACAGCGCCGCCTGGGACCCGGAGCGGCTGCGCGCCAACATCGCCGCCTATGTGGGGGCGCGCGGCTGGCGCGTGCGCGACATGCTGCGCGAAGAACAGGGTTCGCTGCCGATCGTGCTGGCCGGCGACTTCGACCGCTTCTGGGACGAGCTTCACGGCCAGCCCAGCGTCGGCCTGCGCGCCGGCCTGTTCCACCCGACCACCGGCTACTCGCTGCCGCACGCAGTGCGGCTGGCCGAGCGCATTGCCGCGCTGCCGGACCTGTCGGCCCCGACGCTGTTCGCCGCCATCCGCACGCTGGCGCGGCACGCCTGGGACGAACAGCGCTTCTTCCGCATGCTCAACCGCATGCTGTTTTTGGCCGGCAGCCCGGATCACCGCTGGCGCGTGATGCAGCGTTTCTATGGCCTGCCCGCGCCCTTGATCGCCCGCTTCTATGCCGGCCATCCGACCCTGGGCGACAAGGCACGCCTGCTGACCGGCAAACCACCGGTGCCCGTCATGGAAGCCTTTCACGCCGTGCGCAAGACCCACCCCTATCAGATCAGGACCGCAGAATGAACCAGATGAATTTCAAGCCGAGACTCGAGCCAAAGCGCGCCGTCGTGATCGGCGCCGGATTCGGCGGCCTGGCGCTGGCCATCCGCCTGCAGGCCGCCGGCATGCAAACGACCCTGCTCGAACAGCGCGACAAGCCGGGCGGCCGCGCCTACGTCTACGAGGACCAGGGCTTCGTGTTCGACGCCGGCCCGACCGTCATCACCGATCCGTCGGCGATCGAAGAACTGTTCACCCTGTGCGGCAAGCGGATGGGCGACTACGTCGAGATGCTGCCGGTCACGCCCTTCTACCGCCTGTGCTGGGAAGACGGCAGCCACTTCGACTACGCCAACGACCAGGAGGCGCTGGACCGCCAGATCCATGCGCGCAACCCGCAAGACGTCGCCGGCTACCGGCGCTTTTTGGCGTATTCGAAGGCGGTGTTCGACGAGGGTTACCTGAAGCTGGGCGCGGTGCCGTTTCTCTCTTTCCGCGACATGATCCAGGCCGGCCCGCAGCTGGCGCGGCTGGAGGCGTGGAAGAGCGTGTACGGCATGGTGTCGCGCTTCGTGAAGGACGAGCAGCTGCGCCAGGCGTTTTCCTTCCATTCGCTGCTGGTGGGCGGCAACCCGTTCGCCACCTCGTCGATCTACACCCTTATTCATGCGCTCGAACGACGCTGGGGCGTGTGGTTCCCGCGCGGCGGCACCGGCGCGCTCGTGAAAGGCCTGGTGCGGCTGTTCGAGGACATGGGCGGCAAGCTGGAACTGAACGCATCGGTGGCGCGCATCGAGACCGCCGGCAATCTCGCCAGCGGCGTGCGGCTGGAAGACGGCCGCTGGTTCATGGCCGACGCCGTGGCGTCGAACGCCGACGTGGTGCACACTTATGCCGACCTGCTGAAGAACCATGGCCGCGGCAGCAGCCACGGCGAGGCGCTCAAGAAGAAACGCTTCAGCAATTCGCTGTTCGTGCTGTACTTCGGCCTGGACAAACACCATGAGCAGCTGCAGCACCACACGGTGTGCTTCGGCCCGCGCTACCGCGAGCTGATCAAGGACATCTTCCACGGCCAGCAACTGGCCGACGACTTCTCGCTCTACCTGCACGCGCCCTGCGTCACCGATCCCTCGCTCGCGCCGCCCGGCTGCGGCAGCCACTACGTGCTGGCGCCGGTGCCGCACCTGGGCAACGCGCCGATCGACTGGGAGACCGAAGGCCCGCGCTACCGCGACCGTATCTTCGACTATCTCGAGCGGCGCTACATGCCGGGCCTGCGCAGCCAGCTGGTGACGAGCCGCATCTTCACGCCGCACGATTTCCGCGACCAACTCAACGCCCACCTGGGTTCGGCCTTCTCGCTGGAGCCGATCCTCACGCAAAGCGCCTGGTTCCGCCCGCACAACCGCGACGCCGAGCTGCCCAACCTGTACCTGGTCGGCGCCGGCACCCATCCCGGCGCCGGCGTGCCGGGCGTGATCGGCTCGGCCAAGGCGACCGCCGGCCTGATGCTGGAAGGCGTGCATGCCGGGGTGCACTCATGAGCGCCTACGCCGGCACCAAGCTGATGGAACACGCGACCCAGACCATCGCGGTCGGGTCCAAGAGCTTCGCGGCGGCCGCCAGGCTGTTCCCGCCCGCCACCCGGCGCAGCGTGCTGATGCTGTACGCCTGGTGCCGCCATTGCGACGACGTGGTCGACGGCCAGGAACTGGGCTTCGCCGCCGCCGCGCCGAGCGCCTATGGCGCCAATTTCGAGCTCGACCGCCTGTACGACGACACCCGGCGCGCCTATTCGGGCGAACCGATGCGCACCCCGGCCTTCGCCGCCTTCCAGGAAGTGGCGCTGGGCCACGCGATCGCGCCGCGCTATGCCTTCGACCACCTGGCCGGCTTCGCGATGGACGTCAACGAGGCGCGCTACCGCACCATCGACGACACCATGCGCTACTGCTACCACGTGGCCGGCGTGGTGGGCCTGATGATGGCCTCGATCATGGGCGCCCGCGACGAGCTGGTACTGGACCGCGCCTGCGACCTGGGGCTGGCCTTCCAGCTGACGAACATCGCGCGCGACATCATCGACGATGCGAAGATCGGGCGCTGCTACGTGCCGTCCGAATGGCTGCTGGAGGCCGGCATACAGCCCGACCACGTGGCCCTGCCGCGCCATCGCGCGGCGCTGGCGACCGTCGCCGCGCGCCTGGTCGACCATGCCGAGCCGTATTACGCGTCCGCCACGCTCGGCATCGCCGCCCTGCCCCTGCGTTCGGCCTGGGCGATCGCCACCGCGCGCAATGTCTATCGGCAGATCGGGATCGAAGTCAAGCGGCGCGGCGCGCACGCCTGGGACGAACGGGTGGGCACCTCGAAGGCGGCCAAGCTGCGCCTGCTGGCCCTGGGCGGCGCCCAGGCGCTGGCCTCGCGCCTCAGCCCTGCTCGGGCAGCGAGGGCGCCGCGGCGGCGCGATCTGTGGCTGCGTCCTGGGCGCGCGGGCGGCGCACCTGGCCCTGCCGCGCCTGCAGCTGACGTTTAAGCCGGGCGACCGGCGGCGCGTACAGGAAGCCGAAGGACACGGCGCCCTCTTTACCTTCCACCGCATGGTGCATGCGGTGGGCCTGGTACAGGCGCTTGAGGTAGCCGCTCCGGGGGACGTAGCGGAATGGCCAGCGCTGGTGCACCAGGCCGTCGTGGGCGATGAAGTACAAGGCGCCGTAGGCGGTCATGCCGGCGCCGATCCATTCGAGGGGGTGGTAGCCGCGCGTGCCGAACCAGATCAGGGCGATGGCGACCCCGGCGAACACCACGGCGTACAGGTCGTTCTTTTCGAACCAGCCGGTGCGCGGCTCGTGGTGCGAGCGGTGCCAGCCCCACCCGAAGCCGTGCATCACGTACTTGTGCGCGACGATGGAAAACACTTCCATGAACGCGATGGTGGCCAGGACGATGAGCGCGTTGGAAAGCATAATGAGGGCTGCCGGAGCGGGTTGACGGGATATCAACAGCCTATCATGGCGGCCCGCGCGCACGGTTGCGCGGCGCTGCCGCAGACCGGTCAAACACGGTCAAACACGATTCACACTTAACCTTATGGAGTTTTCATGCAGTCGATCTTTCGCACCCTGGGTCTTTCCCTCCTGCTGGCGTCAGGCGTGGGCGCCGCCGGTCTTGCTTCGGCCGCGGCGATCGAGGTCAGGGTCCAGGGCGTCACCACTGCCAAGGGCACGGTGCGGGTCGCGATCTGCGACAAGGCGACCTTCCTGAAGGATTGCCCGTATGCGGCGTCGGCCGCGGCGCGCGTGGGCGAGACCGTGGTCACCGTCGACGACCTGCCGCCCGGCACCTGGGCCGTGCTGTCGTTCCAGGACGAGAACGACAACGGCAAGCTCGATCGCAATGCGCTGGGCATCCCGAAGGAGCGCTATGCCTTCAGCCGCGATGCGCGCGGGCGCTTCGGGCCGCCGAGCTTCGAGGATGCAGCCTTCGTGCTGCGTGACGAGAAGGCGGTCAGCTATATCAAATTGCGTTGATCGGCTTCAGTCCCGCAGCGGCGGCGTCGCAAGCCGCCATGCTGAGCTGGACGGCCACATTCGGCTGCTCGCTGTCGAGGCACGGATGTTGCGGCGACTTTCCGGATTGCTGAACGATTCTTCCGTGGCCGCCGGTAGCGTGATTCCAGACTGGATGTCATCCGCAACCGGACGCGGCGCCTGACCCGCTCTGTGTGCGACGGATTCTTCGGCACGCGATTTCCAGCTCGGCGCTTCCCGTGCCCGGAGGGTGACCGATGCAGGTCTTGCTGCGCACGTGCTTGCGCTGGCCGCTATGGGCGCTGCTTTGTCCACAGTAGCTGCCTTCCCTCTGCTTTCTTGATGTAATGAATATTTGGTCCGGCATCGTTTCTCGCTTGCACACGTAGTGAGATGATTTTATTCACTAAGTGCTCGACAATAGTGCCAGCGCAAAGACTGTTCGCTTGTCAGACTTCTCGTACTCTCGGCAAGGGCAGACCGCCACGCTCAGGCTCGATACTCGGTCGTGATCAGGAACACCCCGAAGCAGAAGACCGCCGCCGCAAGCAGCATCGGGATCGATGATAGTATCTTCGCGCCCATACTCGTGCGCGTCCGGCCATCGTGACGCCGCCGGTAGCCCTGGTAGCCATAGTAGAACGCCAGCGGCGGCAGGACGAAGACCGGAATGAGCAGCCAGGCCGTCAATACGGTGAGAGCGGTCAGTGCGAGCGACTTGAGCATGAGGGCCGGCCAGTAGGGAAGTTCAGTGCGTGGCGCCGCCCGTTTCGCGCACGTCGGCCTCGATGCTCACGGTCACCTCCACCGCCAGCTTGATGCCGGCGATGATGTCGTCCAGCGCCATCGACGGCGGCGCATCCGACCGCGCCGCGGCCTGCTCCGGCAGGAAAGGCACGTGGATGAAACCGGCCTTCATTGGCTGCGGCTGGCGCGCCGCATGGTGCATCAATCCATAGAACACATGGTTGCACACGAAGGTGCCGGCGGTCTGCGACACGCCGGCCACCAACCCCTTCTCGCGCAGCGCGCGCACGATGGCCTTGATCGGCAAGGTCGAGAAATAGGCGGCGGGACCGTCGGCCGCGATCGCCGCATCCACCGGCTGCTGGCCGCCGTTGTCGAGGATCGCCGCATCGTCGACGTTGATCGCCACGCGCTCGACCGAGATGTCGGGCCGTCCGCCGGCCTGGCCGACGGCGATCGCGACATCCGGATGCAGCTCGTCGACCATCGCCACCAGGTCTTCGATCGCCTGCCCGAACACGCAGGGCAACTGGCGCACCTCGACCCGGAAGCGATGTTCCCCCACCTCGCCTTCCCAGCCTTCGAGCGCGCGCACCGCTTCCCAGGCCGGGTTGATGCTGGCGCCATTGAACGGCTCGAAGCCGGTAAGCAGTACGGTCTTGATCATCGTGGCCTCACAGGTTCATCAAAAAATACAGCAGGAAGATATTCGCTATCAGGATCGGCAGCGCGCTCGGTATCTGGGCGCGGATCACCGCGTTCTTGTCGGGCAGGTCGAGCAGCGCCGCCGGCACGATATTGAAGTTGGCCGCCATCGGCGTCATCAGGGTGCCGCAATAGGCGCTGAACATGCCGATCGCCGCCATCACGGCCGGATTGGCGCCATACACGCCGATCAGCACCGGAATGCCGACGCCGCCCGCCATCACCGGGAAGGCGGCGAAGCCGTTGCCCATCACGATGGTGAACAGCGCCATGCCGATACAGTACACCGCCACCGCGACGAATGCCGAATCCATGCCGATATAGGTGGTCGTCAGGTGCGCCACCGCCTTGCCGACGCCGGCTTCCGAGAACAGCAGCCCCAGCACCGCCAGGATGTGCGGCAGCACCACCGCCCAGCTCATGGCGTCGACCAGGCGCCGCGCCTCGCGCACGCCCTGCAGCGGCGTCGCGCGCGTCAGCCAGCAGGCGGCAGCCAGGGCCACGACCGCGCCGCAGCCCATGCTGACCAGGGTCAGGTGGGCCGGGTCGAGCATGGGCAGGCCGCCAATGTGAACGTCCTTGAGCACGGTGGCGCCGATCACGGTCACCAGCGGCAGCAGCAAGGCCGGGATGAAGATGCGGTTGCCGAGCCGCGCGGCGCTGGCGCGGCGCGCCTCCGGCTCCAGCGCCTTCGGCGCGCCGGCCTTGACGCCGCCAAAGCCGGCCAGCAGCGCCATGCCTATCATCAGGGCGCCGACCGCCGCCGGCGGCATGCGCTCGCCGGCCAGGTACAGCAGGGCATACAGGCCCCAGAACAACGCGGTGGTATGGCGGCGCGGATTGCTGCGGTCCACCAGGTTCATGATGGCGACACTGGCGAGCAGGAGGCCGACCAGGATGTAGAAATGGTCGATGGTGAGGGTCATGCCGCCTCCTTCGCCGCCGACACGTCACGCCCGACCTCGCGCCTGATCTCGGCATCGAGCCGGCGCAGGTTCCAGGCATGGATCACGAAGGCGGTGATCGCGGTCGGGATGCCCCACAGCGCGATGTGCAGCGGATTGACCTCGATGCCCTCGGCCTGCAGGATCGTGTGCATCAGGACGATGGCGCCGAAGGCGACGAAGATGTCTTCGCCGAAGAACAGGCCGATATTGTCGGTGGCGGCCGACATGGCGCGGATGCGATGGCGCACGCGTGCGGGCAGGCTGCCGTGCTGCGCTTCCGCGGCCGCCTCGGCCATCGGCGCGACCAGTGGCCGCACCATCGTCGGATGGCCGCCCAGGCTGGTCAGCCCCATCGCGGCGGTGCTCTCGCGCGCGAACAGGTAGACGATCAACAGGCGGCCGGCGGTGGCAGAGCGCACCTTCGCGATCACCGATTGCGCCTGTTCGCGCAGGCCGAAGCGCTCCAGCAGACCGATCGCGGCCAGCGGCAGCAACAGGATCAACGGCAGGTTGCGCGTCTTGACGAAGGCGGCGCCGAGCGACTCGAGCAGGGCCATGACGGGCATGGCGGCCGCGACGCCCGTCACGCCGCAGGCGGCGACGGCGACCAGCACCGGATTGGCGCGCAGCAAAAAGCCGGCGACGACGACGACCACGCCGAGCAGTGGCCACAGATTGACAGCAGATTGCATGGATTCCCCGGCAATGTTCGACAAGCCGAGGATGTTACCCGATCTTGTGTGTTAATTCGGCAAGAACTCAGGCGGCGATTCAGGCAGGCCGTACGGGATTGCCCGCCAGGTCACCGACCACCGTATTCCACTGGCGCACGTGGAAGGCGCGCACCAGGCCATGGGTGACGTAGGGGTCGCGCGCCGCGAACAGCTGGACCGGTTCGGCCGTCTCGCAATCGAAGACCAGCACCGCGTGATCGGCCGGTTCGGCCAGCGCGCCGGCCAGCACCAGTTCACCGCGTTCCTGCGCTTCCCAGGCCAGCTTCAGGTGTTCGTCGCGAAATTCGCCGCGGCGTTCGAGGTAGTCGGGGGCGAGGTCATAGGTGAGCAGGTAATGCACGGCGTCTCCAGGATGGCATTGGATGAATGTGAATGCACATCGTAACCGCAATCGCCCGATGGCGGCACCAGCACGACGGCAGCGCTCGATGTTGGTTTAAAACAACTTCTTGACCCGTTTCGCATGGCCCGCCCGACAGTGAGAGGCATCACACAAAACAAAACTCAGCGGCTGGCGTAGACTGTCAGTCATGGATATGTCGAAGAAAATGGCGGCGGGGATCACGGGCTTTGCCAGCATGCTGTGGCTGGGGCTGACGGCGGCCGTCGCCGCCAACCAGCGCCGCCTGGTCTTCAATCCGACGCTCGAGCGCGAGGTGAAAAGCCCGCGCAGCAGCGGCCACCGCACCCGTCCCGTGGTCTTGCGCGCCAACGACGGCACCCGCCTCTCGGGCTGGCTGATGACCCCGACCATTCCCGGTCCGCGCCCGGCGGTGCTGTATTTCGGCGGCCGTTCCGAAGAAGTGTCCTGGGTCGTGCGCGATGCGGGCAAGCTGTTCCCCAACATGACCGTGCTGGCGATGAACTACCGCGGTTATGGCGAATCGCAGGGCGTGCCGGCCGAGATCCACATGATCGAAGACGGCTGCCTGCTGTACGACTGGCTCGCCACGCGCGGCCAGGTCGATCCGCACCGCATCGCCGTGGTCGGCCGCAGCCTGGGTTCGGGCGTCGCGGTGCAGGTCGCCAAGGAGCGGCCCGCCCATTCCGTGGTCCTGATCACGCCCTACGATTCGATCCTGGCGATCGCCAAGCGACGCTTCCGCGTGATGCCGATCGAGTACATGCTGCAGCACCGCTTCGAGTCGATCAAGTACGCGCCCTCGCTCAAGGCGCCGACCTATGTGCTGCGCGCAGCCAGCGACGACGTGGTGCCGCACACGCATACCGACCTGCTGGTGGCCAAGCTGGGCCAGCTGGTGGCGGACGACATCGTGCCCGACTCCGACCACATGAACATCCCCTACCTGGCATCGACCCAGGACATGATCGCGGGCTTTCTCACGCGCCAGTTCAGCCAGCCGGTGACGCCGGCCGCCGCGGCGGCCGTTGCCGACGCGGTCGCCACCGCCGAACCACCCGCCGAGGCGGTGCCGACGCCCGCCGATTTCGTCCTCGCGACAAAATAATTGCTGAAAGTTGTCAGCAGTTATATTTCCAACGAATAAATTGGCAAGTAAAATCGTATTTGTCATCAACTTGCAGGTTGATGCATATTTGACAGCTTGCGCTGAAATGGCGTGAGTTTGCTCATGATTTGCTCACTTCAGCCAGATCGACCCTCCCAGCCTGTTGTGGCCGTGCTACACGTATGCCCTTCTGCTGAGAAAATAGTCGCCAGATACAAACCGTAACTTCCTGCGGATCGCCGGACTGACACAATCGCACAGCGCGAAGTGCCGTCCCCGCCATGTCGCTCGAGGTCGCAATTGCGCAGCCCTTACCATCGGCCACCATGCCGCGGGTACAATATCGCTATTCCAGGAGCCCATTGATGAAATTTAAGCAACTCAGCATGACCATCGCGGCGCTGTGCGTCGCAGGCAGTGCATTGGCCGCGCCGGCAGCAGGTCCGATCGCGCAGCCGAAGCTCGGCATGGTCTACGATGCGGGCGGCAAATTCGACAAATCGTTCAACCAGTCGGCCTTCGAAGGCCTGCAGCGCTTCTCGAAGGAGACCGGCGTCAAGGTGTTCGAAGTCCAGGCCAATAGCGATACCCAGGCCGAGCAGGTCATGCGCGGCCTGGCGCGCAAGAAGGTCGACATGATCGCCGCCATCGGTTTCTCGCAAACCCAGGCCGTCCAGAAGGTCGCCCGTGAATTCCCGAACGTGCGCTTCGTGCTGATCGACAGCGTCGCGCAAGGCCCGAACATCGAATCGGTGATGTTCAAGGAACAGGAAGGCTCCTACCTGGTCGGCGTGGCCGCCGCCATGGCCTCCAAGTCCAAGAAGCTCGGCTTCGTGGGCGGCATGGACATCCCGCTGATCCGCGCCTTCGCCTGCGGCTACGGCCAGGGCGCCAAGGCCCAGGCGCCGAAGATCGAGATCGTCCAGAACATGGTCGGCACCACCGCCGCCGCCTGGAACGACCCGGCCAAGGGCGGCGAGCTGGCGCGCGCGCAGTTCGCGCGCGGCGTCGACGTCGTGTTCGCGGTGGCCGGCGGCAGCGGCATGGGCACGCTGCAGGCCGCCAAGGAACGCGGCAAGCTGGCGATCGGCGTCGACTCGAACCAGAACTACATGCATCCGGGCACCATGCTGACCTCGATGGTCAAGCGCGTCGACGTGGCCGTGTACGACTCCTTCATGGCCGTCAAGAACGGCAGCTGGAAGGCTGGCGTGCACTACAAGGGCCTGAAGGAAGGCGGCGTGGACTGGGTGCTGGACAAGGACAACCGCAAGGTAGTCACGCCCGAGATCGAAAAGCGCGTCAACGCCGTGCGCACCGACATCATCAACGGCAAGATCAAGGTCATCGATTACCGCGCAGGCAGCAGCTGCCCGGTCTGATCTTTTCATTCCCATTCAAAGCGCGCCGCGCCGGCTTCAACCGGCCCGGCGCGCTTTTGAATGATAAGCACACTCATATTTACGACAGATCGCAATGCAGCCAGCCGTAGAATTTCGCAACATCAGCAAGGCCTTCGGGCCTGTGCAGGCGAACGCCGACGTCAGCTTCTCGATCGCCAAGGGCTCGATCCATGGCGTGATCGGCGAAAATGGCGCCGGCAAATCCACCCTGATGAGCATCCTGTACGGCTACTACCATGCCGACAGCGGGCAGCTCGTCATCAACGGCGCCGAGCAGAAGATCCGCTCCAGCCAGGAGGCGATCGACCTGGGCATCGGCATGGTCCACCAGCACTTCATGCTGGTCGAGAACATGACCGTGCTCGATAACGTGATGCTCGGCGCCGAGGGCGGCTTCAAGCTGGCGAAGAAGCGCACCGAGACCGAGGCCAAGCTGCGCGAGATCTGCGCCCGCTACCGCCTCGACGTCGATCCGCTGGCGGTCATCTCGACCCTGTCGGTCGGCGCCCAGCAGCGCGTCGAGATCCTCAAGCAGATCTACCGCAGCGCCGAGATCCTGATCCTGGACGAGCCGACCGCGGTGCTCACCACGCAAGAAATCGCCTCGCTGTTCGACATCCTGCGGCTGTTCAAGGAACAGGGCAAGACCATCATCCTGATCACCCACAAGCTGGGCGAGATCATGGAGATCACCGACCAGGTGACGGTGATGCGCGCTGGCCGCGTGGCCGGCGCCGTCGCCACCCGCGACACCTCGAAGGAGCAGCTCGCGAACATGATGGTGGGCCGCCCGATCGAGGGCAACCTGCCGCGCAAACCGCACGCCCCCGGCGCGCCGGTGCTGCAGGTGGAGAACCTGCAACTGAAGGACGCCAACGGCGTCCAGCTGCTGGCCGACATTGCCCTCAACGTGCGCGCCGGCGAGATCGTCGCCATCGCGGGCGTCTCGGGCAATGGCCAGAGCGAGCTGATGGAAATCCTGGCGGGCATGCGCCTGCCGACTTCCGGCAAGGTGACGATGGAAGGCGCGCCGCTGCCCTTCGCCGGCCGCGCCAACGCCGACGGCCTGCCCGCCCTATTTCGTGACCTCGGCATCGGCCACGTGCCGGAAGACCGCCTGCGCGACGGCGTGATCAAGGATTTCTCGGTCATGCAAAACACCGTGTTCGGCTACCAGGACCGCGTCACGAAGCGCGGCCTGTTCGACTTCGACGCCATCGCCAAACGCTGCGCCGGCTTGCTCGAGGAATTCGACGTGCGCCCGAAAGACCCCAATGTGCGCATCGGCCTGCTCTCGGGCGGCAACCAGCAGAAGGTCGTGATCGCGCGCGAAGTGTCGGCCGCGCCGAAGCTGATGCTGGTCGGCCAGCCGACCCGCGGCGTCGACATCGGCACCATCGAGAGCATCCACACCCAGCTGCTGCGCCTGCGCGACGAAGGCGTGGCCATCCTGCTGGTGTCGACCGAGCTGGAAGAAGTGCGCGCACTCAGCGATCGCATCGTCGTGATGTCGGGCGGCCGCGTCACCGGCGAACTCCATATTGACGAATTCGACACCACCCGCATCGGCCTCCTGATGGGCGGGATGCACAAATCATGAAAACGACTGAACTCCCACGCTGGGCCTCGGGCTTCGTCCTGCCGGTCCTGAACCTGCTGTCCGCGCTGCTGGTCGCCGCGCTGGTCATCCACCTGCTGGGCGAGAGCCCGGTCGAATCGCTGCAGATCCTCGTCAACAGCGCCGTCATCAATCCGGAAGGCCTGAGCTACACGCTGTTCTACGCCTCCACGTTCGTGTTCACCGGCCTGGCCGTGTCGATCGCGATGAAGGCGGGCCTGTTCAACATCGGCGCCGAAGGCCAGATGTACCTGGGCGGCCTGGGCCTGACCCTGGCGATGCTGGCGTTCGACGCCTCGCTCTCCGCCTGGCTCCTGATCCCGCTGGCGATCGTCGCCAGCGCCCTGTTCGGCGCGGCCTGGGCCTTCCTGCCCGGCTACCTGCAGGCCAGGCGCGGCAGCCACGTGGTGGTCACGACCATCATGTTCAACTTCATCGCCGCCGGCCTGATGAATTTCATCATCGTCAAGTACATGATCCCCGAGGGCGACCAGAACCCGGCCAGCCGCGTGTTCTCGGACGCCGCGGCGATCCCGCAGCTGTCGACCTGGCTGCCGTTCTTCGGCGAGAACACGCCGCTCAACCTGGCCTTCATCCTGGCCCTGGTCGCGCTGGTGGTCTATTGGGTGGCGGTGTCGCGTTCGAGCTGGGGCTACAAGCTGCAGGCGACCGGCCTGAACGCCCACGCCGCCCATTACGCCGGCGTGCGCATCAGCCGCACCATCATTGTCGCGATGCTGATCTCGGGCGCCCTGGCCGGCCTGGCGGCGATGAACTCGATCCTCGGCTCGACCCACTACCTGAGCCTGAACTTCCCGGCCGGCGCCGGCTTCATCGGCATCGCGATCGCGCTGATGGGCCGCCAGCATCCGGTCGGCATCCTGCTGTCGTCGGTGCTGTTCGGCGCGCTGATCCAGGGCGGCTTCGACCTGTCGCTGGAAAAGCCGAACATCCCGCAAGAGACCTTCATTTTCATCCAGGGCCTGATCATCCTGTTCTGCGGCGCCATGGAAAACATGTATGGACCGGCGCTGCTGAAACTGATCAACGCCACTCGTCGTAGCAAGGGATAAGCCATGGAAGACTTCCAGTTCGCCAGCATCGTCGTCTCCACCATCCGCAACGCGCCGGTGCTGATCTTCGCGGCCATGGCCGGCCTGTTCGCCGAACGCAGCGGCGTGGTCGACATCGGCCTCGAGGGCAAGATCCTGGCCTCGGCCTTCGTCTCGGCCGGCGTCGCCTACACCTACCAGGACCCGTGGATCGGCATCGCCGCCGGCATCCTCGCATCAGTCGCACTGGCCCTGGTGCAGGCCTTCGTCTCGATCACCCAGAAGGGCAACCAGCTGGTGGCGGGCATCGCCATCAATATCGCGATGAGCGGCCTGACTTTTGTCGTGGCCCAGTACTTCTTCCAGCAGGGCGGCCGTACGCCGGACCTGGGCGAGGCGCGCCTGTCGACCGTGGTGCTGCCGGGTTCCGACCTGGTGGCCGACATCCCCGGCCTGGGCTGGGTCTGGACGCGCCTGATCGGCGGCCACTCGCCGCTGGTGTACTTCGCCTTCGCCCTGCTGCCGATCGTGCACTGGGTGCTGTTCCACAGCCGCTTCGGCCTGCGCCTGCGCGCCTGCGGAGAGAATCCGCACGCGGCCGACGCCGCCGGCATCTCGGTCCAGCGCACCCGCTACACGGCGATGATCATCGCCGGCGTGCTGTGCTCGTTCTCGGGCGCCTACCTGTCGATCGTCCAGAGCGGCTTCTTCCTGCGCGACATGTCGGCCGGCGCCGGCTACCTGGCGCTGACCGCCCTGGTGTTCGGCAACTGGCGTCCGCTGCACACGGTGCTCGGCTGCATGATGTTCGGCTTCTTCGCCGCGGTGCAGATCCAGATCGAAGGCGTCGACCTGCCGGTCGTGGGCCGCATCCCGGGCTCGCTGATTCAGATGATCCCGTACATCGTCACCGTGGTCGTGCTGGCTGGCCTGATGGCCAAGTCGGTGGCGCCGAAAGCGCTGGGCAAACCCTTCGTCAAGTCGCGCTGAGCAATACCTTCGCCTGCCCGCGTTCGCGGGCAGGCGTTTTCTCCTTCCCTGCCCCGCCTCGCAGCGCGAAATCAGCTATCACTTGTTGTGATGACAAGTGAACGTGACTGCATTGCCACACATATCAAGAAATTTGGCATACAAAATGCAATCTTGTTCGGCAATTGCTGTCCAGTCTGAGAAAATACCGACTTTCCGTATGGCAACGAACAGACCATGGTCGTTGACATGCAAATTTTCTCTATAGGAAACTTATGGCAATCGAGAACATCAAGCTGCGCAGCCTCCTGTTCGGCGGCTTCGCTACCCTGCTTGCGGCAATGCTGATCCTGGTCGGCATCGGCCTGATCCAGACCAAGAAGGCGGAAGACTTGACCGACAGGCTGACCACCGAAAGCATGGAGCGTCTGGCCATGCTGCAGGAATGGCAGGCCATCATCGAAACCAATGCGGCGCGCACGATCGCCGCCATCAAGATGGCTGACGCCGCCGACGAGAAATACTTCCTCGACGATATCGCCTCCTCGTCCAAGCGTTCGGACGTGCTGCACAAGGGCCTGATCGAAAGCCTGAAGGACGACGCCGCGGCGATGGCCCTGTTCGACAAGGTCGACGAGCAGCGCGAAGGCTACCGCGCCGCGCGCAAGAGCGTGCTGGAGAAAAAAGCGGCCGGCGACGACGAAGCGGTGCGCGAATTCCTGGCCAAGGACATGCTGCCGCGTGTGAAGTCGTACATCGAGAGCCTGCGCGCGATCGTCGAGTACCAGAAGAAGGTGGTCGAAGCCGATGCGCAGTCGATCGATGACGGCTTCAAGACCAGCCTGAACCTGCAGCTGACCCTGGCCGCGATCGCCCTGGTGGCCGGCGCCGCCTTCGCCTGGTGGATCGGCCGCCGCATCACCGCGCCGTTGGAAGAAGCCGTGGCCGTGGCCCAGACCGTCGCAACCGGTGACTTGAGCAGCCGCATCGTCGCCCAGGGCAGCAACGAAACCGGCGTGCTGATGGGCGCCCTGAAGGACATGAACGACAACCTGGTGGGCATCGTCGGCCAGGTGCGCAGCGGCACCGAGACCATCGTCGAAGCGGCCGACCAGATTTCGGCCGGCAACCTCGAACTGTCGTCGCGCACCGAGCAGCAGGCCGGCGCGCTGGAAGAGACCGCGTCGTCGATGGAAGAACTGACCTCGACCGTGAAGCAGAACGCCGACAATGCGCGCGAAGCCAATGCGCTGGCGCAGACCGCCTCGCAAGTGGCGGGCCGCGGCGGCGAGACCGTCGGCCGCGTGGTGCAGACCATGGACGCGATCAACGATTCGTCGAAGAAGATCGTCGACATCATCTCGGTCATCGACGGCATCGCCTTCCAGACCAATATCCTGGCGCTGAATGCGGCCGTGGAAGCGGCGCGCGCCGGCGAACAGGGCCGCGGCTTCGCGGTCGTGGCGAGCGAGGTGCGCAACCTGGCCCAGCGTTCGGCGGCGGCGGCCAAGGAAATCAAGACCCTGATCGGCGACTCGAGCGCCAAGGTCGAGGAAGGCAGCCGCCTGGTGTCGGATGCCGGCGCGACCATGCAGGAAATCGTGGACAGCATCGGCCGCGTCACCGCGATCATGTCGGGCATCGCCATGGCCAGCCAGGAGCAGTCGGCCGGCATCGAGCAGGTGAACCAGGCGATCGCCCAGATGGACCAGGTGACGCAGCAGAACGCGGCGCTGGTGGAAGAAGCGGCGGCTGCCTCGACCTCGATGCGCGAACAGGCGCAATTGCTGGCGCAGCTGGTGTCGACCTTCCGCTTCGAGCCCGAAGCGGCTGCCGGCCGTCCTGCGCTCAAGAACGCCGGCCGTCCGGCCCTGGCGATGCGCCAGGCGGCCTGACGCCGACGATTCGTGTCTTCGTTTGACGCCGGGCTGGTCCCGGCGTTTTTTTATGGCGTGACCGGATCGACCGGCTCATAGCCCGCCGCGCGGCGGCTCGAGCGCGCCAGGGTCCAGGCAAAGCCGATGCCGGCCGAGGTGCCGGTGTTCTTGAGGTGCAGCGGGCTGTCGCGGTTGGCGCTGCCCGCATACGATTCGAAGCGCACGAAGCCGAACAGGCGCACATCCGGATTCAATTGGCGCGTGGCGAACAGGCCGACGCGGGTGAGCATCAGGCCGGCGTCGGCGCCGTAGGCGGCGCGCGACGCGTTCGCATACTGCGGCTGCACCTCGTAGAAATAGCGGTTGATGCGCTTGTCGCCGAACACGACCGAGACATTCCCCTCGACGCTCCACAAGCCGCGCTCACCGCGCGTCTCATACGCCAGCTTGGGCTCGAAGGTCCAGCCCTGGCGCCGCAGCCCTCCCCTTGCCTCGATCACGGCGCGTAGCGGCAGCTCCGCGCGCAGGCGGCTGCGCTCGTCGAAATCGGCCACCCGGATCTTCAGGCGCGGCCCGAATTCGAACAGGGCGCCCAGGTCGGGCATGCCGGCGCGGATCTCGACGTCGTCGGAATCGGACGGCAAGGCGCCGGCCAGGCCGACGTCGAATTCGAGCCGGTCGGAACGGAACAGGCGCGCACCGATGCCCGACTGGTCGGCGCGCAGCACTTCGCCGCGGTACAGCAGGTAGGGCACGGGCAGGACGCGGTTGTTGCGATCGTCGGCGCCCGGATAGGCCGGCGCCGTGAGGCCGAAGGCGCCCACGCCGAATTCCCAGAGCGGCAAACCGGCCGAGGCGGGCGCCAGTTCGGGCGACTGCGCGCTGGCGTGGAGGGAGGGAATCAGGCATGCGGCCGCGATAGCGGCCTTGAGGGTGGGATGCATGTGGCCTCGGAATCTGGTCGGGATGACGCGATTCTAGCCGAGGCCACGAAAAAAATGCGCCATACGCGACCGGGGATCGGCGCGGCGCAAAATTACGGCCAGATCGCCTGCAGCATCGCCGCCAGGTTGTAGCCGCCCTTGATCAGCTGGGTCTTGGCGATCTCCGAGCTCGGCACCGGGTAGTTCTGCGGCACTTCGAGCGCGAAGGTGTAATAGGTCTCGCCCTTCTTGCTGGTCTGCGGGGTCAGCTTTCCAGGTGTCACGTCCTTGTAGGCCAGCTTGGCCGACACCAGGCCGTCCTCGACCCACTGCACCGGCCAGGTCGAGACATCGCCCTGCGCCCGCTTGATCTGTGGCCGGCTGGCGACCGCGACGTCGGCGAACTGCTCCGGCGTGCGGGTCTTGATGCGGCGGAAGGCGTAATCGACCGTGGTGCTGTCCCAGTAGGAGTGGAACGGCTTGGTCAGCGCCGCCGGCACGCCTTCCTTGACGACGATTGGCTCGCCGGCCGGGATCACGCCGGCCGACAGGGCCGACAGGCGCTCGTTATCCAGCAGCAGGTTGTTGCCGCCGCGCGAGTCGAAGACCAGGGTCTCGTCGATCTCGGCGCGGTCTTTCGGCACCACGAACTGGCCGTCCTTGGAAACGAAAGCCGAACCCACGTGCAGCGGCTGGTGGATGTCGCCGGCGAAGTGGGTTAGCAGGATCAGGGCCTGGCGCTTGGTGAACTTGTGCGGGTTCAGGGCAGGGTCGGTCTTGCCTTGCAGGACGGCGATGCACTGCTCCAGCGTCTGCACGATGTCGACCTCGCTCGTGCCCACGCCGTGTTCATGGTAGTGGTCCAGCTGGAACGGCACATTGGTGTAGTGGTATTCGCTGTGGCGCGGATTGGCGGCCACGTACTCGACCATCTCGGGCGTTTGCGGGCCGCAATAGGTGCCCTTGACGCAGTCGGCCCAGCTGGCCATCGACGCCAGCGATTCGCCCGGCTGCAAGAGCTGCGCGATTTCCTTTTGCGCGTTGCTGCCCTTGAGCAGGCGGTCGGCGATGGCGCCGATGGCGCGGTGGCCGTCGCGGCCCCAGGCGGCGGCGTCGGGCGCGGCCACCGATGCGAAGACGCCGGTCAGCGCCAGCGCGCATGCGAGTTTTTTCATGGTGATTCCTTGTTGATTCAGTTGACCTTGCGGATGCGCGGAGCCGCTGGCGCCATCGCGCCCTGCCCTTCGATCTTCTTCAGGTAAGCGATGAAGCCGTCCAGGTCGCGCATGCCGGTGTCGACGCGCGCCGTGCCCTTGCCGAACTCCGGATAACCGTCGCTGCCTTCGGCCAGGAAGTTGTTGGTGGCGATGCGGTAGGTGGCGTTGTCCTGCATCTCCTTGCCGTTCAGCCTGAGGCTGCCCGGCACCAGGCGGCTGCCCGCCGGACGCTTCGGGTCCCAGGCATAGCTGAAGCCCTCGGAAATCTGCAGCACCGATGAATTCGAATCGACGCCGTCGGCCCACTGGCGCTCCAGCAGGGCGCGGATCTGGGCGCCGGTCAGGTCCATCACGACCGTCGTGTTGCCGAATGGGAGCACCACCTGGACCTGGCCGAAGGCCACCGTACCGTCAGCGCCGGCCTCGAGGTCGCGGCGGATGCCGCCATTGTTCATGAAGGCCAGTTGCGCGCCCAGGTGACGGACCGAATCGAGGGCCGCATCGGCGATCATATTGCCCAGCACCGATTCGCCGGCATCGTTGGTCCTGCGCAGCACGGGCGCTCCGGCCACCCTGGCGATCGGGCGATTCAAGGCTTCCTTGCTGCGCTCCTTCACCTGCGCCACGAAGGCCGTCATCTTCGGGTCCGCCGGGTACTCGCCCGGCTTCATCACCACGTTCTTCACGACCAGGTTGCTCACCGCGCCGGTCTTCGGCTCGACCTGCATCGACACGCGGGTGAGCAGGTGGCCGGCGGTGTCGGCCTGGGTCACGGTGCGGCCATCCACATTGCACAGATAGCCCTGGTGCGAGTGGCCGGTCAGCACCAGCCTGACCGACGGGTCGATCTTTTTCACCACGTCGACGATGTCGCCCTTGAGCTGCGAGCAGCCGGCCTGCAGCGGCGACTCCACCGTGCGGCCGCCTTGGTGCACCAGGGCCACGATGACTTGCGCGCCGGCGGCGCGCATGGCCGGCAGCGCGGCATTGATCGCCTCGGCCTCGTCGCCGAAGCGCAGGCCGGCGATGCCGGAAGCGACCACCATGTTCGGCGTGTCCTTCAGCACCACGCCGACCAGGCCGACCTTGATGCCCTTGACGTCTTCGATCCTGAAGCCCGGGATGACCGGCTTGCCGGTGGCCGAGTCGATCACGTTAGCGCCGAGGTAGGTGAACCTGGCGCCGCCGAAATTCGGGGTGAGCTTGCAGGCGCGGGTCGGATGCGGCGAATCGCAGCCGCCGTTCTGCTGGCGCAGTAGTTCCTTGCGGCCGCCGTCGAACTCATGGTTGCCGACCGCGCTGGCGCGCAGGTTCAGCATGTTCATCACTTCGATGGTCGGCTCGTCGGCCCACAGCGAAGACAGCGCCGGGCTGGCGCCGACGATGTCGCCGGTGGACACCAGCAGCAGGTCCTTGTCTTCCTTGCGCCAGGCCTGCAGGGCCGCGGCCACCGCTTCGGCGCCGCCGGCGCGCATGACTTCTTCCCTGCCGTCCGCATGCTTGAGGACGTAGCGGCTCGGCTCGAGGTTGCCGTGGAAGTCGTTCAGCGACACGAGGTTGAGGGTGACCGGCCCCTGGGGCGCGCTGACGCAGCCGGCCAGCAGCAGCGCCATGGTGAGGGTGGAAAGACTGGCGCATGCGCGGCGCGAAACGATCATGGGAACACCTTTAGTGGATGCGGACCGGCGCGAACGGCGGGTCCGGAAAAACGGAGTTCGAGCGAACTCGACAGCCAACATTATCCCACGCGGCTTGTGCGCAGGAAATCCTTACGGCGGCTGGGTTTCTCAATTTTTGAAAGAAAAACGGCCGGTGTTTCCACCGGCCGTTTCTTGACTAGCTCATGCTACGAATTCGACCTGCTTAGAATTCGTACTTGAGGGTTGCCTGGATCGCCCACTGCGACTCGCCCTTCGACTGCTTCAGGTCTTGACGCTCGACGTCGTTGCGCACGACGTAGATGTAACGACCCTGGCTGTCCAGACCGGCGTAGTCGACGAAGCTACGCGCCATGCCGCCCGACGACTGGAAGCTGATCTCTTCGGTACGGCCCCACTTCTTGTTCAGCAGGTTGCCGAAGTTCATGAAGTCCAGGGTGAAGGTCGCCTTGTTGCGCTTGAACAGGCCAGGGATTTCCTGGCTGATACGCACGTCGAAGGTGTTGACCCACTCAGCGGTGCTGTTGTTACGCTTCACGACGCCACCGGCCGAACCGTGCAGGCCCTTGTTGGCGTTGACGACGTCCCAGAAACGCTGCTCGTTCGAATGGTTGGTCGCGGTGTCGCCGTAGAACACGACTTCGCCGGAACCGAACGCGGTCGGGATGTACATCAGGTCGTTGCCCGACTCGCCGTCACCATTCAGGTCATTGTTGATGGTCCAGCTGTATGGACGACCTTCACGACCTTCGTAGAAGATGCCCAGGCGGGTGTTGTAGTTCGAGAAGAACTTCTTCTGGAAGTTGACCAGCGCATTGACGCGGTTCTTGATGGCGTAGCTCGACGCTGCAGCGACTTCTTCGTTCGGGTTGAACACCGAACGACCGCGCCAGTTCGAGTTGGCCACCGACGAGGTCAGCGGCGAGACTTCGGTTGCATCGGTGTAGGTGTAAGCCACCGACCAGCCGAAGCCCTTGGTCATTGGACGCGACAGCGACGCGGTCAGGACTTTTGCATCGCCCTTGTCGGTATCGCGCGCCACCAGCACGTTGCCGAAGCTGCGGTTGTTCAGCGAGCGAGTCTGTGCGCCGGCGCTGGTGATCACGTTGGCGGTGTTGTTCGACACGCCCCAGCTATTCTGGTTCAAGCCGGCCGCGTTCCAGTACAGCTCACGACCGTCGGTGCCGGTGCGGGTCGACGCGCCCAGGTTCAGGTGCTCGTAGTAGATGCCGTTCTTGTTCTTGGTGTACAGCGCTTCGGCGCCGAACACGATGCCGTACCATGGCAGTTCGGTATCGAACGCCAGGTTGGCTTTCCAGATCGACGGCTGGCGGAAGTCCGGATCCAGGAAGTTCACGTCAGCAGCCGGAATCGCGCCGGAAATCGCCGGCTGGGCGTCCGGATCCAGGCTGGCCAGGCCGCCCGTGGTCGGGCAGCGGGTCGCGCCGGTGCCCGAGCAGCTGATGGTGGCGGTTGCCACGCCGGTGCCCGAGAACGGGTTCGACATCCAGACGGTCGCTGCCGCGCCCTGGAACAGGCCGACGCCGCCGCGCAGCTGGGTCGGACGCTCCGCCTTGTCGAAGCGGTAGTTGAAGCCCACGCGTGGCTGGACCAGGTCGGTGCCGTCGATGGTCTGGCGGTTGTCCAGACCGAAGCCGCCGCTCTGGCGGACGCCGGTGGCCGGGTTGCCGGCAACCATCGGTGCGGCGGCAGCGGCGTTGTACAGCGGGACGCCGCCGACATCGTTCCGGTCGTAACGCACGCCGTAGGTCAGGGTCAGCTGGTCGTTGACAGCCCAGGTGTCCTGCAGGAACAGGCCGGTGTTCTTGGTTTCGAACGTGGCGATCGCGTCGTTCAGCGATGCGCCCGGCAGCGCGCGCTGCTGGCTGAAGCTCAGCGGACGGCCGCGCTGGAAGTTCTCGAGCACGGCTTGCTGGATGCGCTCGGCCGAGGCGCCGGAGCAGGTCAGCGCGCCGAACGAGTAGAAGTTGGTATCGGCCGAATCCAGGCAGGCGAAGGTGTACGAGCCGTTAATGCCCTGCAGGAAGGCGTTATAGACTTCGTTCTTGGTCTGGTCGACGCCGAACTTCAGCTCATGGTCGCCCACGATCCAGTTGGCGCCCGCATACATGTCCTTGGTCTTGTTGCGCAGGACGTTGTTATGGCGGCTGAACTCGGTGCCGAAGTTCAGGAAACGGTTGGCGGTCGACAGGCCGGCCGGTGCGCCGGCTGGCAGCGCGCCCGAGAATTGCAGGCCGATCGATGGGGTGCGGGTCGCGTTGACCGGGACCGAATCATAGTCGCGGGTCGAGAACTTGAACTCGGTCGAGAAGGTCGGGGTCCAGTCCGAGAAGATCTGGCCGACGACGGTCTCGATCTCCTTGCCCTGGTTGTAGAAGCTCGACGACAGGCCGACGCCGGTGGCCGAGAAGCCCGGGTAGAACGGCTCGCCCTGGGTGGTCTTGGCGTAGCGCAGGTTGGCGCGGTGCTCGTCGGTGATGTTCCAGTCGAACTTCACCATGCGCTCTTTCGAGGTCAGCATCGAGCCGCTAGGAACGGTCGGGCTGCCGATGTCGACGCCGTAGACGCTCTGGGCGATGCGCTGGGCTTCGGAGATGGCTGCCGGGGTGATGGCGACGGTGGTGCCGGCGCCGCTGCCGATCGGTCCGAAGTCCGGGCTCGAACGCGAGCTTTCATAGTTTTCAGCCAGGGCGAAGATGAACAGCTTGTCCTGGATCAGGGGACCGGAAGCCCAGATACCCTTGGTGGTTTCCTTCGACTTCGGCGGCTCGCTGTAGACGTCGGTGATCGGGTTGTAACGGTCGCCCGACATGGTGTCGTTGCGGAACACGTAGTACACGCCACCCTTGTAGGTGTTGGTGCCCGACTTGGTCACGGCGTTGATGTTGGCGCCGGTGTAGCCCTTCTGGGTCACGTCGTAGTTGGCGACGTTGACCTGCACCGACTGGATCGCTTCGATCGAGATCGGCTGGCGTGCGGTCGGGCTGCCGTTCGCTTCCAGGCCGAAGGTGTCGTTGATCGCGACGCCGTCGATGGTCATCGAGTTGTAGCGCGAGTTCTGGCCGGCCACGGACAGTTCGCCGCGGTCCTTGTCGGTCTGCGACACGCGCGGGTCGGCACGTGCGTAATCTTGCAGGTTACGCTGGATCGATGCCTGGGTCTGCAGTTCGGTGTTGCTGATCGAGGTGCCCGAGCCCATGTTGTTGCTCGAGAAAATCTCCGAACGAACAGCCGAGCCGGCCACGGTCACGGTCTGGATGCCGACGGTCGCGTCGACGGTCGCGGTCTGCGCCAGCTCGACGTAGACGTCGTTGCGGGTCTGGGTGACGCCATCCTTGGTGATGGTAATGGTGTAAGGACCACCCACGCGCAGGCCGCGCGCGGTGTAGCGGCCTTCCGCGTCAGTGACGACATTGCTGACAGAACCCGACTCGACGTGCAGGATCTGCACTTGGGCGCCGGCGGCTGGTGCGCCCGCAGCGTTCGAGATACGGCCACCGATGGCGGACGTGGTGTTCTGTGCAAACGACGGCGACGCCGCCAGTGCAACCGACAAAGCCAGCGCCAATTTGGTGAGCCGGATCTGTTGTTGAGTGATCATTGATTACCCCAAAAAGAACTTCAATTTATTGTTGGACGCCCGGGCGGACGCCCTCCCCTACGATTTACTGCTTGAATTTTTTGCTTGGTGCGGCAGCGCTTCAGCCGGCAAGCGGCTGCGATTGTATCGTTACAATGTTTCAACAAAGTGACACGACGGAGTGATGAGATACAGCGGAATTCCGCCAATATGCATGAGCTTTGAACAAGCCGACAAATTCGTTTTGGCTTCGTTATTCAGAGCTTTTACGTATAAATCACCGCGTATGTGTTGTCTTTACGCGACATAATCGGAGTGCTGCCAGCCGGAATATGACAAGGCGGGATTATATGTGCGGCGTTCTCCAGCGGAATTTTTTTGATAAAAATTCAGTGGAAGTGCGTAGGGAACGAAGATTTTTGTAGCGAGAAGGCGACATAAGTTAATTTTATATTAACTTATTACCAAAGAGTCACCGGAGAATCATGACAAGGTAGTGGCCCGGCGGGCGCCGGGCCGTGGATGTCACACTTTATTTGGCACGGACGGCCGCGGCGTCCAGGGCAGCGATCTTTGCCTCGAATTCCGTGTAACGCTGATCCAGTTGTCGGGTCAGCCGTTGCTTTTCTGCCACGGGCAAGAAGGCATAGCGGATGCTGTTGTACGAGGCCTTCTTCACTTCCGCGTAGCTCGGCTTGAACTGGCTGGCGAACTGTACGTACTCATGCGACAGCGTGTGACGGGTCACGCCGGCATCGTCGGTCGAGATCACGTAAGGCACGCCATATTTACGGTACAGGTTGAGCGGATGGTTCGTGGTCGACACGCCGCTGATGAAGGCGTTCGAGGTCAGGTTGATCTCGACCGGGATGTCCTTCTCGCGCATGGTCTTCATGATGCCGGGGGCATTCGCCTCGTGCGCCAGGTCCAGGCCGTGGCCGATGCGGTCGGCGCCCGCCACCGCCAGCGCCTGGTCGATGTGGAACTTCAGGCCTTCCGGCGGCACGTCGCCCAGCGCCAGTTCGCCCGCATGCATCGCCACCTTCACGTCCGGGTAGACCGACTTCAGGAAGCGGAACATCTTCATGTGGAGAAGATAGTCGCGCATCGAGACGTGGGTGCTTTCCTGGCCCACGATGTTCAGGCCGACGACGCGCCCGCCCTTGGCTGCCGCCTTGAAGCTCGACACCATGGCCGAGAAGACCTGCGACGGGTTCAACAGGCGCAGCGTGTAGTTCTGGTAGCGCATGGTGAAACGCTCGTCGTCGATGCCTTCGGAGGCGGCATGGATCTGCTGGACGAAGTCGTCGATCGACTTGTTGAAGGCGGCGTCTTTATCCAGCGCAGCCAGTTTCGCGCGCAGCGCATCGTCGAGCGCCTTGTCGTCGTTCACCGTGGCCCAGGCCTGGCTGTCGAAATCCGGATTGGCGATGAAGGGCGACAGCAGGAACATCGTTTCGATGTAGCCGACGTTTTCCGCGATCGCGCGCTCCTTGATCTCCAGCAGGCCTTCGCGCAGGTTGTCGTTGGCCACCGGGCCGAAGTAGCCGAAGGTCTGGAAGAAGCGCTGGTCGGGCGCCGGCTGCAGGTTGGTGTGGTTGTAGAAATCCCTGTTCGACCAGCGCTTGGCCACTTCGCGCCAGGTGTCTTCGTCGGCGCGCACCTCGGCGCCCGAGCGGCAAGCACGCTGGGCTGCCGGCTTCGCGCGTTCGGCGGCGACGACTGCCTTGTCGGTCTCGATCCGATACGTCTGCGTGTTGATGCAGAAGCCCTGCTTGTCGACGAATTCGGTATAGGTCTCGGCATACACCGAACCCGAATAATGGTGGTGCAGGTCGCCGCCCTTCGGCATCTGCGTGAAGAACATCGTCAGCTCGGACAGCTTCGGCTGCTCGCCCGCGATCAGGCCCGCGTAGTGGCGGGCGGTGGCCGCTTCATTGGCGTTGGCGGCAGGCTCCTTGGCCCAGGCCGGAGCGCCGGCCACGGCCAGCGCCAGCAGCGCGCTGCCGGAGAGTAGCTTGTGCATAGTGTGCTTTCTGGATGAGATGGAATCGCGCCACTCTAACTGCTTAGTTCACCCTTGGCAATATTGCCAGACTCATTTGCCAAATGCGCGCTGATGCACCTTGCGTCCGCCCGAATACGTCGCGGCGATCGTGCGGTCGTCTCCCAGCAGCGCCAGCGCGAACAGCAGTTCTTCCAGCGAATCGGCGTAGCTGGTGCGACGCGCCAGCAGCGGCGTCGCCTCGCGGTCGAGCACCACGAAGTCGGCTTCCAGGCCGGGCTGGAAGCTGCCGATCGTGTCGTCCAGGCGCATGCTGCGCGCCGCGCCCAGTGTGGCGAGGTAGAACATGCGCAGCGCCGGCAGGTAGCTGCCCTTCAGGCGCGCCACCTTGTAGGCTTCGTTCATGGTCTGCAGCATCGAGAACGAGGTGCCGGCGCCGACGTCGGTGCCCAGCGAGAGCAGCGCACGCGCGCTGTCGGCGCGTTCGAAGTCGAACAGGCCGCTGCCCAGGAACAGGTTCGAGGTCGGGCACACGGCGGCGGCCGACCCGGTGGCCGCCATGCGCGCGAAGTCTTCGTCGTCGAGCCAGATGCAGTGGCCGAACAATGCGCGCGGACGCATCAGGCCAAAGCGCTCGTACACGTCGAGGTAGCTGCGCGCCTGCGGGAACAGCTCGCTCACCCAGGTGCACTCGTCCTTGTTTTCCGAGACGTGGGTCTGGATGAAGGTGTCCGGGTGGCGCGCCGCCAGCTCGCCGGTCAGGCGCAGCTGGACGTCGGTCGACGTCGGGGCGAAGCGTGGCGTGATCGCGTACAGCGACCGTCCGCGCTTGTGCCATTTGTGGATCAGGTCTTCGCTCTGCCCCAGGTCGCCCTCGAGGTCGCGCAGGAAGTCCGGGCAGTTGCGGTCCATCAGCACCTTGCCGGCCACCATGCGCAGGTTGCGCGCCTCGCTCGCCTCAAAAAAGGCGTCGACCGATTGCGGATGCACGGTGCAATACACCACGGCGGTGGTGGTGCCGCAGCGCAGCAGTTCGTCGAGGAAGAACTCGGCGGTCGCGCGCGCATGCGCCGGGTCCTCGAAACGGCGCTCGCTCGGGAAGGTGTAGGTCTCCAGCCATGGCAACAGGCCCGGCGACGGCGAAGCGATCATGTCGGTCTGCGGGTAATGCAGGTGGGTGTCGATGAAGCCGGGGGCGATCACCTTGCCGCGGTAGTCGACCGGCTCCAGGCCGGGCGGCAAAGTGGAAACCAGCGCGGCATGGTCGCCGGCGGCCTTGACGCGGCCGTCCTCGACGATCAGCAGGCCGTCTTCATGCCACAGCGCGGCCCCGTCGTCGAAGGCCGGATCGGCGCGAAAGTGCAGCAAGCTGGCACGGTAGGCTTGCACATTGGATGATGCGGTGGACATTACGAGAGTTCCGGTTGTTCTTCAGGGTAGTGGGCGGCTTCCCACACGGACAGCAGCTGGGCGGCGACGGAGGCGGCGATCACGGCCGGGGCCTTGCCGTCGATGCCGGGCAGGCCGATCGGGCAGGTCATATCGGCCAGGCGCGCGGCATCGACGCCGCGTTCGCGCAGGCGCGCCTCGAACTGGCTGCGTTTGGTACTCGATCCTATCAGGCCGAACCAATCCTTGCAGGAATCACTGCGCGCGCGTGACAGGATTGCGTGGCACAGGCGCAGGTCGAGCGCGTGGCTGTGAGTCATGACCAGGAAGCTGGTCCCGGGGGCGGCGCGTTCGGCCAGTGCTTCCGGGGTGTCGGTCGCTTCCACCGTCACGTTGGCGGGGACATCAAGCGGGAACAGGTCGTCGCGTTCGTCGACCCAGGTGACGCGGCAGGGCAAGGGCGCCAGCGCGCGCACGATGGCGGCGCCGACATGGCCGGCGCCGAACAGCATCAGGTGCTCGCGCGGGGCGAGGACGGCGTCCAGCAGCCAGCGGCGGCGGCCCTCCCCCTCCACCACGCGCGTATCGCCTTGCGCTGCAAGGATTGGCGTCGTGACCGCACCGGCGAGGTGACGGCCCGCTTCGTCGAGCAGCGTCCATTCGCTGGCGCCGTCGAGGGCGACCAGGCGCCAGGTGTCCTGGTGGCGGCGCGCGCGCAGGATATCCATCTGTTCGGCTTCCATGCGCTCGAACGCAAGCCAGGCCACGCCGCCGCAGCACTGGCCCAGGCTCGGGCCAAGGGGAAAGCGCTCGAAGCGGCGCGCTTCGCCAAGCTGCAGCATCGCACGCGCGATGTCCAGTGCCCGGTGCTCGAGGTGGCCGCCGCCGATGGTGCCGTCGAAATCCCCGGCGCGCACCAGCATCTTCGCCCCCGGTTCGCGCGGCACCGAGCCCTTCACGGCCGCCACCGTCACCAGCACGGCGGCCGCGCCCGCGTGCGGGGCAAGCCAGTCGTTCGTCATGCGCGCGCCGCCTCGACGAAAGCGACCGCCTTCAGGATCTCTTCGGACGTCGCCGGCGCGTTCAAAGGCGGGTTGACACGGTGCCCGCCCACGCTCGAGACGGCGTCGCGGATCGCGAAGAAGACCGAGAACGGCAGCAGCAGCGGCGGCTCGCCGACCGCCTTCGAGCGGTGGATGCTGTCCTCGACGTTGGCGTTGTCGAACAGGCGCACGCGGAAGTCTTCGGGACAATCCGAGACGGCCGGAATCTTGTAGGTGGACGGCGCATGCGTCATCAGTTTGCCGGCCGGATTCCACCACAGTTCTTCCGTCGTCAGCCAACCCATGCCCTGGATGAAGGCGCCTTCGACCTGGCCGATGTCGATCGCCGGATTGAGCGAGCGGCCGGCGTCGTACAGCGCATCCACGCGCAGCAGCTTCCATTCGCCGGTGAGCGTGTCGACCACGACTTCGGACACCGCCGCGCCATAGGCGAAATACGAGAACGGCCGGCCGCTCATCGTCTTCGGATCCCAGTGCAGGCCGGGCGTCGCATAGAAACCGTCGGACCACAGCTGCACCCGCGCCAGATACGCTTTGGCCACCAGTTCCTCGAACGGCAGCGCCATGCCGGCGACGAACACGGTCCCGGCCGCGAAGCGCACCTCGCTGGCCGCGCCGCCGTACTGGCCGGCGGCGAAATCGGCCAGGCGCGCGCGGATGGTGCGCGCCGCATCCTGGGCCGCCTTGCCGTTCAGGTCAGCGCCGGTCGACGCCGCCGTGGCCGAGGTGTTGGCGACCTTGGACGTGTTGGTGGCGGTGGCGCGCACCCTTTCCAGTTCCACGCCCAGCTCGTGCGCCACCACCTGCATCACCTTGGTGTTGATGCCCTGCCCCATCTCGGTGCCGCCATGGTTGACCAGGACCGAGCCATCCACGTAGACGTGCACCAGCGCGCCGGCCTGGTTCAGGTGGGTGACGTTGAAGGCGATGCCGAACTTGAGCGGCGTGAGCGCCAGGCCCTTCTTGAGCACCGGGCTGGCGCGGTTGTACTCGAGGATGGCGGCGCGCCGGGCGCGATAGTCGCTGTCGGCTTCGAGCTCGGCCACCAGTTCGGGGAGCACGTTGTCGACGATCTCCTGGCCGAAGGGCGTGACATTGCGCTCGGTCTTGCCATAGAAATTCAGGCGCCGGATGTCGAGCGCATCGCGCCCCAGCTCGCGCGCGATCTCGTCGAGCACGTACTCGATGGCGATCGCGCCCTGCGGACCGCCGAAGCCGCGAAATGCGGTGTTCGACTGGGTGTTGGTCTTGCCGCAGGCGGCGCGGATCTCGACGTCGGAAAGATAATACGCATTGTCGAAGTGGCAGACCGCGCGCGTGGCGACGGGGCCCGACAGGTCGGCCGAGTAGCCGGCGCGGGTGACCATGTCGACCTTCGCCGCCAGGATGCGGCCGTCGTCGTCGTAGCCGACCTCGTACTCGTAGTGGAAGCAGTGGCGCTTGCCGGTGACCAGCATGTCGTCGTCGCGGTCGGCGCGCAATTTGACCGGGCGCCCGGTGCGCACGGCCGCGATCGACGCCGCCGCGGCCCACAGCGCCGACTGCGATTCCTTGCCGCCAAAGCCGCCGCCCATGCGGCGGCACTCGACCGTCACATGATGCGAGTGCAGGCCCAGCGCATGCGCGACGACGTGCTGCATCTCGCTCGGGTGCTGGGTCGAGCAGTACACGTGCATGCCGCGGTCCTCGCCGGGGATCGCATAGGCGATCTGCCCTTCGAGGTAGAACTGTTCCTGGCCGCCGACGTGCAGCTCGCCCCTGACGACGTGCGGCGCGCGAGCAAAGGCCTGCGCCGCGTCGCCGCGGGCCAGGCGCATCGGCGGCAGCACGTAGGATGCGGCGGCGCGCGCCGCCTGCGGCGTGAGGATGGCCGGCAGGTCGTCGTAGTCGACCACGGCCAGGCGCGCCGCGCGGCGCGCGTTGTCATGGCTGTCGGCGACGACGATGAAGACCGGCTGGCCGACGTACTGGACCAGGCCATCGGCCAGGATCGGATCGTCGTGGACGATCGGGCCGCAATCGTTCAGGCCGGGGATGTCGCGCGCCGTCAGCACCGCGACCACGCCGCGGCTGGCGGACACCTTCGCCAGGTCGATCGCCCTGACGCGCGCATGCGCGCGCGCCGACAGGCCCAGTGCCGCGTGCAGGGTGCCGGCCAGCTCGAGGATGTCGTCGGTATAGGTGGCCTGGCCGCGCACGTGCAGCTCGGCGGATTCGTGCTTGCGTGCGCGGCCGACTTCGGCCCAGGCGTCCATGCGGTTCAAGCCTGCATCGTTCATGATCAATCCCTCACAAGCTTGCAAAGGCGTTGACGGCGCTGGCCGGCAGCGGATTTTCCGGGCGCGTCTCCAGCCAGAAGCGGTGCAGCAGGTTTTGCGCGGTGCGCATGCGGTAGCTGCTGGAGGCGCGCGCGTCGCTCAGCGGCGCGTAGTCGCGGGCGAGCGCCGCCATTGCCGCGCGCAGCGTGGCTTCGTTCCAGTCCTGGCCTCGCAGGACGGCTTCGGCCTCAAGCGCGCGCTTCGGCGTGGCCGCCATGCCTCCAAAGGCAATGCGCGCGTCGACGATGGTCGCGCCGTCGAGCGTCACGGCGAAGGCGGCGCACACCGCCGAGATGTCCTGGTCGAAGCGCTTGGCCAGCTTATAGGTACGGAAGCGCAGCCCGGGCAACGGCAGCGGCACGCGCACCGCTTGCACGAACTCGCCCGCGCGCAGGTCTTTCTGCTGGTAGCCCAGATAAAAATCTTCCAGCGCCAGCACGCGGCTGCCCTCGTTACCGCGCAAGACCACCTGGCTGCCCAGCGCGATCAGCCACGGCATCGAATCGCCGATCGGCGAACCATTGGCGACGTTGCCGCCCAGGGTGCCCGCATTGCGGATCGGGAGCGAGGCAAAGCGCTGCCAGAGTTCGGACAACTCGGCCGGATAGCGCTCGCACAGCGCCGCGTAGGCATCCTGCAGCGAGACGCCGGCGCCGATCTCCAGCATGCCGGCATCCATACGCACGCTCTTGAGCGCCTCGACCTGGCCCAGGTAGATGACATCGCCCAGATCGCGCAGCTGCTTGGTGACCCACAGGCCGACGTCGGTCGAACCGGCCAGCAGCACGGCGGCCGGATGCGCGGCGCGCAAGGCCACCAGTTCGTCCAGGGTGCGCGGCACGTGGAAGCGTTGGCCGCCGGCCGTGTAGCTGAAGCCGGTGCTGCGCTGCAGGCCGCGCAGGCGCTCGGCCAGCGCAGGCTTGTCGAAAGCAACAGCAGGGAGTTCGGTCATGCGGCGCGCGGCGTCGATGATGGGACGGTAGCCGGTGCAGCGGCACAGGTTGCCGGACAGCGCGTCAATGATCTCGCGGCGCGCCGGCGCGCGGCCCTCCTGCTTGAGGTACATGCCCCACAGCGACATGGCAAAGCCCGGCGTGCAGAAGCCGCACTGCGAACCATGGCACTCGACCAGCGCCTGCTGCACCGGGTGCAGCGCGCCGTCGGCCTGGGCCAGGTCTTCGACCGTGAACAGCGCCTTGCCGTCGAGCGTCGGGGTGAACTGGATGCAGGCGTTAATGGACTTGAGTGCAAGATGGCCGTCTTCCAGCGAACCGACCACCACCGTGCAGGCGCCGCAGTCGCCTTCGGCGCAGCCTTCCTTGGTGCCGGTGCAGCGCACGTCCTCCCGCAAGTGTTGCAGGATGGTTTGCGTCGGCGGCGTCTCGCGCACTTCGCGCACCTCGCCACGGAAGAGGAATCGGATCGGTTCTGACATGCCTGTCTCGATGTACAACTTTATTGTTCGCCAAGGGCGGAAGGCTACCATCCGGCGGCCATCCTCATATCATCAAATTCTGATATCGGTTATCATCAATTGCAAATACCCTGGACGCGCGTCCTTGCGCCTCATTCCACGTAAGGATGCACGGTTTTCCAGTGATTGGCGATATCGATGCGGCGCGTCACCCAGACCCGGTCATGCCGCATCACGTAATCGAGGAAGCGCGCCAGCGCCGCCGTGCGCCCCGGCCGCCCCGCCAGGCGGCAGTGCAGGCCGACCGAGAGCATCTTCGGCCGGTCCAGGCCGGCGGGGTCGCCTTCCGCGTAGAGCACGTCGAAAGCATCCTTCAGGTAGTCGAAGAACTGGGTTCCTGAGTTGAAGCCCTGGGCGGTGGCGAAGCGCATGTCGTTGGTGTCGAGCGTGTACGGCACCACCAGGTGCGGCGCCGCGCGCACGACGCCATCGGCGTCAAGGGCGTCGACCCGCTGCCAGAACGGCAGGTCGTCGCCATAGTGGTCGGCATCGTAGGCGAAGCCGCCATGCTCGACCACCAGCCGGCGCGTATTGGGCGAATCGCGTCCCGTGTACCAGCCCTGCGGCGCGGCACCTAGCAGGCGGCGCATGATCTCGACGGCCTCTTTCATGTGCGCGCGCTCGATCGCCTCGTCGACGTTCTGGTACGAGATCCAGCGCAGGCCGTGACAGGCGATCTCGTGCCCCAGTTCGCGAAACGCGGCGACCGCCTCGGGGTGGCGCTCGAGCGCCTGCGCCACGCCGAACACGGTCAGGGGCAGCCGGCGCTCCTCGAACAGCCGCAGCAGGCGCCACAGGCCGGCGCGTGAACCGTATTCATAGAGCGACTCCATGCTCATGTGGCGCGCCGGGAAGGCGCTGGCGCCGACGATCTCGGACAGGAAGGTCTCGGAGGCCGGGTCGCCGTGCAGCACGCAATTCTCGGCGCCCTCCTCGAAGTTCAGCACGAACTGCAGGGTGATGCGCGCGCCGCCGGGCCAGCGCGCATGCGGCGGATTGCGGCCGTAGCCGGCCAGGTCGCGCGGATAGGAAGCTGCCATGGCGTCCCTCGACAAGGAAGAATACTTCCGATCATATATTGCAACGACCACAACAGTATATGACAGGACGCATATGCGGGCTCTTGGCGCCGATATACGTCCCTCAGGCGCGCATGATGAATGGGTCGACGCTTGTATCTGTCCAGATCGGCGTTATGATGAGCTCCCCCCACATTCCCCGACAAGGACCACGATGGGAAAACTGACCACCCATGTGCTCGACACCGCCCACGGCTGCCCCGGCGCCGGCATCCGGGTCGAGCTGTACGCGACCGGCGCCAGCGGCCGCACGCTCCTGAGCAGCGCGGTGACGAACGACGACGGCCGCTGCGGCGCGCCCCTGCTGGAGGCGGCCGCGCTGCAGGCCGGCCAGTACGAACTGGTGTTCCACGCCGGCGACTACTACGCGGCGCGCGGCGTCGACCTTCCGTCTCCCCGCTTCCTGGACCGCATCACGCTCGGCTTCGGCATCGCCGATCCCGCCCAGAACTACCACGTGCCGCTGGTGATGACGCCGTGGTCGTATTCGACCTACCGCGGCAGCTAGCAGACTTGTGGGCGTCATTCTGCGTTGATCGGAAGTAAGATACTCATCAAGACCACGATCAAGGATTGACGCCATGCAGCAGCCCGCGCCCGCCGCTTCTTCCGCGCTTTCGCCCGACGACGACCTGGTCCCCGCCTGGCTCGGCCCCACGCGCATCGGCATCGGCCTGGCCCAGGGCCTGCTGCTCTATCTGCTGTACACGGCGGCGCAAGACAAATCCTGGCCGGCCACCGCTGCGCTGCTGTTCGGGCCGCTCGTCATGCTCGGCCTGCTGCTGCCGGTGATCCTGATCAGCGGCCTGGGCCACCTGTCGCGCCGCCAGCTGGCGTCATGGGCGGTGTCGGCGGCCATCGTCATCGCGCTGCTGGCCGCCTACGATATGTGGCGCCGGCTCGGCGGGCCCGATGGGGAGGGCGGCAAGCCGTCCGGCATGCTCACCTTCTGCCTGGCGGTCGGCTTCTTCATCGCCCATGCGCTGGTGCTGGCGGCCTGCCGCGAGGGGCGCCGCATCGCGGCCTATGCCAACTACTTCGAGGTCGCCTGGAAGCTCAATCTGCAGATCCTGTTCTGCCTCGTGTTCGTGGGCGCGACCTGGATGGTGCTGCAGCTGGGCGCCGCGCTGTTCGACCTGGTCAAACTGAATTTCCTGAGCTGGGCCATCGGCAAGGCCTGGTTCTTCATTCCCGTCACCGCCTTCGCGTTCTCGGTGGCGATGCACCTGACCGACGTCAAGCCCGCCATCGTGCGCGGCATCCGCAACCTGCTGCACGTGCTGCTGTCCTGGATCTTGCCGGTGCTCACCCTGCTGGTGGGGGGCTTCCTGGCCAGCCTGCCGTTCACCGGTCTCGATCCGCTGTGGGCCACCCGCAGCGCCGGCGGCATGCTGCTCAGCGCGGCGGCTGCCTTCGTGGTGCTGATCAATGCCGCCTACCAGGACGGCGCCAGCCCGCCGGCGCGCGTGCTGGCCGCGTCGGCGCGCATCGCCTGCCTGCTGCTGGTGCCGCTGACGCTGCTCGCCGCCCATGCCCTCGCGCTGCGGGTCGCGGACCACGGCTGGTCGGCCGACCGCGTCATCGCCGCCGCCAGCCTGCTGGTCGCGGCCTGTTATGCCGGCGGCTATGCGGCGGCAGCACTGCGCCGCGGCTGGTTGCGCACCCTGGCCGGCGTCAATATCGCAGCCGCCTTCGTGGTGCTGGCCGTGCTGGTGCTGCTGCTGTCGCCCGTCCTCGATCCGGGCCGCATCGCGGTCAACAGCCAGCTGGCGCGCCTGGCGGCGGGCCAGCTCACGCTGCGCCAGCTGGACGTCGCCTACCTTCATCACCACGGGGCGCGCCATGGCCGCGCGGCGCTGGCGCGGCTGGAGCAAGACGCCGCCGGCCCCGACGCCGACTGGCTGCGCGCCGAACTGGCGCGCCTGCGCCAGCCACGCCCACTCGGCGCCGACGCGCCGGCGCAGATCGCGCGCAACCTCAAGGTCTGGCCGGCCGGCGCCTCCCTGCCCGCCGGCTTCGCGCACTACGATTGGAAGAAAGTCGACGGGCAGTACAATCTGCCGCTATGCCTGCAACGCCAGCAGACGCCGTGCGACGCCTATGTGATCGATCTCGGCGGCGACGCCAGGCTGGAGGTCGTCGTGATCGGCGCCCGCGACCATGGCAATGCCGTGCTGCGCCAGGACGACCAGGGCGCTTGGGAAATCGCCGGCAGCCTGCCCGCGTCGCTGACCGGTTGCGCGCCCATGCTCGACGCCCTGCGCGCGGGCCGGGTGCGCGCGGTAGCGCCGCCGATGGCCGATCTCGAGATCGGCGGCCGGCATGTCGCGATCGAGCCGGCCGCGACATTACCCAATTGCGCAGCGACGTTCGGGCAAGGCCATAGGGCCGGCGCCGTCCAGGAAGACGCGCCGCGCTGACGAATATTGCTATGCTCGGGGGCCGGATACTACCGCTGGAGGGGAGGCGCGCATATGGCATTGCACATCGTTCATTTCATCGGCCCGATCAACCACAACTCCGCCTGCACGGTGCGCAACTGCTGCCTGGAGGCGCTGCAAAAAGGCGCGACCGAGATCGCGCTGCACATGTCGACCGAGGGCGGCAATATGACGGCCGGCTTCGCGCTCTACTTCTTCCTGAAATCCCTGCCGATCCCGCTCACCACCCACAATATCGGCAGCGTCGAATCGGTCGGCGTGGTGATCTTTTTGGCCGGCCAGAAGCGTTATGCCTGCCCCGGCACGCGCTTCCTGATCCACCCGCTGCACTGGGGTTTCGGCAATCTGGTGGCGGCCGACCATGCGCGCGTGTCGGAGTGGCGCGAGTGCCTGGATTTCGATGCCGAACGCTACGCCAGCATCTTTCGCGAGGCTACCCGCGAAGCCGGCCATGAAACCGACATCCGGCCGCACCTGACCGGCCAGGCCCGTATCTATACCGCCGAGGAGGCGGTTGGCGCCGGCATCGTCCACGAAGCGGTGCAGGCCAGATTGCCGACAGCAGGGCCGACTTGTCATTGGTGGAACTAAATCTGACAACGAAATGTGTCAATCCAGCCACAGAATATGGCAAAGCATCTCCAAATATCTCCAATTGTCATAAATTTGTTGCTGCGAAAATTACCTGCTGGATAGAATAATTTCCAGCGCCCATGCCTGCTGCCCTTGCGTGCGCATCTTCCCTAGCAGCTCACGTTACAAATCCGGTATCACCCCCGCAATGAACAAAAAGATTCTCGCCAGCCTGCTGGCGCTCCCCTTGGTCGTCCCTGCGATGGCCCAGGCGCAAGATAACGCCGTCAAGATCAGCGGTTTCGGCACCGCCGCCCTCACCTGGTCGGACGACGACCGCGCCCAGTTCGGTCGCCCGAACCAGGCCAGCGGCGCCGCCGACAATTTCCGCACCGGCGTCGATTCCAACCTCGGCTTGCAGGCCGACTACGCGGTCAACAACTGGCTGTCGCTGACTGCCCAGGGCCTGGTGCGCCAGGATGCCGAAGAACACTACGGCGCCGAACTGAGCTGGGCGTTCGCCAAGTTCCGCATCTCGGACGACCTGAGCGTGCGCGTCGGCCGCGTCGGCCTGCCGGTCTTCATGATCTCGGACTACCGCAACGTCGGCTACGCCAACACCATGCTGCGTCCGCCGTCGGAAGTGTATTCGCAAGTGCCGTTCAACAGCGTCGACGGCGCCGACATCACCTGGCGTCGCGACTACGGCAACACCACCGTCACGTCGCAGCTGGCGGCCGGCGCCATCAAGTCGCCGCTCGACGGCTTCCACGTGCGCGGCAAGGACATCGTGGCGCTGAACGTGGTCGCCGAGAATGGCCCGTTCACGCTGCGCGTCGGCCATGCCCGCACCAGGATCACGGTGGACGACCTGGCCTCGCTCAACACCCTGGTCGGCTCGCTGCGCGCCGCCGGCGCCGGCTATCGCCTGCCACAGCTGACCGACCTGGCCGGCCAGATCGAAGCCAAGGATGCCAAGGGCACCTTCAATTCGATCGGCCTGACCGCCGACTGGAACAACTTCGTGCTGCAGACCGAGTTCGCCAAGCGCAAGACCGAGACCTATATCAACGACACCACCTCCTGGTACGTGATGGGCGGCTACCGCATCGGCAAGTTCTTGCCGTACTACACGCGGTCTGAACTGAAGATCGACGGGTCCATCAACAGCACCGTGCCTGCGGCCTGCCCGGCGGGCTATCCCGCGGCCTGCACCCCGACCCTGATGCAGCTGGACGGCGCCGTGCGCCGCATCCCGGTATCGGGCGTGGGCCAGGGCGAGCAGACCACCGACACCATCGGCGTGCGCTGGGATTTCGCCAGCTCGGTGGCGCTCAAGGTCCAGATCGACCGCATCAAGCCAAGCGGCAACGGCCTGTTCATCAACGCCCAGCCTGGCTTCTCCGGTCCGGTGACCGTGGGCGCCGTGGCCCTCGATTTCGTGTTCTGAAGGAGCGAACATGAAGAAATTGATTCTGGCCGCGTGCGCGGCATCGAGCTTCGCCGTCCTGCCGGCAATGGCCCAGGTGGTCGTGGTCGTCAATCCCAAGGCGGCCGAGAGCAGCATGACCAAGGAACAGGTCGCCCAGTTCTTCCTCGGTAAATCGACGGCCATGACCCCGATCGACCAGCCGGACGGCGCACCGATCCGCGCCGACTTCTACAAGAAGGTCGCGGACAAGGACGCGGCCCAGGCCAAGGCGCTGTGGTCCAAGCTGGTGTTCACCGGCAAGGCCACGATGCCGAAGGAAGTCGCCGACAGCGCGGCCGTGAAGGCGGCCGTGGCGGCCAACCCGAAAGCGATCGGCTATATCGAGAAGAGCGCGGTCGACGCGACGGTCAAGGTCGTCCACACCGCGCAGTAAATGGCATCTGCCAGGCGGCCGGCATTGCCGCGCCGCCTTGTCGATCCGCCGACGGCATTCGCCGCCCGGCGGGTCTCGCATATCTGGAGACATCATGAGCATCAAGCGCAGGATCTGGGCACTGCCCGTCATTTCCGCCATCATCTTCGGCCTCGGGGCCGGCGCCAGCGTGACGATCGCGAACGGCGCACTGGCGTCGATCACCACCACCGAAACCGTCGATTACCCGCTGATGGATGCCGTCAAGGCGGTGACGCTCGACATCGCCGCCGTCACCGAGGGCCTGACCGACGCCGTGACCGAGGGCGACAAGGCGCGCATCGAGCAGGTCGGCGCGCAGGCGAACAAGGTGCGCGCCGATCTCGACAAGCTTGGACAGATCCCGGGCCATGCAGCGACCGGCGCGCGCCTCAAGAACGAATTCGACGCCTACTACGCTCCCGCGCTGTCGTCGGCGCGCATCATGCTCGAAATGGAACAGGGCGACCCGCAGGCGACGGTCGGCAAGATGCAGGCGGCGCTGGCCTCCCTGAACGCCGACCTGGCCAAGACCGTCGACAGCGCCCAGCGCCAGTTCGCGGCCGGCATCGCCGCCAGCCAGGACAGCGTGCGCAACACGCTGGTGGCGATGGTCGCCAGCGCCCTGGCCGTGCTCGCCGCGCTGGCGATCACCTCGTGGTTCGTGGTGCGCACCATCTGGCGCCAGCTGGGCGGCGAGCCGGCCTATGCGCGCACGATCGCGCAGGCGGTGGCCGCCGGCGACCTGTCGATGGATATCCGGATCGAAGCGGGCGACAACGACAGCCTGCTGGTGGCGCTGAAGGACATGCGCGAACGCCTGGCGACGCTGGTGGCCGGCATCAAGGGTTCGGCCGACACCATCGCCAACGCCAGCACCGAGATCGCGAGCGGCAACGCCGACCTGGCGCGCCGCACCGAATCGCAGGCGGCGAGCCTGGACCGCACCACGCGCGCGATGGAAGAGCTGACCGGCGCCGTGCGCCAGAACGCCGCCAACGCCAGCCAGGCCAACGCCCTGGTGGCCTCGGCCACCGACATCGCCACCCGCGGCGGCGCCGTGGTGGGCGGCGTGGTGACCACGATGGGCGACATCGACGCCTCGTCCAGGAAGATCGTCGAGATCATCGCCACCATCGATGGCATTGCCTTCCAGACCAATATCCTGGCGCTGAACGCGGCGGTGGAAGCGGCGCGCGCCGGCGAACAGGGCCGCGGCTTCGCGGTCGTGGCCAGCGAGGTGCGCACGCTGGCCCACCGCTCGGCGGCGGCGGCCAAGGAAATCAAGCAACTGATCGGCGATTCGGTGTCCAAGGTGAACGCCGGCAGCGCGCTGGTCGACGAAGCGGGAGCGACGATGGAACAGCTCGTGGACGCGGTGCGCAAGGTGCAGACCATCATGGTCGAAATCCGCGACGCCGGCGCGCGCCAGCACGCGGGCATCGAAGACATCGGCCGCGCGATCGGCAGCATCGACGAGATGACGCAGCAGAACGCGGCCCTGGTCGAAGAGGCATCGGCGGCGGCGGAGTCGCTGACCGACCAGACCGGGCAGCTGACCGAGGCGCTGGCGGTGTTCAGGCTGCAGGTTTCCGAACCGACCACGACCGTGAAAGCTTTGCCAAGACTGTTTCATCAAGCTTAACGCGCCGCACGCGAAGCAGCGCAATACCAGCCCATCCATTCCGGGCGATCCTGCCCGGAATGCCAATTCGTCCACGTGGTACGGACGCATCTCATGCACACCAAATCCTTTACAAATTTAGTGCCTGTAGGCATGATCCTTTGATCCGCCGGCTCGCCCGGCGCCCTTGTCGCTTCCCTTGAGGTTCCCACACACGGCGCATATGGCAGCAGTCCTCCCCAACACGACCACCGGCACCGCGCTGTCGGGCCTGGCGCGCGCGCTGGTGCAGGCCAATCGCCTGAGCGCCGCACAGGCGGACATGCTGCACAAGAAGGCCATCCAGGAAAAGACCGCCTTCATCGACGCCGTGCTCGCCAGCGGCGCGATCGAGCCGCGCGCGCTGGCCGCCTTCTGCGCCGAGACCTTCGGCTATCCGCTGTTCGACCTGTCGGCCTTCGCGCCGGAGTTCCTGCCCACCAGCGCCATCGACGCCAGGCTGATGCAGGCCCAGCGCGTGATCGCGCTGGCCAAGCGCGGCAACAAGCTGTCGGTCGCGCTGTCCGACCCGACCAATAACCAGGCCCTGGACCAGATCAAGTTCCAGAGCGAGGCGACGGTCGAGCCGGTGATCGTGCCGCACGACGCGCTGCTCAATCTGCTGGCTGCGATCGCCAAGGGCGCCGAACAGGATTTGAGCGAGCTGGCCGGCGACGACGCCGAGATCGAATTCGCCGAAGAAGACCAGCAGGCGGCCACGAACCCGGAGGCCGCCAGCGACGTCGAGGACGCGCCGATCGTGCGCTTCCTGAACAAGATCCTGATGGACGCGGTACAGATGGGCGCGTCGGACATCCATTTCGAGCCCTACGAAAAGTATTACCGGATCCGCCTGCGGGTCGACGGGGTGCTGCGCGACCACGCCTCGCCGCCGCTGTCGATCCGCGAAAAACTGGTGTCGCGCATCAAGGTGCTGGCGCGGCTGGACATCGCCGAAAAACGCGTGCCACAAGACGGCCGCATGCGGCTGATCATGTCGGCCACCCGCACCATCGATTTCCGTGTCAGCACCCTGCCCACGCTGTTCGGCGAAAAGACCGTGATGCGTATCCTGGACGCGACCCAGGCGCAGATGGGCATCGACGCGCTCGGCTACGATCCGGACCAGAAGGCGCTGCTGCTGGAAGCGATCACCCGCCCCTACGGCATGGTGCTGGTGACGGGCCCGACCGGCTCCGGCAAGACCGTGTCACTGTACAGCTGCCTGAATCTGCTGAACAAGCCAGGCATTAACATTTCGACCGCCGAAGACCCGGCCGAGATCAACCTGCCGGGCGTGAACCAGGTCAACGTCAACGAAAAGGCCGGCCTGACCTTCCCGGTGGCGCTGAAATCCTTCCTGCGCCAGGATCCCGACATCATCATGGTCGGCGAGATCCGCGACCTGGAAACCGCCGACATCGCGGTCAAGGCCGCCCAGACCGGCCACATGGTGTTCTCGACGCTGCACACCAACGATGCGCCGTCGACCCTGACGCGCCTGATGAACATGGGCGTGGCGCCGTTCAACATCGCCTCGTCGGTGATCCTGATCACGGCCCAGCGCCTGGCGCGGCGCCTGTGCGGCTGCAAGCAGCCGCTCGAGATCAGCCGCGAGGCCCTGCTGGCCGCCGGCTACCGCGACAGCGACCTGGACGGCGACTGGCGGCCCTACGGCCCGGTCGGCTGCGACCGCTGCCTGGGCTCGGGCTACAAGGGCCGGGTCGGCATCTACCAGATCATGCCGATCTCCCCCAGTATCGAGGCGCTGATCCTGGCCAATGGCAATTCCATGGAAATCGCGGCCCAGGCCGAGAAGGAAGGCGTCAACTCGTTGCGCCGCTCGGGTTTGCTGAAAGTAAAACAGGGGCTGACCAGCCTTGAAGAAGTGCTTGGCTGCACCAACGAATAAGACCCGGACAGGAATACGAACAATGGCAACATCCCCCCAACCCAAGAGCCGTGGCGCGCAGGTCAAGGAAAACGTGTACGCCTGGGAGGGCAAGGACAAGACCGGCCGCGTGGTGCGCGGCGAAGTGCGCGCCGGCGGCGAGGCGATCGTCAACGTGACCCTGCGCCGCCAGGGCATCATGGTCACCAAGGTCAAGAAGAAGGTCTACCGCAGCGGCCGCAAGATAACGGACAAGGACCTGACCATGTTCACGCGCCAGCTCGCGACCATGATGAAGGCCGGCGTGCCGCTGCTGCAATCGTTCGACATCGTCGGCAAGGGCCACAGCAACCCGTCGATGGCCAAGCTGATCCAGGACCTGCGCAACGACGTCGAGACCGGCACCAGCCTGAACCGCGCCTTCCGCAAGTTCCCGCTGTACTTCGATCCGCTGTTCTGCAACCTGGTCGGCGCCGGCGAACAGGCCGGCATCCTGGAAGACCTGCTCACGCGCCTGGCGATCTACAAGGAAAAGACCCTGGCGCTCAAGGGCAAGATCAAGTCGGCCCTGACCTATCCGATCGCGATCCTGGCGGTGGCCCTGGTCGTCACCGCCGTGATCATGATCTGGGTGGTGCCGGCCTTCAAGCAGGTGTTCTCGAGCTTCGGCGCCGACTTGCCGACCCCGACCGTGGTGGTGATGGCGATCTCCGACTTCGTCGTGGAATGGTGGTACGTGATCTTCGGCTCGCTGTTCGCCGGGCTGTACCTGTTCTTCCAGGCCTGGCGCCGCTCGCTCAGGATGCAGCAGGTGATGGACCGCCTGCTGCTGCGCCTGCCGATCTTCGGCAGCGTGATCCGCAAGGCCACCATCGCGCGCTGGACCCGCACCCTCTCGACCATGTTCGCGGCCGGCGTGCCGCTGGTCGAAGCGCTCGATTCTGTCGGCGGGGCGTCGGGCAATGCGGTCTACCTGGAAGCCACGCGCAAGATCCAGAACGAGGTCAGCACCGGCACCAGCCTGACCGCCTCGATGCAGAATGCGGACGTGTTCCCGAACCTCGTGATCCAGATGGTGCAGATCGGCGAAGAGTCGGGGTCGCTCGATGCGATGCTGGGCAAGGTGGCGGATTTCTTCGAGGATGAGGTCGATGAGGCGGTGGCGGCGTTGTCGTCGCTGATGGAGCCGCTGATCATGGTGATTCTTGGGGTGTTGATCGGCGGGCTGGTGATTGCGATGTATTTGCCGATCTTCAAGCTGGGGTCGGTGGTCTGAAGCGGGTAGTTGTAGGTTCTCAGAATACTTCGCAGCGTCTCAGAAAACTTCGCAGCGAATTCGCAGCGTTCTCACGTAGTTCGCAGTAGCTCTACCTCTATCTGACATAAAGCTACTGCTTAATACTATAGCAGGCGCAGGCAAGCACGATGTGAATCGCCACAGCTTTTCTAGACACTCGAGAGCCGCTGGAAATACTGCTTTTCATACTCGACCGGCGACAAGTCATTGCTGAAACTGTGCCGGCGCTTCGGATTGTAGAACATCTCGATATAGTCGAAGATGTCCTGCCTGGCCTCATCGCGAGTAATGTAGATCCGCCGGCGAACACGTTCCCGCTTCAGTAGCTGGAAAAAGCTCTCGGCGACCGCATTGTCGTGACAATTGCCGCGTCGGCTCATGCTCTGTTCGAGGTTGTGCGCTCTCAGAAAATCGCGCCAGTCGTAGCTGCTGAACTGGCTGCCCTGATCCGAGTGAACCATGACGGTCTGCTTAGGCTGGCGACGCCAGACAGCCATCAGCAAAGCGTTCAGAGCCAACTCGCGATCCATCCTCGAACCCATCGACCAGCCGATGACCTGGCGTGAAAACAGGTCGAGCACTGCGGCCAGGTACAACCAACCCTCATGCGTGCGGATGTACGTGATGTCCGTGACCCAAACCTTGTTTGGTTCAGTCACATCGAATTGCCGCTGCAGGTGGTTTGGTGCTACTACCGATGGAATGCCGCCGCGTTTGAAGCGGCGCTTGCCATAGCCTGTTTGCGAGTGCAGGCCGGCGGCGCGCATGATTCGGTGAACGCGGTTGATCCCGCACTGCTCGCCCAGGTCGCGCAAGTCGTCCGAGACTTTCCTGTAGCCGTACACTGCGCCGCTTTCCAACCACGACTGCTTAATGTGCCCGAGCAGGCGCCGGTCTTCCTGGGTTCGCTGGCTTTCCGGCTCGGCACACCAGGCGTAGAAACCGCTGGGATGCACTGTCATCATCTTGCAAAGCCTTCGGATCGAATGTTCGTTACGGGCATCGCGAATGAAGGCGTACCTTACCCGGACATCTTGGCAAAGTACGCGGCGGCCTTCCTAAGAAACTCACCCGCTAGCCATTGATTCCTGAGGCTGCAGAGCAAATCCGAACTGCGCTGCGCGCCGATGCAGCTGCTTGACCACGCGATCGCGATACTGCTGTTCATAGTGGTCGGCACCGGGGTCCCGGTAATCCATACCATACCGCATAGCGTTGTAAAACAGGACCGCAATCTTGCGGGCTGTGGCGGTCACTGCTTTGGCCGTGCCGATGCGTCCTGCAAGACGTCGGTAGAACGCGCCGAGCGCGGTGTCGCTCCGTCCAACGGTGACGGCTGCCAGTCGAATCGCGACGGTCAGCCGGCTGCTGGTCTTGCGCGTATGCGCCGACAGCACCTTGCCGCCGCTGATTTTGCAGCCGGGTGACAACGTCAACCATGACGTGAAGTGTTTCGCGCTACGCCATCGACCCATGTCCGTACCACATTCGCCGATAAACCGTAATGCCAGGAATGGGCCGACGCCGTGGATTTGCGTGAGATCGGTGCCGGTTAGCTGATACAGGGCAGCGCGCACGTCAAACTTAGGATCGCTCGGCATTTTGCTGCGATGTTTGGCCTTCGGGAGCGGCGCGTCCGGCATCGTCTTGCCAATGTTCAGCCCCGCCACCGTACGTTCGATTTCCACGTCGCATTCGTCGATGCAGCGCTGATAAAAATCGTAAAGGGCAAGCGCCTGCTTGAGCGCAAACACGTGTTCGGGCTGGTAATTACCAACCAGCGCACTGCGGATGGTTTCCAGGCTTTCCTTGCAGCGCACATCGCGCATCGCCGCCAACGTATCGGGATTGCGCTCGCCGGCAACGATGGCACGGATGATCCTCATGCCCGTGACGCCGGTGATCGTGGCGATAACGTGATGGAGCTGAATGTTCATGAACGTCAGCGCCTTCTGCATGTGCTGGATATGTGCGGCAGCGTAGTCGGTGTGCTTCTCGCGGGCGCGAAGATAGGCCCGCAACTCTGCGATATCGCGGCCAGGACGGAAGCTAGCACGCAGCAGGCCGCAGGCATGCAAACGCTGCAGCCACTGGGCATCGTTGACGTCGCTTTTTCTACCTGGGACGGCCCGCGCTTCGCGGGCGTTGGCCAGGATGACTTCGAGCCCGTGCGACTCGAGCACTTCAAAGGCGGCGACCCAGTAGACGCCTGTCGATTCCATCACGACCGTTTTCGTTCCGGTTGCAACCAGCCAATTGGCCATGCGTTCCAGATCACTGGTAAAAGCCTGAAACGTCTGGACTGGTTCGTCGCACAGATCCGGGCTGACGGCGGCGACGTGGAATCGTGCACCGATATCGATGCCGGCCGCGAATGGATGAATGATCGGCAGCCCGCTGGGCTTGGATCGTGAACGCTCTCTGGACATGGGCCACCTCCTGGATAGTCAGGTGCAGGACGGGGACTCGGAATTGATCAACTTCCTAAACGGGGGCGCCAGATGGCGCCGCCACATATGAGTCCGCAGCTTCCCCTGGACCAGGTTTTTTGACGGGGTCTATGCCTCCAAAAAGCGTTCGGTCACAGTCCTGCGTGCAACCAGTGTACTCTTCTGGAGTTTCTATTCATGAGGGCCACGGGCGACCGTGCGGGGCGGTTTTTTAAAATATCGCGCTCCTCGGTAACGCGTTTCAGCTCGGCCTTCAGGCGCTTCATCTCAGCCTGCTGATCGTCCACCTTCTGCCGCTCGGCCGGCGGTGCGCTGTAGCGCTTTACCCACTGGTACAGGCTGTGCGAGCTGACGCCCAACCGTGCAGCAACTTCCGTCGCCGCGTGCCCACGCTCCGTCACTTGCTTGACCGCTTCGATCTTGAATTCTTCGGGATACCGTTTGCCGCTCATACTTTCTCCTTGACCCTACAATTATAGGCTCAGGAGTGTCTATGGAAGTCGTGGCGATTCAGATACCCGATGAAGCCCACGGTAATAACCACCGGCCCCGGTGTGATCATGGCAACTGCAACGGCGTCGACGAACTGCTTCTCCGTCAGCCACGCGTGTTCGGTAACTACGCCCCCGTACAGGAAGGGCACGATCGCCAGCCCGGAACCGAAGACGAAGGCGCCGGCTTTCGCAAAAAACAGCGCGATCTGCACCAGCAGCGACACGTCCGCCGCTGCATACAGGCTCGAGACCATCGGCAGCTGGGTGGCGGCAAGCGCGTTGACGCTGCCACGGTTAAGCCACTTCGGTGGCGCGCGCCAAAACCACACCAGGACACCGGCCGCAATGAAGAGCCAGGCGATTTCCGACTCGGTGGCGATGGTGACGGCCGCCAATACTAGATAGATGGCCCAGAGCAGCTTGTCCTTGCCGACACTTTTCTCGGTGAGCTTTTTTGCGCTCATCACGATGATGCCCACGACAGCTGCGCCAACCCCGTAAAACACTGCCTGCATCCACGATAGTCCACCAAAACGGACATAGGCCCAGCCAAGCACGACCACAATAATGAATGACGGGATAACGAAGGCGATGCCGACCAGCGTCGCACCCCATATCCGGTAATGCACATAACCGAGGTAAATCGCCAGCTGGGCAGCCAGAGGGCCGGGGGCCAATTGCGACAGCGCCAGTCCCTCCTTATAGTCAGCTTCCGATACCCATTTACGTGACTCCACCAAGTCGCGATGCATGTATCCGACCAATGCTACCGGGCCGCCAAACCCAAGCGCACCCAAACGCAGCATGTAGGCGATCATCTGCCACAAGGTATAGGCAGGCCTGCCGCCACTGTTTGCTGGATCGTTCATGCAGGGACTCCATCGTCTTTAGAAAAATAGGCGTACAGCGAATCCAGTACGCCGCTGACCTCGCTGAGCAGGGCATCGTCATCGGCAGCCCGCTGGCGGGCGCCATCCAGGATGGCCTCGAAACTAAAGTGGACCCATCAGTCAAGACACTCAGCCGGCTAGTTTAAGCTGTGTCCATTTCCACTTCAGCAGCTGCCCGGCGCTGCCCCGTTCCGCCGT